>JBHIEC010000025.1:0-17676 GCA_046760425.1 Anaerolineae bacterium
GCCATCGCCTGCTACCAGAGGGCGCTGGAGGTCTACACCCGGGCCGACTTCCCCGCCGACTGGGCCATGACCCAGAACAACCTGGGCGCCGCCTACAGGAACCGCATCCGGGGGGATCGGGCGGAGAACCTGGAGGAGGCCATCGCCTGCTTCCAGAGGGCCCTGGAGGTGCTGGGCCGCCCCGATATGCTCCCTGAGTGGGCGGAGATCGTCCGAAACAATCTCCAGCGAGCGCAGCAGGAATTGGCCGCCCTCGCAGGAGGTGCCGGTGCATCTGAGTAAAGCTCTGAACGTCGAAAAAGGCGACGTCATCACCCTCGTGGGAGCGGGGGGGAAGACGACGGCCATGTACCGCCTGGCCCAGGAGCTGGCCGGGGCAGGCTGGCGTGTGGTGACCACTACCACCACGCTCATCCGCCCCCCCACGCCGGCCCAGAGCGAGCACGTCATCCTCAACCCTGACCCCGCCGCGCTGCTCCGACAGCTCCAGGGGGCCCTGGAAAAGCACCACTGCGTGACCGTCGCCACGGGGCGCATCGCTGATGAGAAGGGGAAGCTGCGGGGCCTGCCCCCCGACCTGGTGGCCCGGGTCGCGGCCCTGCCCGGGGTGGACGCCGTCATCGTCGAGGGCGACGGGGCCCGGGGGCGCTCCCTCAAGGTCCCCGCCCCCCACGAACCCGTCGTCCCCAGGGCCACCACCATCCTCGTCCCCCTGGCCGCCGCCGACGCCCTGGGCCAACCCCTGTCCCAGGAGACGGTCCACCGCCCGGAGCGGGTGGCCGCCCTGGCCAGGATCGCCCCGGGCGACGAGATCACGCCCCAGGTCGTGGCCGCCGTTCTCGCCCACCCCCAGGGCGGGCTGAAGGGCGCACCGCCGGGGGCCCGCGTCGTCCCCCTCCTCAACAAGGTCGAGGGCGGGGAGGCGCTGGCCCCGTGGAATAAGGACAATTCCACGGGGCTGGCGGGGGCGCGGGAGGCAGCCCGGCTCCTGCTGGACACGCCGGCCATCGAGCGGGTGCTTCTGGCCGCCGTAGCGGGGGACGATCCCGTCCAGGAGGTCTGGGGACGGGTGGCCGCCGTCGTGCTGGCGGCGGGGGCCTCGCAGCGCTTCGGGCAGCCCAAACAGCTCCTCCCCTGGGGTGAGAAAACGATGCTGGAGCACGTGGTGGACGTCCTCCTGGCCTCGCCCGTCCACGAAGTGATCGTCGTCCTGGGGGCTCAGGCGGAGGCTGTAGGCGCCGCCCTGGGGGAGCGGCCGGTCAGGATTGTGGTGAACGAACGTTGGGATGGGGGGCTGAGCACCTCGGTGCGGGCGGGCCTAGGGGAGGTGGGTCCCAACGCGATGGCGGCCCTCTTCGTCCTGGCCGACCAGCCGGGGCTCACGCCCGATCTCGTGGAACGGCTGGTCGAGCGGCACCGCCGCACCCTGGGCCCCATCGTCGCCCCCGTCTACAAAGGCCGGCGGGGCAACCCCGTCCTCTTCGACCGCGCCCTCTTCCCGGAGCTCGCGGCCCTGCAGGGCGATGTGGGTGGTCGCGCCCTCATCGAGAAGTACCCTCAGCGGGTGGAGAGGGTGGAGGTTGAGTCCGAGGCGATACTCCTGGATGTGGATACGCCGGAGGATTATGCGTGAAGAGGCTAGCCTCGGTTCAGGGCTTCATTATTGATATGGACGGCGTCCTCTACCGGGGGGATCGGCCGCTGGCGGGGGCCAGGGAGTTTATCCAGGTGCTACAGGCTGGAGAGACACCTTTCCTGCTGCTGACCAACAACTCCACCCGCACGCCAGCCCAGTACGTGGCCAAGCTCCAGCGCATGGGCATCCACGTGGACGAGGAGGTTATCCTCACCTCGGCCCAGGCCACGGCCATGTACCTGGAGCGGGTGGCGCCGCCGGGGGCCAGGGTTTACGTCATCGGCGAGGAGGGGCTGCAGAGCGAGATCGCCCGGCGGGGCTTCGCTATGGCCGAAGAGGATGTCGCTTTCGTGGTGGTGGGCATGGACACCCGTCTCACCTACGACAAGCTGCGAATCGCCACTCTGGCCATCCGCCATGGGGCGAAGTTCATCGGCACCAATCCTGACAGGACTTTCCCCGCCGAGGAGGGGATCGTGCCCGGCTGCGGCGCCATCCTGGCCGCTGTGGAGGTGGCTACGGACGTTAAGCCCCTGGTCATCGGCAAGCCCCAGCGAGCCATCTTCGACCTGGCCCTGGCCCGCATGGGTACGGATCGAGGGGCCACGGCCGTGCTGGGGGATCGGCTGGAGACGGACATCCTGGGTGGCCAGGAGGCGGGCCTGATGACCATCCTGGTCCTGTCCGGGGTCACCACCCGCCGGGACCTGGAGCGCTCGCCCGTCGCGCCGGACCTGGTCTTTGAAGATATCGAGCACCTGCGGGCTGCGTGGCAGGCAATATGGGGCTCAACTTGATGGAGCGCCGTTCTTGTGCTATCATTTATAATATAGAAAACGGCGTTTTGAGGAGGCCATAAGATGTTCTACCCAGGATTCTACTTTGACCCCATGTATCTGGTCTTCGCTCTGCCAGCCCTGCTGCTGGCCCTCTACGCGCAGTTCAAGGTACGGTCGGCCTACAGCAGGTACTCTCGCGTCCCCAACATGAGGGGTGTCAGCGGGTTGCAGGCGGCCCAGTGGCTGCTGGAGGCCAACGGGCTGGGCCACGTCTCCATCGAGGGCACGCCGGGCCAGTTGAGCGATCACTACGATCCCCGCCGCAAGGTGCTGCGCCTCTCGCGGGAGGTAGCCCACAGCCAGTCCATCGCCGCCCTGGGGATCGTGGCCCACGAGGTGGGACACGCCGTCCAGGACGCGCGGGCCTACGCGCCTCTGAGATTACGTTCTGGACTGGTGCCCGTGGTTACTCTGGGCTCCTGGCTGGGCCCCATCCTCTTCATCCTGGGCATCGTCATCGGTCTCACCGGCCTGGCCTGGCTGGGCGTCATCTTCTTCTCCGGCAGCGTGGTCTTCGCCCTGATCACCCTGCCTGTGGAGTGGGATGCCAGCAACCGGGCCCTGCGGATGCTGCGCTCCTACGGGCTGGTGGGCACCCGGGACCTGGAGGGGGCCAAAAGCGTCCTCTCGGCGGCGGCGTTGACCTACGTGGCCGCCCTGGCCCAGGCCATCTCCACCCTGCTCTACTACCTCTTCCTCCTGGGCGGGATGAGCCGCGATGAAAGCTAGGGGCACCTGGCCCCAGAAAATCGCTCTCTTCGACCTGACCCCGGCCCAACTGGAGGAGCTTGTGACCTCCCTGGGCGAGCCCCGCTATCGGGCCGACCAGCTCCGGGGCTGGCTCTACCACTCCCTGGCCACTGACTTCGCCCAGATGACCAACCTGCCCCGGGCCCTGCGGGAGAGACTGGCAGAGGTAGCCGTCATCCACACCCTGGTCCCCGTGGCGGAGACCGTGTCCAGCGATGGGCTGGCTCGCAAGGTCCTGTTTCAGCTTCAGGATGGCGAAACTATCGAGAGCGTGTTGATGTATTATAATGACGGGGCTGCTCGCCATCTGGGCAAGAGAGCCAGGGCTAAGCATCGAGTTAAGAGAGCAGGCCCGGCACGAGAGCGGAACACGGTCTGCGCCTCGACCCAGGTGGGCTGTGCCATGGGCTGCGTCTTCTGCGCCACGGGGCAGATGGGTTTTGTGCGGAATCTCACTGCTGGGGAAATCGTGGAGCAAGTGCTATACTTTGCTCGGCAGTTGAAGGAAGGCAACGGGTCAACGCAGGAGGAGGCAACGGGTCAACGCGTCCCCCAGCCCTCGTCGCTCATCCCTCGTTCCTCATCACTGACCAACGTGGTCTTTATGGGCATGGGAGAGCCCCTGGTCAATTACGACGCCACCTGGCAGGCCATCGAGACGCTGCACGATCCCCAGGGCTTCGGGCTGGGAGCACGACGCATGACCCTGTCCACGGTGGGCTGGGTGCCCGGCATCCAGCGGCTGAGCCGGGAGAAGCTCCAGGTGGGTTTGGCCGTCTCCCTGCACGCGCCTAACGACGACCTGCGGAACCAGTTGGTACCTCCCAGCAGACGGTACCCTCTCGACCAGTTGATGGCCGCCTGCCGGGACTACGTGGCTCGCACCGGGCGGCGGGTTACCTTCGAGTATGCTCTCATTGACGGGGTCAACGACTCGCTCGAGCTGGCGCGGCAACTGGGTGATCTCTTGGATGGGCTCCTGTGCCACGTCAACCTCATCCCCCTTAACCCCACCGAGGGCTATCCCCACGGCCCTTCACCCTACGAGCGGACCCTGGCCTTCCAGCAGGAGCTGGAGCGGCGCGGCATCCCCACCACCCTGCGGGTGAGGAGGGGCCTCGACATCCAGGCCGGCTGCGGGCAGTTGAGGTCACGATACAGGATGCAGGATGCACGGTGATGATCGTGAATGGTGGGAAGGTTTGCCTTTTTGTGGGACCCGGTGTATGATTAGCCCGGGAGATGTCCCTTGATCAAGATCGCTCCTTCCATCCTGTCGGCCGATTTCGCCCGGCTGGGGGAGCAGGTGGCTGAGGCCGAGGCGGCCGGCGCCGACTACATCCACATTGACGTCATGGATGGCCACTTCGTCCCCAACATCACCGTGGGGCCTCTGGTGGTGGAGGCGGTTCGGCGGGTGACGAGGCTGCCTCTGGACGTGCACCTGATGATCGAGGCCCCTGAGCGCTATCTCGCCCGCTTCGCTCAGGCGGGAGCCGACATCATCACCGTCCATGTGGAGGCGTCCTCCCACCTGCACCGCACGGTGGAGCAGATCCGGGAGCTCGGAGGCAAGGCCGGCGTTTCCCTCAACCCCGCCACCCCTTTGAGCAGCCTGGAGGAGATTTTGGAGTACGTGGATTTGATCCTCCTCATGACGGTCAACCCCGGCTTCGGCGGGCAGGCCTTCATCGAGAGCATGCTGCCCAAGATCGAGCGGTTGCGGGGGATGCTGACCGAGAGGGGCCTTGATGTGGAGCTGGAGGTGGACGGGGGGATCAACGCCCAGACCGCGCCGAAGGTGGTGGCTGCCGGAGCCAACGTGCTCGTCGCCGGGGAGGCGATCTTCGGGGCGGGGGTGTCCGTGGCCGAAGCGATGAGGAAAATAAGGGAGGCCATCTAAATGTTGCGAACGCGAGATTTCGTGGAAGCGAGGTTATATGAGAGCGAGGAAGCCGTCGTTCAAGACGCCCTCAAATCTCTCCTACGGGAGAGACCACAATTGCGAATCGAATTGGCGATCCACCGCTATCAAACCGAAGACATCTCTCTGGGTAAAGCAGCCAATACCGCCGGAGTGAGCTTCGAACAGATGAAGGAGATTCTATTGAGCCGGGGCATTCAACTCCGCATGGGGCCGGAAACCCAAGAGGAGGCCCTGGAGGAGATCGCTACGCTGCGGAGACACCTGGATGCCACGAGTCGTCAATAACACCGTCCTTTCTAACTTCTGTCTGGTAGGTCGCTTGGACTTGCTGCAGGCTCTTTTCAGCAAGGTATATATCACCTATGAGGTGCGCGAGGAGGTTCTGCGGGGCATTGACGAAGGGTATGCCTTTATGGAACGAGCCGAAGGAGAGATAGGCATTGGGAAGGAAGCTTGGCTTGAGTTAGTCGGCTTCGAGAGCCCCGCTGAGGAGCAAAGCTTCCGAGACTTCACACGCAGGTTGGGATATGGTGAGGCTTCCTGCCTGGCGATAGCCCAGCACCGAGGCTGGTTAGTACTGACTGATGACTTAGCAGCTCGGAGAGCCCTTCGCCAGGTCGGCCTGGAGGTCACCGGAACATTGGGCATACTGAGGCTGGCAGTTGAGAGAGGCCTGCTCTCATTAGCAGAGGGCAACGAATTGTTGCGGCGGATGATCGAAGGCGGTTATCACTCGCCATATGACGATTTGGAAGAGATATAACGCCAGCGGTACGGAAATCGAGATGCAGGACTATATCACTCGACAAACATCCTCACACCAACACCAAATAGCTGAACTGGAACGAAAATATGGGATGAACTTCACGAAGTTCACTCAGTACGTACGTGAGCGTGCGGCGATGTTGCAGTCTGAGAATCTATCACCAGAGCAGCGACAATCGCTGGGGCGCGCTCTTATGGCCGAAGAGGACGATTGGCTTGATTGGAAAGTGGCCGTTGAAATGCTACAAAGCTGGCTGGGGCTTCGAGAGGAGGTCGCTGGTTGACCTCCCTGATCTCTCTCCTCAGCCTGGTGATGACAGAAATACAAGCCAGCCCTCTCTGCAGAAAGGATGTCATCAGACGTATCGCTTCTTCTCTACCTTCCTGGGATGACTTGTCTCAAGCAATGAATTAGGAACGAAAGGAGTGGACAAATGGCTCGTAAAATCACACTGTTAATAACTTTGGCTTTGCTTCTTGGAATAGCTAGCGTATCTGCCTGCTCGAGCGGTCCCCGTCCATTTGATGTTAAAGATGCCAGGGTGCGTTCATTAACCGCCTTTTCTGGAAAGGGTTGGATGTTCATACCAGAGATGCACTGGTGGCTAGAAACTTGGTTTGACCGCCCTTTTACCGCCGCCGAAATAGAGGAATTCAGAGATAATGTCGATGATAAAGTGGTTGCTTTGTTCGAAGACCTCTACGCAAAAGGCAAGATAGATCTCACAGTTCTAGAGTTTTATAGGAAACCTCAAGAGCAGATTAAGAGTGAGTATCTGAGGGATTTCCCCTATTATTACCGGTAAATCACAACTTGTCGCTCGGAGGCAGCGTCTCCGCCGCCGAAACGGGTAAGGATGTCCCTTTTCCAGCCTAAATCGTGATGTACCGACAAACAACCTTATAGCGAGAGAGGTGTTATAAACAGGGGATGAATATCATCAGCGATACCACGCGGAACCCTCCTCGTCTTTGGCGAAGAAAAAGCCAGCCCCGTGGGATCGAGGCTGGCCGGTAACACGTAGAACGATCCGCGATCACACCTTGCGCAGCGTCTTCAAACACTTGGCGCAGACGTTGATGCGCCGCCTCCTGCCGCCCTCAACGATGGTGGCCTTCTGGATGTTGGGCCGCCACATGCGCTTGGTGTGGCGCATGGAGTGGCTGACGTTGTGCCCAAACTGCGGGCCCTTGCCACAGATATCACATTTGGCCATCGTTTCTCACCCCCTTTGCGGGGCATAATGATACCACAACAAGGTCGTTTTTGCAAATCGGGAAGCTCTGACCCGCGAGGTGGAAAGGATGAGTGCGGAGACCAAGCTTGGTAAGATCGAGATCTCGCCCACGGCGGTGGCCAGCCTGGCCAGCCAGGCGGTGCTGGGCTGCTATGGCGTGGTGGGCATGTCGTCGCCCGGCCTGTGCCATGGCCTGGCCGAGGTGCTTCGTCGGGACAACCCCCGGCGGGGGGTGGAGGCGCGGCTGATCAACCGCGAGATCGTCATTGACCTGTACGTGGTCATCGAATATGGCACACGGATCTCCGAAGTGGCCCACAACATCATGCGGAGTGTGAAGTTCAGCGTGGAGAAGGCCCTGGGCGTGCCCGTGGCCCGGGTAAACGTCCACGTGCAGGGCCTGCGGATCAGCAACAGAGATTGACGAGGGGCGCTGAGCGAAGGGGACGGAGGTAGGTCGGATTTGGCAGTGGAAAAGGCATCCCAGAGCCAGGGACCAGGGCGCTCGTGCGATGGCCAGGAGCTCAAACGGCTCCTGGAGGCAGGCACCGCCTGGCTGGAGCGGAACGCCAAGGCCATCAACGCCCTGAACGTCTTCCCTGTGCCCGATGGAGACACCGGCACCAACATGCTTCTCACCATGCAGGCGGCCCTGGCCGAGATCGCCGACTCGCCGGAGCACTCCGCATCGGTTATAGCCCACGCCGTAGCCCACGGCTCCCTCATGGGGGCACGGGGCAACTCGGGCGTTATCCTCTCCCAGTTGCTGCGCGGCTTTGCCCGTGCCCTGGACAAGAAGGAGACCTTCAACGGGGCGGACTTCGCCGTAGCCATGCAGGAGGGCTCCGACACGGCTTACAAGGGCGTCATCAAGCCCGTGGAGGGTACCATCCTCACCGTGGGCCGGGAGGCGGCTGAGGCGGCTGCGGTTGCCGCCCGGGAGTCGGACGACCTGCTGTACGTTCTGGAGCGCACTGTGGCCGCGGCCAGGGAATCGGTGGCCAGGACGCCCACCCTTCTGGACGTGCTGGCCGAGGCCGGCGTGGTTGACGCCGGAGGACAGGGGCTTTTCGTTATCCTGGAGGGCGCTCTGCGCTTCCTCAAGGGGGAACCGATGGAGGTGGTTATGCCCGCAGAAATGGCAGTGGCTAAAGTGAGTCCTGGCCCGATACACGAGGAGATGCAGTACGGCTATTGTACTGAGTTCATTCTACAAGGACAGAACCTCAATTACGAGGAGGTGCGGGAGAAGATCACGGCCATGGGCGATTCGGCCCTGGTGGTGGGGGACGACTATCTGATCCGCGTCCACGTGCATACCTTCCACCCGGGCCAGGTCTTGGAGTACGCCACCAGCAAGGGCATCCTGCGCAAGATCAAGATTGATAACATGCAGGACCAGCATCGGGACTTCCTGAGCCTGCCCCTGGAGGAGGAGAGGAAGCCGCCAGCGCCGGTCGAGGAGCTGAGCGACATCGGCATCGTGGCCGTGGCCCCCGGCCCGGGGCTGAGCCGCGTCTTCGAGAGCCTGGGAGCCAGCGCCATCGTGCCCGGGGGGCAGACCATGAACCCCAGCACCGAGGAGCTCCTGCAGGCCATCGAGTCTCTGACCACGGACAACGTCATCGTTCTGCCCAACAACAAGAACATCATCCTCACCGCTCAACAAGCCAGGGAGCTGACCTCCAAGCAGGTGATCATTGTGCCCACTAAGACGGTCCCTCAGGGCATCAGCGCCCTCCTGGCCTTCAACTACCAGGCTGATCTGGAGACCAATGCGCGTTCCATGGAGCGAGCCATGGAGCACATCCAGACAGCGGAGATTACATGGGCCGTCCGCTCCGCCCAGGTCAACGGCGTGGAGGTGGCTGAGGGGGAGATCATCGGCCTTCTGAACGGGAACCTGACGGCCTCAGGCCACCACGTGGACGAGGTGGCCCTGGAGATGCTGCGCCAGATGGAGGCCAGTCAGTACGAGATCATCACCGTCTATTTCGGCCAGGACGTCAGCCAGGAACAGGCCGAGGCGCTGGCGGAGAAGATCCAGGCTGCCTACCCCGAGCAGGAGGTAGAGGTCATTGATGGGGGGCAACCCCATTACCATTATATTCTGTCGGCTGAGTGAGAGATGGAGAAAGTTCGAGTCGTCACGGACAGCCTGGCCAACATCCCATCCGAGATAGTTCAGGAGCTGGGCATCACCGTCGTGCCCACCAACGTCCACTTCGGCCAGGAGGTCTATCGCGACGGCATTGACCTCACCAGCGAGGAGTTCTACGCCAAGCTGACCCAGAGTGAGACCCTGCCCACCACCTCCCAGCCTTCCGTAGGAGCCTTCGAGGAGGTCTATCGGCGCCTGGGCCGCGAGACGAAGCAGATTATCTCCCTGCACATCCCTGCAGCCGTGAGCGGCACCCTCAATTCGGCCTACACTGCAGCCCAGGCATTGCCTGAGTTGGAGATTGCCATCATTGATTCCACTCAGATCTCCATGGCCCTGGGCTGGCTCGTTATCGCCGCCGCCCGCGCGGCGCATCAGGGGAAGGGCCTGGATGAAATCGTTGCTCTGGCCCAAGAGATGATCCCTCGCCTGCGGCTGCTGGCTGTGCTGGACACCCTGGAGTACGCCCATCGCGGGGGGCGCATCGGCAAGGCCCAGGCCCTGATGGGCACCCTCTTACAGGTGAAGCCCATCCTCCAGGTCCTGGATAGCGAGGTTTTGCCCGTAGAGAACGTGAGGACCAAGAGGAAGGCCCTCCAACGGCTGGTGGAGATGATCGCCCACATGGCTCCCCTGGAGGAGGCTGCCATAATCCACACCCATGACCCGGGCCTGGCTCAGCGGGTACGGGAAATGCTGGCACCCATCCATCCCGTGGATCGTATCCCCATCGCCGAGGCGGGCCCTGTGCTGGGAGCCCACGCTGGCCCCGGGGCGGTGGGTGTGGCTTGTGTAATGAGGCAACGAGGGAGGAGAAATGAGCGGTAAGAGGAAGAGAATCAAGGGAACAGCAGCCCTGTCAATGGCAGAGGAGACGGCAGCTAGCCTGTGGCAAGTCGCCGACAATTTGGGGATTACCATTGAGGCATTGGTTGACAAGGCGATCCGCTGCTACTTGCGGCAGGAAGCCGAGAAGAAGATACGCCGCGAGGAGCAGCACTTCCGCGCCCAGCACGCCCAGTTGCTTGACCAATATGCGGGTCAATTCATCGCCATGCACGAAGGGCGGGTGATTGATTCTGATGCCGACGAACTGGCCCTGTACTTGCGCATCCGTCAGCGATTCCCTATGGTCGGCATCCTCGTCAAACGGGTCACCCCTGCTCTCGAAGAGGTCTGGGTCATGCGTTCGCCACATCTTGAGTACGAGTGATGAAGCTCTACACCTATTCCTACAGCACGGACTACGACCCTTCCATGCCAGTTGTTGACATCACACTGGTGGCTCCACACTCGGGCGAAGCGATCGGTCCGGAGATAGCTCTAGTTGATTCCGGGGCTGATGGCACACTGGTCCCGGTTGACCTGCTGGAGCAGATTGGCGCCGTCAGCATCGCTACCGGCCGGCTGATCTGGCTGTGGAAAGAGAGTCGGCCGGTGAATATCTATCTCGTGCAGATGGAGATCGGCCCCTACATACTCCCCAAGGTCCACGTGGCAGGCGTGCCGGCCGGCACCGACCTTGTTCTGGGGCGTAACGTGCTCAACCAGATGGTGCTCACACTCAACGGCCCGGCCGAGGTGACGGAGATACCAGCGTAGGTGCACTTGCCTTAGGGCCCACACTGCTGCCCAATTGTGGGGTTTTGATACCCTGCGCAATTATTAACGGAGGTCGTATGGCGTCGGCCTTTGAGAAACTAACCAAGATATTAACGTTGGAAAAGGACCAGGGCTACCGGGATCGGGCCGTGATCGGGGGGCTAGAGCGGTTCCTCCCCCGGTGGCAGAAGGAGGCCAGTGAAGCGATTGAGGACCCCCCACAGGTCCAGTTGGTAGAGGAGATCATGGCCCTCCTGGCAGGGTATGGAGCGAAGGAACAGGAGGAGCGAGAAGGGATCGTTCGGGAGGTCCTGAACAAGCTGGGGGCCGAGGGGGTACCTGAAGTCCCCAGGAAGCGTGTGGTTCCCAGAGCAGGGCCCAGGCCCTCTCAAGAGGTTCCCGGTCTGGACCTTGACTCGCCTGTCACCCGGCTGACCGGCATCAGCACGGCTTACGCGCGACGCCTGGCCCGCCTGGGCGTGGCGACCATTCGCGACCTGCTGTACCTCATCCCCCGCCGTTACGATGACTTCAGCGCCCTGAAGACCATCAACAAGCTGCAGTACGGCGAGGAGGTGACCATCGTCGGCACCGTGTGGCAGACGAAGAGCCGCCAGACCCGCAGCGGGGGGACGGTGATCACCAGCATCCTCTCCGATGGCACAGGAACCATCCAGGCCACTTGGTTCAATCAGCCCTACCTGGTTAAGCAGTTGAAGCCCGGCCGCCAGATCGTTATCAGCGGCAGGGTGGACAAATATCTGGGGCGCCTCACCTTCCAGTCACCCTCCTGGGAACCCCTGGAGAAAGAACTGATCCACACCGCGCGCCTGGTGCCCGTCTACCCC
Organism: Anaerolineae bacterium; assembly: GCA_046760425.1. Classification (GTDB taxonomy): domain Bacteria; phylum Chloroflexota; class Anaerolineae; order JBHIEC01; family JBHIEC01; genus JBHIEC01. Next base: position 11,767 of record JBHIEC010000025.1, read on the forward strand.
CTGACCGAGGGGCTCAGCGCCCGCTGGCTGCGCCGCCTGATGAAGCGGACCGTTGACCACTGGGCCCCTCGAATGCCGGAGCACCTGCCCGATCACGTGCGGGAGAGGGAGGGGCTCCTGGACCTGCCCACAGCCCTGGGCCAGATCCACTTCCCCGACAACTGGGAGATGGTGCGGGAGGCGCGGCGGCGCCTGTGCTTCGACGAGTTCCTCCTGATCCAGTTGGGCGTCCTGCGCCAGAGGCGGAGCTGGCAGAAGCAGGTGGGCCGGCCTATGACCATAGATGAAGAGCTGCTGCGGGCCTTCCTGGAGGCCCTGCCCTTCACCCTGACCGACGCCCAGCAGCGGGCTCTGCGAGAGATCCTGGAGGACCTCAAGCGCTCGCGGCCCATGAGCCGGCTCCTGCAAGGCGACGTGGGCTCAGGCAAGACGGTGGTGGCTGCGGCAGCCATGCTCATGGCCGTGGCCAATGGCTATCAAGCGGTCCTGATGGCTCCCACAGAGATCCTGGCGGAGCAGCATTATGGCACCATCAGCCACCTGCTGGGGGAGGAGTTAAAGGAACCGCCCTTCGTCCCCTCTATCCGCCTCCTTATCGGCAGCCTGTCCAGAGCGGAGAAGGAGCGTATCCACGAGGAAATCGCGGCGGGCGAGGCCAACATCGTCATCGGCACCCACGCCCTGATCCAGGAGGGAGTAAGCTTCAAAGACCTGGGCCTGGCCATCATTGACGAGCAGCACCGCTTCGGCGTCACCCAACGGGCCACCCTGCGCCAGAAAGGGTACTTCCCCCACGTCCTGGTCATGAGTGCCACCCCCATCCCCCGCACTCTGGCCCTGACGGTCTATGGCGATCTGGACATCTCCATCATAGATGAGATGCCTCCGGGACGCCAGGAGATCAAGACCAAGTGGCTCCTGCCCCGCGAGCGGGAGCGGGCCTACAGCTTCGTGCGGAGCCAGATCGAGCAGGGGCGGCAGGCCTTCATCATCTGCCCCCTCATCGAGGAGTCGGAGAAGATCGAGGCCAAGGCCGCCGTGGCCGAGTACGAGCGGCTCCAGAAGGAGATCTTCCCCGACCTGCGCCTGGGTTTGCTCCATGGTCGGATGAAGGGGGAGGAGAAGGAAGCCGTCATGGAGCAGTTCTATGGAGGCCAGATGGACATCCTGGTCTCCACTCCGGTGGTCGAGGTGGGCATTGATGTGCCCAACGCCACGGTGATGCTCATCGAGGGCGCCGACCGCTTTGGGTTGGCCCAGTTGCACCAGTTCCGTGGCCGGGTGGGACGGGGCGAGCATCAGTCCTATTGCCTGCTCCTGGCTGACTCACCCACCGCCGGAGCCGAGGAGCGACTCAAGGCCATCGAGAGCACCCAGGATGGCTTCCGCCTGGCCGAGGAGGACCTCAAGCTGCGGGGGCCGGGCGAGTTCTTTGGCACCCGCCAGAGCGGGCTGCCCGACCTCAAGGTGGCCAAACTCAGCGACGTGACCATCCTGGAGCGAGCCCGGGCCGAGGCCATAGAGATCTTCCGTCGCGACCCGGATCTCGTCGCTCCGGAGCACGCCCCCCTGGCCCAGAAGGTGAGGGCCTTCTGGCGGGGCGAGGGAGATTTGAGTTAAAGGAGACCGTTTCATGACCATTGCCGTCTACCCGGCAACCTTTGATCCCATCACCAACGGCCATGTGGATATCGCCACCCGGGCGGCGGCCATCTTCGATAAACTGATCGTCGCCGTGTACGCGCGTCCCCTCAAGGACCTGCTCTTCTCCACGGAAGAGCGCCTGGCCATGACCAAGGAGGCCCTGAAGCACCTGCCCAACGTGACCGTGGAGAGCTACGACGGCCTGACGGTCCAGTATGCCCGCCAGAAGGGGGCCCGGGTGGTGGTGCGCGGCTTGCGGGTGCTGTCCGACTTTGAGTGGGAGTTCCAGTTGGCTCTGACCAACAGAAATCTGGCGCCGGATGTGGATACCGTGTGCCTCATGACCAGTCAGGAGTACTCCTTCCTCAGTTCCAGTGTGGTGAAGGAGATCGCCATGCTGGGTGGATCGCTGGAAGGGATGGTGCCACCCCATGTCATCCTGGCCCTGAAGAGGAAGTTGAAGGAACCGGGCAAAAGCCACGGGGACAGGATCAAGATTGTTTCGCTGCGGGATCACTGAGGCTCCGCGCCATCAGAAAGGGGGGAACCAAAATCGACATTGATTACTGGGTTGACCGGCTGGAGGAATTGTTGCTGGACAGGAGCTGGCACCTCCCCTTCAGCTCCAAGACCGTCATTGACGGGGACGAGTACCTGCATCTCATTGACCAGATACGCATCAGCGTGCCCCAGGAGATCAATGAGGCCCGACGGGTCCTGCAGGAGAAGGAGCAGATCCTGACCCGGGCGCGGGAGGAGGCAGCCAACATCATCGCCCTGGCCAAGGAGCAGCGGGAGCGTATGGTGGAGGATCACGACATCCGCAGACTGGCGGAGGCGGAACGGGAGGAGCTGCTGGAACAGGCTCGTCAGGAGGCGGAGCGGATCGCCGCCGAGGCCGATGCTTACGCCCTGGAGGTTCTGAGGGACCTGGAGCGACAGCTCACCTCTTTCCAGAAGATCGTGCAAAACGGCATTGTGGTCCTGGAAGGCCGACAGGCGGGACAGAAGGATAGCCAGGCACTACCGTCTTGACATCAGCCCCTATCCCGTCTATAATGGTGCAGGAAACAGAACCTTCGATTCTCAACCCTGCGACAGCCCTTAAGCGCCGCATAAATGACGGCGCCTGGCTCGGTCTGGGGCCAGGCGGCGTGCTTTTAGCCGCCGCCTTTGCACCAACCCTGAGAGACTACCTGCTTCCCTTTTGAGGATCGAGGCTGTCAGCGACCATATCAAGGCATGATGAGATACAATGTAGCTCAACTATTGAAAGCGCACTCCGGGGCCTCCCGTCAATATGAGCTGGAGGCGGATATCACAGGCCTGGACAAGGAAATAGAGGTCAGAGACCTTCTGCGCGGGACCGTTCGGCTGGTGCGCACGGTGGACAGCGTCCTGGTCACGGGTCAGCTTCGTACCGTGGTCGAGTTGACCTGCGACCGCTGCCTGGAACCTTTCTTGGTGCCCGTGGAGATCAACCTGCAGGAGGATTTCCGGCCCAGCATTGACATCACCACGGGGGCCCACCTTCCTGTCGTGGAAGTGGAAGCCGGGGGGGGCTGGATTGATGAGCACCACGTCCTCGATCTCACGGAGGTGGTGCGCCAGAGGATCCTGCTGACCATACCCATGCACCCCCTGTGCCGCCCCGATTGTGCCGGCCTGTGCCCCGAGTGTGGCCATAACATGAACGAGGGCCCCTGTCAGTGCCAGCGGCGGATAGGCGATCCTCGCTGGGCGGCCCTGAAAGATCTGCTCAGTTGACCATCTGCGATTTCAAATACCAAAGGAGTAACGTGAATGTCACCCCTACCCAAAAGGAGACTGTCCAAGGGACGTCGCAACCGGCGCCGCAGCCATCACAGTTTGAGTGTCGCCCATCTGGTCCCTTGCCCTCAGTGCCATGCTCTGCGACGGCCCCATGAGGTCTGCCCCTCCTGCGGCAGCTACAAGGGCGTCGAGGTCGTGGAGGTGAAGGTGAAGAAGAAAGGGGAATAAGGGACAAGGGTTAGGGGCCTCGGCTCTCGACTCTTATTCTGTGCCCTTCCGCCTCCCCTGGCCGTGCCCTGACACACATCTCTCGTCAAGCTCAGGCCCTGCCGCTTACTAGAAGAACGTGTGTCACCTAGCACGGCTACTGTTATGCAGTCCTGGAGCAGCCTGTTCCCCTGACGGGGAAAGGAGAGCGAGGTGAAAGCTGTCATCTTCTATAGGCGCGGCGGCGTTGACCAACTGAAATACGAGGACGTGCCCACCCCCCAGATCTCGGCCCATGAGGTGCTGGTGCGGGTTAAGGCCTGCGCCCTCAACCACCTGGACATCTTCGCCCGCCGGGGAGCCCAGGGGGTGAAGGTCCCCCTGCCCCACATCCTGGGCCTCGAGTCCGCAGGGGAGGTGGTGGAGGTGGGGGCCCAGGTCCGCAGCGTCAAGGTCGGCCAGCGGGTGCTGGTCAACCCCAAGATCAGTTGTGGCCGCTGCGAATATTGCCTGGCGGGACAGGATAATCTGTGCATGACAGGCAAACTTATCGGGATTCAGGTTGATGGAGGCTATGCCGAGTACCTGAAGGCCCCGGCGGAGAACGTGATTCCCCTGCCCGTTTATCTGTCCTACGAGGAGGCGGCGGCTATCCCTGTGGCCTTCGGCACGGCCTGGCACATGCTGGTCAGTCGCGCCGGCCTCAAAGCCGGTGAGACGGTGCTCATCCTGGCCGCCGGCAGCGGGGTGGGCAGCGCTGCGGTGCAGGTGGCCAAGTATCTGGGGGCGCGGGTTATCGCCACCGCCAGCAGCGACGAGAAGCTGGCCCGGGCCAAAGAGCTGGGGGCCGATGAGGTGATCAATTACAGCCAGGACAATTTCAGCCACGTCGTGAAGCGGCTGACGGGGAACCGGGGCGTGGATGTGGTCTTCGAGCACGTGGGTCCCAATACCTGGGAGAAGAGCGTGGCCAGCCTGGCCCCTAACGGCCGCCTGGTAACCTGCGGGGCCACCACCGGCCGCTGGGGGCGCACCGATCTGTGGTCCCTCTTCGGCAAGCAGCTTTCCCTGCTGGGCTCCTTCGGGGCTTCGCAGAAGGACGTGGAGGCCGTGGCCGATCTGGTGGGGCAGGGCAAGCTCAAACCCGTCATTGACCGCTGTTTGCCCCTGCAAGAGGCAGCCCTGGCCCACAGGCTGCTGGAGGAGCGGAAGGTTTTCGGCAAGGTGATCCTCAGGCCCTAGTCAGCAGAGAAGTGCTGAGGAGAGATATGGGGCTTATCAGGAAGAATCTAGAGGTCGCTGGAAGCATAAGCAGGAGGGCGTGCAATGTCCTGTTCGATACAGGGGCCTCGGCCTGCTTCGTGAGGGAGGATGTGGCAAGGGAGCTATCCCAGGTTTTGAAGTCACCGACTCCGCTGGCCTTCACTCTGGGCGATGAGACCGTTATCAGGACAGAAAACCTAACCGTCCTCTATGTGAACATAAAGGACCACCTTCTGTTCCATCACTTCCTAATCGTTCCCAAGCTTCCCTCTGAGGTGGTAATCGGGGCTGACTTCCTCCAGAGGTGGAAGATAAAGCTTGATCCCTCCACCGAGGAATTTATCATAGACGAGAAAGCGCTGGAGATCATCCTGGTTTGACAATGCCCAGTGAGGTAAAAGCCCAAGTACTCAATCCTACGCCATTAGGGGAAGCCCGATGGAAAAAGCCGGGTTGAGGGAAGCCCTTCAGCTTCTTGAGAGCATAGAACTGGGCCATCAGGCAGCTGGAGCGATTCGGGAAAAGGTACGACTGTGCAATTTGGACCTTTGAGTGAGGGCGTTATTGCTAAGTATGACCTAAACACCAATGAGATCACTATTAACGAAGGCTTAAGAGGCGCTTCGCCCAAAGTATGGGCTGCCCATCTCGCTCACGAAGGCACCCATGTCCTTTGGGACCGGCCGAACTCGATTGACCAGGAGTATCGTGCTTTCAAAGCCCAAGCGGAGGTTTGGGATAGAATTAAGGGGAGGGAAACCGACCCCCAATGCGATTGGGTAAGTTGGATGATTGCTCAAGGGGAGGAAGAAGCAAAATTGCTCATCAAAGCCCTTTACAAAGGTCTTCCTGACTACTGAGGGAGGGTAGGTGTTAAATGGAGAAGATTCAGGGATTCACTTTATTTGAATCCTCTTATCCGGAGTGGCCTTTCTCTTTCCTTCATCCTAACGGGTGGGAGGTGCGGGAAAGCGTCAAAGACGATTTCGTTGAGGTTTTCATCGCCGGCCCACGCAACCGTGC
>JBHIEC010000026.1:0-17506 GCA_046760425.1 Anaerolineae bacterium
GGCCGCCCGCCAGGCCGGGTACACCCCAAAGAACAGCCCCACCCCCGCCGAGAAGAGCACCGCCAGCAGCACTGCATCTGGCTCCACTAAGGGGGTCAATACCGTGCCACCCAGGTTGACGCCCAAGATCAGCCGGCCGATACATGCCCCGGCCAGGATACCCAGGGCCCCGCCGGTCACGCTGAGAACCACCGCCTCCACCAGGAACTGGGCCAGGATGTCCCGCCGCCGTGCCCCCACCGCCTTGCGGATGCCGATTTCCCGCGTCCGCTCCGTCACCGAGACCAGCATGATGTTCATAATGCCGATGCCCCCACCACCCCCGTCAGGTGGTAGCTGCCAGTGGTAGGCTGGTCCAGGCAGCCGATGATATTCATCAGGGTGGACTTGCCCGACCCCCGAAGAGAATTCACAGTATACTTGAAACTCGGTGGGCTTCCTTTTGGGTGTTGCTGCTTGAGAGCTCCTTGCAATGACACGCTCACCACGTCATTGCGAGCCGAAGGCGAAGCAATCTCCTACCCAGGTTGGGGATTGCTTCGCCTCAACTTCGCTCGGGACAGGCGTCGCTTCGCTCCTCGCAATGAGAAGCAACACTCTACAGATGGACTATCTGAAACTCGATTAACTTGGTAAACTGCTCCATGGTAGAAACTTCCGGGTTGGTGTACCCTGTAAGTTTCTACCATCAGGCGGTTTTGCGCAAGTCGCGAACCGCCCTGATTATCTAAACTCGAGGCAGATCACCCGTCCAAAAAGCGACCTGAGCTCTTCGCATTGATGGGGGGTTGCAGTGTGAAGTGCCGGTGACTGTCTGGCCTTACCCCTCAGTAGACAAGCTCCGTGGCATAATGGTCCTCGTGCCCGGTGTCCAGGCACTCCTCGCACAGCAGCACATCACGCTGTTGGGCATTGGAGCAGTCAATGCAGATCCAGGTGGCGACGGTCTTGCGCCCCTCCGCTTTACACTCTACGCAGTACCGGTGCCGGGGTCTGTTGCGGGCGATGACGCGTGGGTACTTCGCCCCCTCTTCGGGTTCGACGATCTCCTCCAGGGTGATGAGGTGCTCAACCCAATCGCCGAAGTCGTATACGTACTTCAATTGATCCCCCGGTGCCAGCCCCAACCCGGCCACGCGCAGGTCCGCACCGCTGCCTTCGCCGAAGGGGTTAATGTCGCCCAGGTCCATCTCGCGGAAGCGCTTCCCCGTCCCCCTTCGGACCCGCTTCCAGAAGCCGCTGAGGTGGTCGAAGGGATCGTGTTGGAAGGTATCCCGCAGGATCATGTCGAACTCGGCCAGCGTTTGACCGCCCTGGATCTCGATGCGGCGCCACAGCCCGGGGCGATAACGCAGAGCGGCCTTGAAGCGGTACACCTGCCGAGCCTGGGCGGGGGAGAAGGATTTTTCCCGGAACCCTCTCTCCTCTTCGCCAAGCAGGACCCGCTCAAGGAGTGAGCGGTAATCGCTGTAGCGGATGGCAACCCCGTCCCACCTCATGCGTGGGTCCCGGGTGATGACCTCGACCCAGTGGTCGCCGGGGTAGCCCCGTGGGTCCGACATGCGGGCGTAAGCCGTGGTGACGGCCGCTTCGGCAAAGACGTATTCGTCCCGGGCGGCCTCCAGCATCTCGAAGATGAGGTCGGCCAGTTCCTGGTTCTTGCGCTCGATCTCCTGATGACGGCGCCGCCGGGCGGGCTCATGCTCCAGGCGGAAGCGGCCCGCCCCCCAGTCCTCGACGGTGACCAGGATGCTGTCGTTGCGCCGAACCCGATGGGCGCGGAACCAGTCGCCCAGATCGAAGGCGGGAAGCTCCCTGGTGAACGGCTCTAGGATCGTTTTCACTTTCTGTTTGAGGGTCACGACGCGGGTGGGGAGCAACCGACCGGAGGCATCCAGCAGGTGCACGTCCTGGTGGGGGATCTCCCGCCGCAGGAAGTAGTGGAAGGAGGGGTCAATGATCAGCACCCCCCGTTTGACCTCCTGGCGCGAAAGGGGGATGCGAAAGCGGACGCCCCGCATGGCCACATGGAGCGGCACGATGGTCTGGCGGTCTAGGAACACCAGGGTCTTGCCCACCCCCTCCCAGCGCAGGTGATTGCGAATGGAGGCACGGGGATTTTTGGCCTTAGACGGCCAGAGAGCCAGGATGCGCTCTGTAAACTCGTCTAGCGAGATGGGGCCGTCCAGTTGAGCCAGGATCTCCCCCACCGCTTCGCGCAGTGTGATAGACTTTTCCTTGGCCATCTTCTCCTCCTTACATCACAGGTGACGGTCGAGAAGGCCGCCACCCGCTCCATGGATAGGTTCCACACTCGACCTGAAAGCCGGTACAGAAACATCCCGGAGTGCGGTCGCAAGTACTCACAGCGGGTGCGCTCCGGATTCAGAATGCGAGCCCCCCATCAACCCTGCAACAATGCTCCCCACCACCGAACTCAGGAAGTTGACCCCGTGGTTGCAGACTTGCGTCTGCACTCCGGATTTAGAATGCGAGCCCCCCCATCAAACCTGCGACCGTGCTCCCCACCACCGAACTCAGGAAGTTGACCCCGTCGTTGTCCAGCCAGCGCCATCCCCGCGTCTGCTGTGTCGTGGCCCCGCAGTGATGTACCTGGCTCTCCGTCTCCTTCTGGCACGCCTCACAGTAGTAAATGCTCTGCACTGTGGCCCCTAACAGGCTATCGAAGAGGGAGCCGGCCAGGCCGCCCAGGCCCGCCGCCAGAGGGAGCCAGCGGGCTAACGGGGAGGGGTCTCCCCCTGGAGCGAGGGCTTCGAGGATCAGGGCCAGGAGGCCGATGAGGAGGGCGCCCGCCAGAGAAGCCATAGTGCCCAGGGGTGAGACCCCGCCTGAAGTGCCGACGGGCACGGGCTGGCCCGTGGTGATCAGGCGGGGCAGGCTGGGGCTGAGGACGCCCAGCTCCGTGGCCCAGGTGTCGGCGTTGACGGCCGCCATGGCCCCCACGAAGGCGGCGAAGAGGAGGGGATGGGGCCGGAGGGCGTGGGCGATGGCCAAGAGCGCCCCCCAGCCGCCGTTGGCCAGGGCCTGCCCCAGGTCACGGCCCCCCACCTTGGCGAACTTCTCGGCCAGCCCCTGCTTCTCCCCTTCGCGGTAGCGGGAGAGGAGGCTAGAGGAGATGAAGAAGACGATGAGGAGCAACCCCCAGACCCAGCCGCCCAGGCCGAAGATGAGGGTGCCCACAACGATGGCCCCCACGACGCCGCTGGGGGACAGGGAGCGCCCCCGGTAGCCCAGGTAGGCGATGAAGGCGCTGAGGAGAAAGCCGAGAAGGAGGTTCAAGGCGCTCAACTCTACCTCGCTTACTAATCCTGCAGGCTGAAGGCCCACACGGCGGCGCCGATCATCGCCGTCCCGAAGCTGGCGATGATCAGGATGTCGTCCCGCATGGTCATGGCGTGGCCCAGCACGGTCACCCCCAGGCCCAGTTGAGGGAACATCCCCAATACCGCCTCAGAGAGGCCCTGGGAGCGGAAGACGACCTGGCGCAGGGGGTCAATGGCGTAGGTGACGGGGTTGATCTTGACCAGGAGGTTCATCCAGGCGGGCAGGTCGCGCATAGGGAACAGGGCGCCGCTCATGAAGATCATGGGGAAGGTCACGAACTGGATGATCATCTGGAAGCCCTCCATGGACCGCATCCGCGCCGCGATGAGGACGCCCAGGGAGGTCATGGCGAAGGCGGCCAGGAACATGAGGGGGACCAGTTGGGCCACCATGCCCACCGTGATGGTTACGCCGATGAAGGGAGCGAAGACGAGCATCAGCAATCCCTGGATGACGGCCACGGTGCTGCCGCCCAGGGTCTTGCCCAGGACCACGGCAGCGCGGCTGATGGGGGCCACCAGCACCTCTTTCAGGAAGCCGAACTCCCGGTCCCAGACGACGGACACCCCTGACATGATGGAGGTCATGAGCACGTTCATGCCGATGATGCCGGGGAAGATGAACTTCACGAAGTCTATCTCGCCCCCCGAGGCGCCGCCGGGCAAGTTTGCCCTGGCCAGCCCCGCCGTCAGCCCGCCCATGGCTGGCGACAGACCGCTGCCGAAGACGAAGAGAAAGATGAAGGGGAAGGCGAAGGAACTGACGATGCGGCTCTTGTCGCGCCAGTAGCGCAGGATCTCGCGGTACCAGATAATGTGGATGGATCTTAGCGTGTGCATAGTTTCTCTCCTAGTGGAACCTCCCCCGGCCACGCGCCCGCACGCGCTCTCGCATGCGATCCAGGCCGCTGGCCCCCTCATCGCGAATCTGGCGGCCTGTCAGCTTGAGGAAGACATCGTCCAGGGTAGGACGACGCAGGCTGACGGACAGGATGTGGGTGTCCAGCCCGCTCACCAGTTGCGGGATGAACTCCTCACCCCTGGTCACCTCCAGGCGCAACCCCTCTTTGTTGCCGTCCACGCTGAGGCCGAAGCGCTCCCGTATCTGCTGGGCGGCAGCCCTGTCATCAACGGTCTTGAGGGTGATGATGTCGCCGCCCACCAGGTCCTTCAGCCGCTCCGGCGTGTCCAAGGCCACGATCTTGCCATAGTCAATGATGGCAATGCGGTCGGCGTGCTCCGCCTCGTCCATGTAGTGGGTGGTCAGGAAGATGGTGATGTTCTCTCGCTCCCGTAGCTCCAGAATATAGTCCCACAGGTGGCGACGGGTCTGGGGATCCAGCCCCAAGGTGGGCTCGTCCAGAAAGAGGACGCGAGGGTAGTGCATCAGGCCACGGGCGATCTCCAGGCGGCGCTTCATGCCGCCGGAGAAGGTCTTGATGACCTCGTGGCGGCGGTCCCAGAGCTCCACCATGCGCAGAACCTCCTCCATGCGCCTGGCCCGCGCGTCGGCAGGCACGTTGTACAGGACGGCGTGGAAAAGGAGATTCTCCTGGGCCGTCAGGCGGTCGTCCAGGCTAGGATCCTGGAAGACCAGGCCGATAGAGCGGCGCACCTGGGCCTGCTGCTTGACGACGTTGTAGCCGTTGAGGAAGGCCTGGCCCGCCGTGGGCCTAAGCAGGGTGCAGAGGATGTTGATGGTGGTCGTCTTGCCGGCCCCGTTAGGACCCAGGAAACCGAAGATCTCCCCCTCCTCGACGGTGAAGGAGACATCGTTCACAGCGACCAGGGCACCGAACTTCTTGACCAGGTGCTGGACCTCGATGATACTCATGGCGCCTCCTTCGTTCCTCTTCATCGCAACACCCGCTCGTCCCCCACCCGCTTGGTCACCCGCCGCTCATCCAGGTGCTCCATGAGGGCCAGGGCGTATTTGCGGCTGGCCCCGAACATGTCCCGCACCTGAGCCACAGTGACGCTGCCCTGCTCCCTGATATGGTCCACCACCCGCTCCACCATCTCTTGATAGGTCTCCCCCAGAAAGCAGACATCCTCGCTCACCTTGACCAGCACCCCTTGCTCGATCAGCGCCCCCAGCACATCGGAACCCACCAGGGCCTCGGCCTCGGCCACCGAGGGCGGGGTGTAGGGGCTCCTGGCGAAGGCGGCCAGCAGCGCATCCACCCTGGTCTGCTGCTGGGGGGAGAATCTGACCTGGTGCTGCGGCAGGCGCAGGGTCGCCTCGGCCACGGCCATCTTACCCTCCCTGGCCGCCAGCTCCACCACCTGGTTGAAGAGCTTGGTTTCTAACCGCAGGCGGCTCTTCAGCTCCTCGCGGGGCATGCCAGCTCGCAGGGGATACTGGCAATGGTACTCCCCCAGCAGAGCAACTATACGGTCTATCAGACTCGCCCATCCTGAGGCCGAGATAAGGTACCTGCTGCTGGCGGCTAATGTCTGATGGTCTATGTCTCGCCCCTCAGCATCCAGGACCAGGACCTGCTCTGTGGCCAGCAAGTGACTCAGGGCTTCCTGGGCCGCCTCTTTGGATAGACCACTTCGTTGGATCCACTCCCTGGCCTGGCAGGGCTCCTGGCGTCGCAGCGCCTCCAGCAGGATCTCCTCCGGCGTGCCGTGGGCCAGGGTCTCCAGCCGCTCGATGACCTCGGGGCGGAAGCGGCGATGACGCCGCCGGGGATGGGGGTCTACAATGACCCCCCCGCCGATGGTCAAGCTGGGCGAGGGCTGGCGGAGGATGAAACGATCGTTCCTGACCACGGCCGTGGGGTGAGCCAGGCGCAACTGGGCCCAGCCACTCTCGCCGGGGGCGATCTGCTCAGCCCCCAGCAGCCGCGTGCGGGCCATGATCTGAGCCGCGCCGCTGAAGAACTCCACCTCCACATTGTGTTTCAGGGGTTTGGGGGCATCGGGCAGGATCTGGAGCCGCACGTCTATCAGTTGGGTGGGTGCCAGCCAGCCGGGCGTGGTGACCACGTCGCCCCGCTGGAGCTGCTCGGTGCTCACCCCTGTCAGGTTCATGGCCACCCGGCTGCCGGGCACCGCCTCCTCGATCTTCCGTTTGTGGGTCTGCAGGCCACGGACGCGGGACTTCAGGCCTCGGGGCAGGATCTCCACCTCCTGCCCCACGCGGAAGCGCCCGTCAATAAGGGTGCCCGTGACCACCGTACCGAAGCCGGCGATGGTGAAGACGCGGTCAATGGCCAGGCGCGGTCGGCCCAGGTCGGGCCGGGAGGCCGTGGCCGCCAGCAGGCGATCCAGCCCCGCCAGCAGGCGATCCAACCCCTGGCCCGTCCTGGCTGAGAGGGGCACGATCTCCGCGCCCTCCAGGCAGGTGCCCTCCAGCAGTTCGGCCACGTCGGCCTCCACCAGTTCCAGCCATTCCGGATCGTCAATGAGGTCAATCTTCGTCAACGCCACGATGCCGCTCTTGACCCGCAGCAGGTCGAGGATAGCCAAGTGCTCCCGCGTCTGGGGCATCACCCCCTCATCGGCGGCCACCACCAGCAGGGCGGCATCTATGCCCCCTACGCCGGCCAGCATGTTCTTGATGAAATCCTCGTGGCCCGGCACGTCAACGATGCTGACCGTCTGGCCACTGGGCAGGGTCAGCCAGGCGAAGCCCAGGTCAATGGTCATCCCCCGCTCCTTCTCCTCCTTGAGGCGGTCGGGGTCAATACCCGTCAGGGCCTCGACCAGCACCGATTTGCCGTGATCCACGTGTCCCGCCGTGCCGATGACGCGCATACATTCCCCCTCAGGCGGTCGGCGGCGGATGAAATCACGCCGCCTGGGGTGAAAAACGACCCAGGCACCGTCATTTATGCGGTGCCGCTATGTGCAGGCTGGACGCTTACAGCGGGAGTTTACCCCCCGGATTTGGGGCGTTTGACCCTGGCTCTGGGCAAATGCTCCCCGATCTTCTCCAGCCGCTGCTGCACCTCGATCATCTGGCTCCGAGTAAACTCGTCCTGCGCTCGCCATAGCTCAGCGATGCGGCCCTGGAGCTCCCGGCACTGAGCTTCCAGCTCCTCGATGCGCCGCGCGTGCTCCTCGTTCCGCTCGTCCTGCTTCTCGCGGTGCCATTGCCACTCCGAGGCACGCTGCCCCCAGCGCTTGGCGTCCTCCTCTTGCCAGGCTTTCATCGCCTCCTGCTGGCGGAGCAGGCTCAGCCGCTGGACCTCCCTGATCTCCCCGATGTCCTGCTCCACCTTCTTCTTCACTTCCTGGATGGCGGCCAGGGTCCTCTCCGCCGCCCCATGCACCTCCTCGAAATGATGCATCTGGGTCGTCCATTGTTCTCGCTGCTGACGCTGCTCCTCCATCTCCTGGGCCCAGGCGGCCATCTGCTTCTGACGGCGATCCTCGCTCAGGCGCATGGCCTCGGCCAGCTCCAGGTGATCCCGCTTCAGTTGCTCCTCGAAGGCCCGCAGGTCGGCCATCTCCTGGGCGCTGCGCTGGCTCCACGCCTCCAGGTACTCCAGCTTGGCCCCGTGGGCCTCCGCCTGCTCAGTCAACCTGGCCATCTCTCCCTGCAGGCCAAGCAATATCTCCCCCAGGCGCTTGTCCTCGAGCCCCTGCGCTTGTAGCCTCTCCTCGAGTCGGGGCAGCACCTCCAATCGCTTCTCCAGCTCGGCCAGGGCCTTGGCAGTGTTCTCCCGATCCAGTTGCCGCGCCCGGGCCTCCTCCTCCTCGGCCTCCTGGCGTCGTGTCTCCGTCTCTTGAATGAGCAGGACAATTTCGTTCTTGAGGTGCTGCAGGGCCTCCTCGATCTGGGGGAATTTGACCAGTTGGGCCTGGGTGCTGGCTAACTGCCCCTCCAGCCCTTGCAGCTCCCGAGCCAGGTTGGTGAACTGCTCCGCCTGGTCGGCGATCCGCTGCCCCAGCTCCACGGTACGGGCCTGGGCTTTGGTCAGCCCCTCCTGCAACCCCTGCAAGGCTTTGGCCACCCCTGCCGTCTGGGTCGCCTGGGCATCGAGGCGAGGCGGCAGTTGGGCCAGTTGCGCTTGGGCCCGGGCCAGTTCGTCCTTGACCTCCTGCAACCCCTTGGCCAGGCCCGTGAGATCGGCGGCCTGCTCCTCGGCCCGCTGTCTCAGCGTCTCTTCGGCCTGCTGGCGCTTCGCCTCCTGCTCCTCCAGCAACCCCACGATCTCGCCCTTGAGTTGCTGCAAGGCCTCCTCGATCTGGGGGAATTTGACCAACTGGGCCTGAGTGCTGGCCAGTCTGCCCTCCAGATCCTCCAGGCGCTTGGTGAGGTCCAGGATCTCCGCCGCCCGGGCCTCGGCCTGCTGTTGTAGCTCCGCCAACTGGGCCTTGTCCCGTCGGTGTTCCTCGTCCAGCCAGGTCAACAATTGCGTTGCTTCTGATAAGTCCATAGCCTTCCCCCTCACAACACAAGGGAACTCAGAGGAACTACCAGTTCCCTATGGGTTCAACTCCACCACCTCGCCCGTGACCAGGAAGACCACCCGCTCGCCGATGTTGGTGGTGCGGTCGGCGATGCGCTCCAGGTTGTGGGCCACCCAGAGCAGGTACGTGGCCCGGCCGATGGTCTTGGGGTCCTGCATCATGAAGAACATGAGCTCACGGTAAACCTGATCATAAAGCCCGTCCACCATGTCGTCCTCTGCAGCGAGGCGCCGAGCCGTCTCGGCATCACGGTTGATGAAGGCTTCCAATTGCTGGCGAAGGAGCTGCCGCCCCTTCTCGGCCATGCGGGGGACGTCAATCAGGGGCTTCAGGAGGGGCTGATCGCCCATCATGATGGTGATTTTGGCGATTCCCTTGGCGTGGTCAGCCATGCGCTCCAGGTCGGTGACGATGCTGGCGATGGCGAAGATGGTCCGCAAGTCGCTGGCCAGGGGTTGCTGGGTGGCGATGAGGACGAGGGACTTCTCCTCGATCTTCCGCTGGACCTGGTTGATCTGCTCGTCGGCCGCGATGATCTGATTAGCCAAGTCAACGTCCCTTTTCGCCAGGGCTTCGATGGACCGATCAATGGCCTTATCCACCATGTCGCCCATGGCCAGAAGATCGTCCTGGAGTTCCTTGATCTGTTCCTGGAAAGCTTCTCGGGGCATGACGGGGCCTCCTCTCTGGGGTATCCCGCCCAAATTATACCGTCGTTACCCGGATTTTGCAACCTGGCCTTTCGCCCTGTCTGCTACCTGGGCAAGCTCCTGTACGACACGCTGTTCTCTATGAGTGGTATCAGCCGTATTCGTCGCCAAATATGGGCGTGCGTAGCGAAAGCCCGGGGAGTACGAGGGGTGTCCCCTCGCCCCTCATCCACCCCCATATATTGGGGCTTGCGCCCAACCGCTGCGCAAGCCAACATTGAATGAAGTTGACAAATGCGAAGAGATGTGATATATTCGACCTGGATCAACCTACGAGGCTCGAGGGGCTCTTGGAGGGCTGAAGAACGGGTGGGAGAGCATAGTTGGGAGGAGAAACTAACCCACCGTGACCGTTTGAGAGTAGTGTTCGTCACGGAGAAAGGCAAGGTTACAGAAATTACTCTAGTCCAATACGAGGCCGAGATAGGGGGCAAATGGAGAGCTCTGGTCAGGTATGATGTGGCCCACGGCTATTTGCACCGTGATATAATGAGCCCAGATGGGACTCGAGAGAAGTTAGAGCTTCCGTACATGGACTTGGGAGAAGCTCTTACCCAGGTTTTGGAGGAGATCCACCGCCAGTGGGAGTTCTATCGGCGGGTTTACGAGGAGAAGATGAAATGACATTGACGCGCGAAGAGATGTTTGAGAGAAACTTGGCTCTGGCCAAGAAGCGGTTGTTGCACATGATAGAGAACCCCGAAGAGATAGAGGCTATACCCGCAGGGGCTCATGTGATCAATTTGCCTAAAGATGATCCTGAACTCCTTGAGGCCAACCTGGCCCTTGCTATAGAGTTGGCCAGGAACGGCGATGGGCGTCCTATTGTGCTCATCCCAGAGGTGGACGAAGGAGATGAATAGAGGTAAGAGGCGCTGCTTTGAAACAGCGCCTTTTGCTTTCCCCCTGACAGGCCGGGATCACCGCTCTTCCGCCGCCAGGATCCAGTGGCGATACAGCTCGTCCAGGTCCCGCCCCGATACCTCCTCGGCGATAGAGAGCAACCCCTCCGGCTCGGCGATGCCGTACTTGTAGGTCTGGTAATAGCGGCGCATGGTCTCGAAATAGGCCTCGTCCCCTATCTCCTCCCGCAGGGCGTGGAAGAAGAGAGCCCCCTTTATGTAGACGATGACCCCATAGCGGCTGGTCCCCGCAAAGTGAGAGAGGGATTGAGCCACCACGTCGTCCTCCCCCCGCTCCACCGCCCCCTTGTAGCTCTTCTGCCAGAAGTCGAGAGTCCTCTGGAAGCTGCGCTGACCATGGAGGGCCTCGGAGTAGAGAGCAGCAGAGTAGTTGGTCAGGGCCTCGTCCAGCCACGGCTCGTCAATGACGTCATTGCCCACCACGCCGTACCACCACTGGTGGGCCACCTCATGGGCCACGGTGAACTCGAAGAAGATGTCCTCCCCCGGCTGGAGATAGAAGGAGCGAGCGATGAGGATGAGGCCGGGATACTCCACCCCCGCCGCCCGGTTGAGGGGCACCTCGATAATATCCAGCTCTGCATAGGGGTACAGGCCAAAGTCTTCGTTGTACACCTCCAGAGCATCGGTGGCGAAATTGAGGGCCTGTCGTCCGCCCCGCTTATGGCCTGGCAGGTAGTAGGAATTGACCCTGGTGTCGCCCACCCGCTGGTGTACCACGCGGAAGTCGTAGCTCAGGGCCACAAAGAAATTGCGCATGGGGCCGCTGCGGTAGAGGTGAGTGATCGCCCCCTCGCCCCCTGCCCTCCGTCCTGCTTCGCTCCCCGAGGCCACGACAACGGCATCCCACGGGGCCGTGATGGCCACCTGGTAGAAGGCGGCGTCACTGTAGACGGCATCGCCCTCGCCGTAGACAGGGTCCACGTTCCAACCCTCGTCGTCGTAGACGGCCAGGATGGGGTACCAGTCGGCCAGGGCCAGCACCCCGTCCGCATAGTTGAAGATGCCGTAGCTCAGCTTCTCCGTGCCTGGGCCGAAGTCACGGGGTACGGCCCCTTTGAAGTCGAGGACCAGCTCAACCTGGGCTCCTGGCGGGAGGGGCTGGGCAAGAGGCACCTTCAGGGCCGTGCCCTCCAGCTCCACCTGGGGCTCAACCTCATCGCCAGCGACCACCACTCTGGTGGCCTTGAGCTTGCCCCCGCCGTAGATCTGCCGGGCGTTAGGGAAGAGCCGCAGGTAGATCTCGCCCAGAGCGATGTCCTCATTGTTGGTGTAGAGCAGCCGCTCCTGGCCCACGTAGGTCAATGTGTCCACATCAACGGTCACCTGGATGTCGTAGCGGGGCAGGGTGCTCAGGGTGGCCAGGTCCCCCCGGGCGGCGGGGACCATGACGGCGGCCTGAGCAGCCAGGTCCTCGGGGGTGGGGAGGGGGGTTGGGACGCTGGTGAGGGTGGGGCTGGCCAGAGGGAGGGAGGTCGGCGTGGGCTGGGAGAGGACGAAGGAGACGAGCCCTCCTGCGGCACAGCAGAGGGCCCCCGCAACCACCACGGCCACCACGAGTAGGCACCAGCACTTCCCGTTCGTCATCCCTCCACCTCGATGAACTGGGGCGGGATCTGGCGGGCCAGGTAGATCTCCGCTGTCCCCTGGAAGAAGACCACCTCTTGCTCCATAGCCTCCCGGGCCCGGATCCTCAACACTACCGGCGAGGGGTCCCGGCGCCGTCCAACCTGGATCGCTCCCTCTCGGGAGGTTGACAGGTGAACGTACTGGCGCCCCATGGGCCGCAGCCCCTCCCGCAGGATGCGGGCCACCGCCTGCCTGGGCGTCCCGTGGTAGAGGACCTGCGGCGGCGTGACGGCGGGGTAGGGGATCTCCAGGGGGATGCTGTGGCCGTAGCGGGCCTGAATCCGCCCGCCCCGGATCTCGAACCGCCCTTTGGGACAGGTCTCGGCCACCTCGCGGATGTGCTCCTGGGTCACCCAGGACCACCCTTCCGCCGAGGCGATGGCTCGGGCCAGATCGGCCAGGCCCACGAACCCCTCCCGGTCCAGGGTCAGGCCGAACTCCTCCGGCCGATGTCGCAGGATGAGGGACATGAACTTGCTGAGCCGGGTCCGCTGCCGGCTACTGAGCCCCGTAGATCCGCCTGTAGGCTGCATAATGCTCGTAGACCTGCCGCACGTAGAGCTGCGTCTCGGCCAGGTCAATGTCCTCCACCAGGAGATCCATGTCGGCCGCTCCACGAGCCCAGCGACGGGCGTTGGCGGGGCCACCGTTGTAGGCCGCCAGAGCCAGCAGGGTCTGGCTGTTGAAACTCTTCAACTGGGCCGCCAGATATGCTGCCCCGAACCGGACGCTGAGGTAGGGTCTGTAGAGATCTTCGACCTGGAAGTCGTCCAGCTTCAGTTGACGGGCGATGAGGGCGCCCGTCGCGGGGATGATCTGGGTCAGCCCCCGGGCGTCGGCTCGGGAAGTGGCCCAGGGATCGAAGCGACTCTCCTGGCGGATGAGGGCGAAGAGCAACAGGGAATCCAGATCCCGCTTCCCGGCCTCGGCGGCCACCAGGTCGTCGAAGTAGCGGGGGTAGGCCAGTTCCTGCAGGGGGTGAGGGGCGTCGAGGAGGGAGCTGGCTGGGGACAGGGCGGCGATCCGCTCAGCACAGGCGATGGACAGCCTGTACAGGTCGCGATCTTGGAAGAGCAGAGCCAGCTGGTAGAGTGCCAGGGGGTCGTCCCAGAAGCGCCGTTGCAGGGCCTTAAACTCGGCCACGGCCGCCTCCCGCAGCCCCACGGCCAGCAGCTCCTCGCCCCGCCGGAAGCCCGGATCCTCCCGGATGGCGGTTTGCGGGTCACGCCCCGGGGGTGGATCAGCCCAGGACAGCAGCCACGCCTCCAGATTCGACCCCTGGGCCCCCTGATCATCTGAGCCCCCGGCCCGGAGCCCGTAGTACCCCCCTGGCGCTGCAGCCGCCGCCTGAGCCAGATACACCTTGCTCGCCTCCTCGTCCCCTTGAGCCAGAGCAGCCTTCCCCAGCCAGAAGAGGGCCTTGCTCTTGAGATCAGGATCCTCTTTGGCCGCCAATCTCAGCCACACATCCTGGGCCTTCTCGTACTGGGCCAGCCTGTAGTAGCACAGCCCGCTCCGGAAGAGGGCCTGAGCGGCGCGCTCCCGCCGGGGGTAGGCCTGGGCCAGGGCCAGGTAGGCTTCCGCTGCCGGGCCACAGCCCGATCGCGTCTCGGTTAACCGGGCCGCCTGCCACAGGGCGTCGTCGGCCAGGGCATCGCCCGGGTGCAGGCGGGC
This sequence comes from Anaerolineae bacterium, assembly GCA_046760425.1. Lineage (GTDB taxonomy): Bacteria > Chloroflexota > Anaerolineae > JBHIEC01 > JBHIEC01 > JBHIEC01. Next base: position 13,708 of record JBHIEC010000026.1, read on the forward strand.
GAAGCGGCGGTAGGTCTCCAGGGCGGACGTGTAGGCCCACAGGGCGCGCTGGGAGTGGGCTTTGGCCAGCCAGGCATCGCCCAGCCGCTCGCTCTGGGGGTGGGTCTCGATGAGGACGTTCAGCTCGCGGATGGCCTGGGAGTGGCGTCCCAGCCGCTGGTAGGCCAGGGCAGCGTAGTAGTGGACATCGCCCGCGTGATGAGGGTCAGCGTCCATGTGGCGGTGCAAGGCGGCGATGGCCGCTTCATTGTCGGCGTTGTAATAGTAGACCAGCCCCCGCTGGCGGTCGTCCACTCTCTCGCCCGCCGCCAGCAGCTCTGCCAGGGCCCGGTGAGCCTGTGGGGTCTGAGGGTACTGCTCCACTAGCCGGCGGAACCGCTCCCTGGCCTGGTCCTCCTGCCCCCAGTCCCGATAGGCCAGGGCGATGGCGTACTCGATCTCGGCCCGGTGGGCTACGCCTCCAGTCCTGGCCAGGGCCCGGTCGTAGTAGGCGATAGCCTGCTCGTAGTCCCCCAGTTGGAGGTAGGCCTCGGCCATGCCCTCCAGGGCGCGGAGGATCAGGGAGGGCGCGGCTTCCTCCATGTTCAGGACGGCCTGATACTCGGCCATGGCCTCAGGGTAGCGTTCCAGCTCCACATAGGCTTCGGCGATGAGGAGGCCCACGTGGTCAGCGATGACGTCCCTCTGGGCGCGGTAGTGGCGATAATGCTTGATGGCCTCCTGCCAGTGGCCCAGCTCCTTGTGGGCCGTGGCCAGGAGGAAGGCGGCCCGGGGTGCCTGCTCATCGTCGGGGTAGTCGTCCAGGAACCGCTGGAGGGTCTCGATGGCCTGGGGATAATCCTTATCCAGGAGATAGGTCTCGCCCAGGCGGAACCGGGCCTCCCGCACTTCATCCATAGGGGGTTGAGAGGCGAGGAGGGCCTGATAGGCGGCGATGGCGCGGGCGTAGTCGCCGTTGCGCTGGTGGACGTAGCCCTCCTGCCAGTGCCGCACCACCCAGGGGGTGGGCGTAGGTTCGAGGGTGGGGGTCGGCGTGGAGGTGATTGTGGCCGTGACCGTCGCAGTGGGCGAGGGCAGTGGGGTCGCTGTGGCCTCAGGGGCGGGAGACGGAGCGGCCCTCCCCACGCAGGCGGCGAGCAGGAGGGCGATGGTCAGGAACAGCGCTATGGCCTGGCCCGGCGTACCCTGCCCTTTCCGGGTTTCTTGGCGTTCCATCAGAATTGCCTTTCCCCAGGGCTACCCTGGCGGAAGCCATTATAGCACGTTTCGCCCCTGGGCTCAACTCCGAGCAAGCTAAAAGCACGCCGCCTGGCCCCCCAGACCAAGCCAGGCGCCGTCATTTATGCGGCGCTCAAGGGTTCAACCGTGCTTGACAAAGCCCTCCAGGTATGCTACTATTGGCCCACAATCGAAGAGGATGAGCGACTCTCATCCAGAGGGGTGGAGGGACCGGCCCAGAGAAGCCCCGGCAACCAGTTTGGAAGTTGGATGTTAGAGGTTGGAAAGCCCCCGTTCTCCAACTTCTAACTTCCAGACAAGGTGCCAATTCCGGCAGGCGCTCGCTTTCCCCCTCAGGGACGCGGGCAGCCTGGAAGATGAGAGATGATTCCCACAGCTTTCTCTCTCATCGGAGGGAGTTTTTTGTTGTCTCAGTGGATCTAAAACTGCTCTGAGGGGATTGCCAAACTTGTAGTGAGCGAAGTCGAACTATCCCCGTCGTTGGCCTGGATGGTTCGGCTGCGCTCACCACGGGTCTGGCGCTTGTCCTGAGCCCTGTCGAAGGGATCCAGGCCGAGCAAAATTGGATCTACTGTGTCTGGGGAGGGTGGCTATGCGGACCATCGAGTGGGACGACGGCGTGGTCAGGATGATTGACCAGCGCAAGCTGCCTCACGAGTTGGTGGTGGCCGAGTTCACCGACTATCATGAGTTGGCGCGGGCCATCAAAGAGATGTACATCCGTGGTGCGCCGGCCATTGGGGCGGCGGCCGCCTTCGGCATGGCCCTGGGCGCCCTGCAGAGCCGGGCCTCGACCCGTGAGGGGTTCCTGGCCGATCTGGAGCAGGTGGCGGAGGTTATCCGCGCCGCCCGGCCCACGGCGGCCAACCTTTTCTGGGCTGTGGATCGCATGCTGCGCACGGCCCGGGAGGCGACGGCTGATGGTGTCGAGGAGGGGCGGAGGGCCGTGGTTGCCGAGGCGCGGGCTCTGGCCGATGAGGACGTGGAGATCAACAAGCGTATGGGGGCCCACGGGGCGACGCTGATCCAGGACGGCGACACCGTCCTGACCCACTGCAACACAGGCGCCCTGGCCACCGTGGATTATGGCACCGCCCTGGGAGTGGTGCGGGCCGCTCACGAGCAGGGCAAGCGGGTCCACGTCCTGGTGGACGAGACCCGCCCCCGTCTGCAGGGGGCCAGGCTCACGGCCTGGGAATTGATGCGCCTGGGCATTCCCATGACCCTCATTGCCGACAACGCAGCGGGCTATTTCCTCCAGTCGGGACAGGTGGACATCGTCCTGGTGGGCGCCGACCGCATCGCGGCCAACGGCGACGTGGTCAACAAGATCGGAACCTACAAGCTGGCCGTCGTGGCCAGGGAGAACGGGGTGCCCTTCTACTCCGTGGCCCCCACGTCCACCATTGACCTCTCCACCCCCACGGGCGCTCAGATCCCCATCGAGGAACGGGACCCAGGGGAGGTGACTCACATCAATGGGGTGGCCATCGCCCCTGAGGGCGTCCAGGCCGCCAACCCTGCCTTCGACGTCACCCCCCATCGCTACATCACGGGCATCGTCACCGAGAGGGGGATCGTCCGCGAGCCGTACGAAGAGGGGTTCAAAGCGATTATGGAGTGAAGTCAGAAGCCAATATGTTCTTAGGAGGTGAGAGCAGTGACTACTGTGACGATCGAGCTGACGCTGGAGCAGATTCTATCCGCCATTGAGCGATTGCCTTTGGAGCAAAAGGTGATGCTCAAGGACAAGTTGGAAGCTGAGCTGCGGGAACAGGTGAGTCGGCAGTTTGACGAAGCCCTGAGCACAATCCGCGCCGCCAATCGCGGTGTCACAGAAGATGAGGTTATGGCAGACGTTGCTCAGGCGATTCGCGAGGTTCGGGCAGCGCGACGCTCCACGGATCGTGGCTGACACGAATATCCTTATCAGTGGCACCATTGTTGAGCAAGGGGCATCGGCCAAGGTTGTAGATGCGGCTAGACGTGGCCGTATCCGGCTGGTGGTCTCCCCACTGCTGCTAGAAGAGTATGTGGAAGTTATCAAGCGCCCTCACATTGCCGATAAATATCAGGAGATCACCGCGCGGGTTGATGTTATCGTGAACTTCTTGCGAGTTCATGCCCTCATGGTGGCCGGAGTGCCGAAGGAACGGGTTGTGCTAGACGACCCGGATGACGATGCTGTGATTGCTTGTGCCCTCGAAGGCAACGCAGAATATATCGTCTCTGGAGACCCCCATCTCAAGGCCCTGGGCGAGTATAAAGGCATCAAGATCGTAACGGCTAAAGAACTGGTGACGATCCTGAACCTGTAAAGGAGGTTCACACCTGTGGAGTTCTTTGGTACGGCAATTGTTCTGCTCGCGGTCATCGGCTTCCCCCTGCTCCTGGTGGTCGGGGTGGTGTTGATGCTGCGACGGGGCGGCGAGATGCGGCTGGCCATTGACCCTAAGGCCACCTACTTCTACGTCGTCTCCCTGGCCGCCCTCCTGATGGCCTTCTTTGCTCTGCTCAGCCTGACGGGGAGCGCGCTGGAGTTGGCCCTGCACACCACCTA
>JBHIEC010000027.1:0-17223 GCA_046760425.1 Anaerolineae bacterium
GGTGGACGTCTCCGAGCTGCCCACGGCCGAGGATCACCAGATTGCTGAGCTGCTGCGGAAGCATTGTCGGGTGCCTGTCATCCTGGTTCTGAACAAGATGGACCTCCTCCCGCCGGATCGGGTTCAACCTCATAGCGAGGTCTATTCCCAGTTAGTGGAGCACGACGAGTGGATGATGATCTCCGCCACGCGGGGCGACAACCGCGACAAGCTGTTGGATATGATCATCGCCCGACTGCCCCTGGGGCCTCAGTACTACCCGCCGGACCAGGTCACCGATCAGACGGAGCGGGCCATCGCCGCCGAGCTGGTGCGGGAGCAGGTGCTGCGCTTCACCCACCAGGAGGTGCCCCACTCGGTGGCCGTGGCCATCGAGGAGTGGGCCGAGCGGCGGGCGGACCTGACCTACATCGGCGCTACCATTTACGTGGAGAAGGAATCCCAGAAGGGGATCGTCATCGGTGCCAGGGGGGCGATGTTGAAGCGGATCGGGCGGGCCGCCCGGGAGGAGCTCCAGCGGCTGGTAGGGCACAAGGTCTACCTGGAGCTGTGGGTTAAGGTCAGGAAAAAGTGGCGCCGCGACGAGAATGCCCTGCGCTGGCTGGGGTACGCCCTGCCCAAGAAGAGGAGAGGGTAACTCAAATCCGTTGTCACCCTTTGATCACGCCCAGGGGCCGGAGCCGGGCCACTTTGCGGGCGATACCCGCCTTGTGGACGACCTCGACTACCCGATCCACGTCTTTATAGGCTTCAGGAGCCTCCTCGGCCAGCCCCTTCCAACTGCCGCCCCGCACGATGATCCCCTGCTTCTCCAGCCGCTGCTGTAACTCCTGGCCACGGATCTGCCGCGTGGCCGCCCGGCGGCTCAACACCCGCCCGGCCCCATGACAGGAGCTGCTGAAGGTCTTCTCCATGGCCTCCGCCGTGCCCACCAGGACATAGGATGCCGTGCCCATGTCGCCAGGCACCAGCACCGGCTGGCCCACGGCCCGATAGTCAGCCGGGATAGCCTCATGGCCCGGGCCGAAGGCTCGCGTGGCCCCCTTACGGTGGACGATGACCTGAACCCGCCGGCCGTCAATGGTGTATTCCTCCCTCTTGACGATGTTGTGGGCCACATCGTAGACCAGGGTCAGGTCCCAGTCCTTGACCCGTCCGGCCAGGACCTTCTCCAGGGCCAGGCGCACGCGGTGGGTCAGGACCTGACGGTTGGCCCAGGCGTAGTTGGCAGCACAGGCCATGGCGGCGAAGTAGTCCTGACCCTCGGGCGAGTTGAAGGGGGCACAGACCAGCTCCCGGTCCGGCAGCTTGATGCCGTACTTGGTAACCGCCTTCTGCAGGTCACGCACGTAGTCGGTGCACACCTGATGGCCCAGACCCCGAGAGCCGGAGTGGACCCACACGGCCATCTGGCCCTCGAAGAGCCCCAAGGCCTCGGCCACCTCCTCGTCGTAGACCACCTCCACCTCTGAGACCTCAATGAAGTGGTTGCCTGAGCCCAGGGTGCCCACCTGGTCACGGCCCCGCCGCTTGGCCCTCTTGCTGACGGCCCGCGCCTCGGCCCCGGCCATGGCCCCCCGCTCCTCGGTGTGCTCCAGGTCATCTTTGGTGCCGTAGCCCTGGTTCACGGCCCAGGCCGCGCCCCGTTCCAACACCTGCTCCATCTCCCGATGGGAGAGCCTGATGTCGCCGCCGCGCCCTACCCCACTGGGCACGTTGCGGTAGAGGGCATCCACCATGTCGCCCATGAAGGGCTTGACCTCCTCGGCCAGGAGGTTGGAGCGCAGCAACCGCACGCCACAGTTTATGTCGTAGCCCGTAGCTCCGGGCGAGATGACCCCTGTGGAGATGTCCAGGGCGATCACCCCTCCGATGGGAGGGCCGTAGCCCTGGTGGATGTCGGGCATGGCCAGGGTGTACTTGAGCACACCAGGCAGGGTGGCCGTGTTGACCAACTGCTCCAGGGAGCGGTCGCCGAGGGTCGCTTCTAACAGCACCTCGTCGGCGTAGAGGCGGGCGGGCACCCGCATGTCAGGCCGAAAGTCCTTGGAGATCTCGTAAACGTATTCTTCAATGCGTCTGAGGTCTTTCTTGCTAACCATCCTTGCACCTCCTTAACATCAGTGCATATATTGGGACTCACACATCGAACACGATCGTGGCCACAAGGCCCTCTGCTGTCTCCTCTATGCTCAGATTGTGGAAGGTGGCGGCCTTGATGGCCTTGGTCTTCCTGGCCGTGGGCCCACCCTCCACGCTGGCCCTGAGCTCCGCAGGTGAGAGCTCCTGAATAATGAATCGGGTGTAGGTCTCCCCTTCCACCTCGTGCAGGTAGATCAGCTCGTTCAGCCAGTCCACCAGCAGGCTCTCGTAGTCAGAGCCCTCCAATTCCACCTGGCGCTGGCGGGGGGGTCCACTAGACGAGGGCCGGGCCATCAGGGCGAACATGCCGTGGGCGGCATTGGCGAAGAGTTCCCTCATGTCCCGCCCGTAGACCCGCATGGCCAGGTCCGCCGTGTGCTCGATCTCCTCGAATCTGTTGGTCATCGCTCGTTTCCTTGGGGAGGTCTCCCCCTATCGAGTTGGTGACGCTGTGAGGGGGATGCTGGCATAGCGGCACCGCATAAATGACGGTGCCTGGGCATGTTTTTCCCAGGCGGCGCGATTTATCCGCCGCCCCTTTTCGGCCATCAACACGCAACCGGGAGACCACCTTCCTTGGGGAGGTTTCCAACCTCGAATCGAGGCTGTCCAAGCCCTTGCTCATCTGCCCCACTTCACCATTCAGCTTGCCAACCTGCTCCACTAAATGCCTGACCTCACCATTGAGCTTATCAATCTGCTCTCTGAGTCTAGTTTGCCCTTCCTTAAGCTTAGATAGCCTGTCCTCCATTCTCATCCTTCTCAGCGGTATCTTCGGGGTATCCCGACAGAATACGCCGTGCCGTCTTTATGTCCCGCTCTATCTGAGCCGCCAGTTGGTCCACACTGGAGAAGCGCTGCTCATCGCGCAGCCGTTGGACGAACCGCAGCTCCAGCTCCTGCCCATAGATGTCCCCCTCGAAGTCCAGGAGGTGGGCCTCCACCGTGCGCTCCCCGTTGCCGAAGCTGGGACGCACCCCGATGTTGGCCACGCCGGCGAGGGTTTCCTCCCCCAAACGGGCCTGGACAGCGTAAACGCCGTCAGCCGGGATCACCTGGTGCTCGTTCAGGGACAGGTTGGCCGTAGGGAAGCCCAGCACCCTCCCCCGCTCCGCTCCCACGACCACCTCCCCTCGCAGCCTGGGATAACGGCCTAGCAGCCTGGCTGCATCCGACACCCTCCCTTGAGTCAGCAGGGTGCGGATACGGCTGCTGCTGACGATCTCCCCCTCCAGGCAGAAAGGCTCGATCACCCGCACGACAAAGCCCAGCTCGCGGCCCAGATGGCGCAGGAAGGCCACGTCCCCTTGCCGCTGATGGCCCAGGGCGAAGTCAGGGCCCACCCACAGCTCCTTCAGACGCAGGTGACGGGTGAGGGTCAGGATGAAATCCCGGGCCGAGGTGCGGGCCACCTCCTGAGTGAAGGTCAGAACGATGACCACATCCAGGCCCAGCTCTCCCAGGAGGTTAAGCTTCTCCTCCAGGGTGGTCAGGTACTCCACGGGCTGCTGGGGCGCGAGCACCTCCCTGGGATGGGGATGGAGGGTAAGGAGTACGCTGAGGCCCCCCTCCTCCCAGGCCCGCTGAACCAACTGTCCCACGAGATGCTGGTGCCCCAGGTGGACGCCGTCGAAGACGCCGACGGTGAGGAAGACGTCCTCCCGAGGGGTGAGCGTTGTCAGATCGGTGATGACTTGCATCCTCTGTTTTTCAATGGCTGGCAAAGACCTTATGGGGTTGCCACAGCCCCGTCCGGTCGTCGTATCTCAGAAGGCCGATGAACTCCCCATCCAGGGAGTAAGCACGCCGCAGGCGAGTCGAGTCGGGCTTCTCCCCCTCGACCTGCTGCCCCTGCCGGATCCTTTGCGCTGTCTCCCGATCAACGACCATGGCCTCGTAGTCCAGCAGGGCCTCATCCAGAGGGTGGAGGATCTCAGGCCAGTAGCCCTGGGCGAAGCTGTCTTCTACGACGGACAGAGGCTCGGCCTGATCCAGGGTGAAGCGCCCGCTGGCCAGGCGGACCAGCCTTTCCAGATAGGCCCCACACCCCAGCCGCTGCCCCAGGTCGTGGGCCAGGGACCTGATGTAGGTGCCCCGGCTGCACTGGACCTCGATCTCCAGCCAGGGGTGACAAGCGGTCACGCGGGTCTGGGTAAAGGCTGGCCATGAGACAAGTGGGCGTGACCGCTGGTCATGACAAGCGGTCACCTGCCTTTCAGCCCAGTGGCCGCTTGTCGTAGGGGCCCAGTCGGTCACCTCCAGGCGGTATATCTCCACCCGACGCGGTTCCCGTTTCACCTCGACCCCCTGCCGCGCCAGTTTGTAGAGGGGCCGCCCCTCGTGTTTGAGGGCCGAGTACATGGGTGGCACCTGCTCGATAACGCCCACGAACTGGGCCAGGGCGGCCTCCACCTCCTCCCGGCTGACCTTAACCTTTGGAGCCTGATAGGTGACCTGGCCTTCAGCGTCGTAGGTATCCGTGGCCACGCCCAGGACGATCCCGGCGCGGTAGGTCTTGGGCGAGTCCATCAGGTACTCGATGACCCGCGTCGCCTGGCCCAGACAGACGACCAATACCCCCGTGGCCAGGGGATCCAGGGTCCCGGCGTGGCCCACCCGTCGCACTCCTGAGGCCCGTCGCACGGCGGCTACCACGTCGTGGGAGGTCATGCCGGGGGGCTTATCAATGTTGAGGATGCCGGAGATCGCCCGTCGTCCTTCTCTCCCAACCGAGGGCACCATCTTGGGCATCTGTCTTTGGGCTAAGGCTTCTCGGAGAGGGCAGCCCCGTCGGCAGGCGGCGCAGCTCGTTCTCACAGGATCTACGATTTCTTTCATATCACCCGCTCAATTCTACAGTTGCATCTTCGAAATCCAAGGTTAAGACACTACCTGCCATAGAAAGAAATTCCATGCCCACCAGCAAATCACCCGGAATAAACCATGTTTCAACCTCGTAGTTTTTGATAATCACTTTGCCCAAGAACATTGGCAGTTCCACGACCTCGCCTGTAGCCAGAGTGAATGTATCGTATCCAATGAATTCTACATCCATTTCATCGAGTCTCTTCTTCGGTAAGGCGATTCCACCGCTAAATCCCGTGTCCACAGTGAGGAGAAGATCTCCCTCCTTACCAAGAACAAGCCCATCTTCCCTCAGATAGGCATTGAATAGGGGAGCAAAATCTATAATCTCACCTCGGATCAGTGTCTTCACCCTCGCCTTATTCCTCCTTTATGAGTGTGAGCAGAGGGATAACCAACTCGAACAAAGTAGAAAGTACCTTGAGGGTGTTTCAGCCGCGCGCTCTTAAGAGCTTCGATGACGTTCTTTCCCAGAAACCACTCTCCCGTTTCGGGTTCAATTGCCACAATCATTCCCTTTTTCCCTTTCAATGCATGAATGTGGGAGAGGACTTCCTTTGAAGGTCTTTTCACTTCAGGTATCTTCATTATTCTTCACCTCCTGAACCGCCAGTTTATATAACATGTCCGCGCTTTGCAAAGCCGCGAGCGAAGTGAGCGGTTTGGGTGGAGCGTCGCAGGACCGGATGACTGGCCGCCCGCTTCGCCCCTCATGGCCCTTTTATCTCGTGCAACAGATCGAGGATGCGTTGTCCTCGCTCGATGGACTTGTCCAGGGCGAAGGTCAATTCGGGCACCCGTCGCAGGGAGAGGCGGGCCCCCAGCTCATGGCGCAGGAAACCCGCCGCATGTTGGAGGCCCACCAGGGCGGCCTGTTGCTCCTCCTGGTTCCCCAGGAGTGTGACATAGACATGGGCGTGGCGCAGATCAGGGCTCACCTCCACCGCCGTCACGGTCACGAACTCCAGGCGCGGATCACGTACCTTCCTCTGCAAGAGGTCACTGATCTCTTCCTGGATGAGATCGGCCACCCTCTCCTGTCGTCGCGTAGGCATCATCCCCGTCCCTTGCCCTGTTCCCTAACCTACCCGCTCCTTGGCATAGAACTCGATGATGTCCCCTTCCTGGAAATCCTGGAAGTTCTCCAGGCCCAGGCCGCATTCGAAGCCAGCCGCCACCTCTTTGACGTCGTTGGCATAGCGTTTGAGGGAAGCGACCCTGCCGTCATAGACCTCCTGGCCGTCGCGCAACACCCGCGCCAGGGCATCCCGCGTCACCTTCCCCTCCTGGACGTAGAGGCCGGCCACCTTCCCCCTGCGGGAGATGTCGAAGATGGCCCTGACCTCAGCCTGCCCGATGACCACTTTCTCATACTTGGGCTCCAGAAGCCCCTTCAGAGCCTTCTCAATATCATCAATCAGTTGATAGATGACGTCATAGTAGCGCACATCAACCCCCTCGGCCTCAGCCATGAGGCGGCCGGCGGGGTCGGGGCGGACGTTGAAGCCGATGACGATAGCCTTGGAGGCCACAGCCAACATGATGTCCGATTCGGTGATGGCTCCCGTGTCCTGGCGGATGATGTTGACCCGCAGGCCCTCATCCCCCAGTTTCTCCAGGGAGGTTCTGATGGGCTCCAGAGCGCCCTGAACATCAGCCTTGAGGATCAGGTTCAGCTCCTTCACCTGGCCGGCCTGCATCTGGGCGTACACCTCGTCCAGGCTGAGGCCCCTGGTTGGCCGCAGGGCTGCCAGGCGCTTCTCCTCGGCCCGTTGGGCGGCCAGCGTCCTGGCCGCCTTCTCGTCACCCACGACCTGGAAGATATCGCCGGCCTGGGGCACGTCGGACAGGCCCAGGATGGCCACGGGCGTGGAAGGGCCAGCCTCCTGGACCCGCTTTCCATCCTCATCGAACATAGCCCTCACCCGGCCGTAGCGATCGCCCACCAGCATGTAATCGCCGACGCGGAGGGTGCCGGCCTGCACCAGGGCCGTGGCCACGGGGCCCCGGCTGCGGTCCAGCTCCCCTTCGATGACCGTGCCAGCGGCGGGGCGGTTGGGGTTGGCCTTGAGATCGGCGTCCTCGGAGACCAGGAGGATGGCATCCAGCAGATCCTCGATGCCCTCGCCGGTCTTGGCCGAGACGGGCACACATAGGGTGTCGCCGCCCCAATCATCTGGCGTCAGCCCCACATCGGACAACTGCTGCTTCACCCGTTCGGGGTTGGCTGTATCCTTGTCAATTTTGTTCAGGGCCACGACGATGGGCACCTGGGCGGCCCGGGCGTGGTCAATGGCCTCCAGGGTCTGGGGCATCACCCCGTCGTCGGCGGCCACAACCAGGACGGCGATGTCGGTCACCTGTGCCCCCCGCGCCCGCATGGCGGTGAAGGCTTCGTGGCCTGGTGTGTCAATGAACGTGATCTTCTTGCCCTGCTTCTGCACCTGATAGGCCCCGATGTGCTGGGTGATCCCCCCTGCCTCGCCGGCCACCACGTTGGTCTGGCGGATCACGTCCAACAAAGAGGTCTTGCCGTGGTCCACGTGGCCCATGACCGTCACCACCGGCGGCCGTGGAACCAGATAGGGTCGGTCCTCCTCCCTGAAGAAGGGCCAAGGTGGCCTGGCCGGAGGGGCTTCTTCCTCCACTTCGATCCCAGGGACTGCAGGCCGCTCCTTCCGCAGTTCGAAGCCCAGATCCTCAGCCACGATGACGGCGCTATCATAGTCAATGGACTGGTTGATGTTGGCCATAATGCCATTTCTCATCAATTCCTTGATGAGCCGGATGGGACTGATGCCCATCAAGGTGGCCAGTTCCCTGACCGTCATGACATCGGGCACCTCGATGATCCGGCGCTGGGGCGCAGCTTCATCCCTCTTATCGGGGGTCCCTTTGATTTTCGCCTTTTCGTCAGCCATATGTCTCTCCTTTCACCCTCTATAGACCAAGACGATGGCATAGACAAGAGCCGTGGCCCGGAGGCCACCTGGAGCCCTCGCTCCATGGAAGCCTTGGGGCGTGAGGACAAGATCAGGTTGAACCTTCTGACGCTGGAGACAGGGAGGGGTTCCGAGGGGTGACAAGCGGTCACGCTCACCCCGGGATTATTTCAGCTCTTAGCTGAGAGCCGCGTGACCGCTTGTCAGGTTAAACCTACATGCCATGGGGTCGGACAAGCGTCCATATTTCTCGTCCGGGAGGACGAAAAGGTGCGCTCATCCCCAGAGAGGAGAGGGGGGCTAGGTGTGAGAGGTTATCTGTTCAGGGCTCAACCATCATCGCCACCCCCGCCTCTCCGCGCCTGACCTTGCGGCCCATCCTTGCCTCTCCTGTTCGGTCGCCTCTCTATCCACTTTCTTCGCCCTCGGCCTCGATCTCGCGAACGCTCGCTTAGTGTATCGAAAAACCCACTGAAGCCGGTAGCGCTTGCGCGTATGCCTCTAAAGCTTCTCGCTCGGCCGGGGTTATTCTGGTCTGGAGGGCATATTCCAGGCGGCCCTCGCTTAGAGCCGTCTCCCAGCATGCCCGGTTAGGACATAGGTAGGCTCCCCGGCCCGATCTCTTGCCTGTATCGTCAATCTGAACCCCTTCCGTCGGCGTGCGGACGATCCGCACCATCTCGCGCTTGGGACGGACCTGGCGACAGCCCACGCAGGTCCTCTGGGGTATGTGTTTACGACGCCGGGTGCTACTCATACCTCCCCCTTCTCCCAGCGCTCCAGCTCTTCTTCCCACTCCTTTTGGCGGCGGCCGGGTTTGCGCCGGCGTGTGGCCACCACCTCGCCCAGTTCTTCATCATAGATCAAACGCTGTTTGCGACGACGCTTCTTCTTGCGGTCCTTCTTGGGATAGCCCTCTTCCTCCTCTTCCTCCTCCAGCCAATCCTCATAAATCTCTTCCGTAACCGTCTCCGCTATCACCTCGGGCTCCGTAGGAATGGCCACCTCCACCGCTACAGGCTCCATCTCCTCGGCCGGGGCAGCCGGTGTCTCCTCCTCTGCCTCCTCCACCACGGCGGCCCCTTCGGCCTCGGCCAGGAGGGCCCGCGCCTCAGCCACCGCCGCTTCCTCCTCAGCGCGGCGGGCCTCCTCCTCAGCCCGGCGCTTAGCCTCCTCCTTGGCCTCGGTCTCGCTCCTGATATCAATGCGCCAACCCGTCAGCTTGGCCGCCAGACGGGCGTTCTGTCCCTCCTTGCCGATGGCCAGCGACAATTGCCTATCGGGCACGACGACATTGGCCGTCTTCCCATCTCTATCCTCCTCCAGGGTGACGCTGACGACGACGGCGGGGCTCAGGGCGTTGGCGATGAAGCGGGCCGGGTCAGGATCCCACTCCACCACATCAATTTTCTCCCCGCCCAGCTCGTTGACCAGGGCCTGGATCCTGACGCCCCGCACACCCACGCAGGCTCCCACAGGATCAATCCCCTCCTGTCGGGAGGTGACCGCCACTTTGGAGCGCGACCCCGCCTCACGGGCGATAGCCTTGATCTCCACCGTGCCGTTGAAAATCTCCGGCACCTCCAGTTCCAGAAGGCGGCGCAGCATGAGGGGGTGTCGTCGTGACACGGTGATCTTGGGGCCCTTGTTGCCTCGCTTCACGTCGAGGATGTAGACCCGCAGTCGCTGACCGGCATAGTAGCTATCCGTCGCCATCTGCTCGTCCCGGGGTAAGATGGCCTCCGCCTTGCCCAGGTTGACGGTGATGTCGTGGCCCAGGCTCTGCACCGTGGCGCTGACGATCTCCCCTTGCTGCTCAGTGTAGGTTTTGTACAGGTGATCCCGCTCCGCCTCCCGGATGCGCTGCAGGATGACCTGTTTGGCCGTCTGGGCAGCGATGCGGCCGAAGTCGCGGGGCGTGACCTCGATCTGGATCCTGTCCCCTATCTTGGCCAGCTCATTTATCTTGACCGCCTCGGCCAGGGATATCTGGGTTCGGGGGTCCTTGACCTCTTCCACCACTTCCTTCTCGGCGAAGACCCTGGCCTTACCCGAGGCAGCATCGAGCTTGACGCTGACGTTCTGGCCCGAGCCCTGGGGCGTCTTCTTGTAGGCTGCGATGAGAGCCGCTTCGATGGCATCAACGATGATATCGCGAGGCAACTCGCGTGCGCTTACCAGTTGCTTGATGGCAACAGCCAGATCGCTCTTCATTTCCTTTTACTGCACCCTCCTCATGTGAGCTGCACTTCTGTTCAACGTGAGGCCTATGATCTTTACAATAAGAAAAGTGGGTATAGCCCACTTTTCACGTCCCAACTCTGCGCCATAAGTATAGCACTTTTCACCAAATAATGCAAGTCTATCAACGGATTTTTAGCCCATGAACGGATCACTCCAGCAGTTGCTTAAGCTGGTCCTCAAGCTGATCGAAGGCTATGATGTGGGGTTCAGCCTCCCATCGCCGCTTGGCCTCCACGCCATCCCGGGCCAGGGTGCGACGACTGATGGTCAGGCGCAGGGGCAGACCGATGAGGTCAGCATCGTTGAATTTGATGCCCGCGCTCTCGTCCCGATCGTCGTACAGGACCTCATGGTCCCCGGCCCGTAGATCGGCGTACAACCCCTCCGCCGCCTCGACCACCGCGGGGTCATTCAGGCTCAAAGCCACCAGGTGGATCTGATAGGGCGCCAGGGAAGGGGGCCAGATGATGCCCTGCTCATCGTGGTGGGTTTCCACAACGGCAGCCATGAGACGGCTCAGGTTGATCCCATAGCAGCCCATGGCCAGTGGCCTGGCCTGCCCGCCGCGATCCAAGAAGGTGACGCCCAGGGTCTGGCTGTACCGGGTGCCCAGCTTGAGGATGTGCCCCAGCTCGAGGCCCCGCTTCAGCTTCAGGGCCTCCCCACAGTGCGGGCAGGCATCGCCCTCCCGAACCAGGGCGATGTCGGCCACGAGATGCGCGGTGAAGTCCCGAGGGTAGTTCACGTTCCGCAGGTGATAGCCCTCCCGGTTGGCCCCGGCCACCAGGTTGTGGCTCGAGGGGATGGAGTCATCGGCGACAACCCTCACGCCTTCCAGGCCCACGGGGGAGGCATAGCCCGGCACGGCCCCCACAGCCCGGATCTCCTCCTCCGTGGCGGCCCGGAAGGTTTTGCCGCCCAGCATCCGGGCCAGCTTGGCCTCGTTGACCTCCAGGTCGCCACGGATGACGACGAAGATGAACTCGCCATCCGCCACATAGAAGACGGCCTTGGCCGTCCTGCTGGTGGGCAGGCCCAGGTACTCAGCCAGCCCGGCGATGGTGTTCACCCCGGGCGTCGCCACCTCCTCGATCTCTCGCAGCTCCTCCTCCACCCCCACCGCCCCCTTGGCGGCCACGGCGTCCTCCAGATTGGCTGCATAGCCGCAGCCCTGGCAGCGAACCAGGATGATATCCCCGCCCCTGTTGAGCAGCACAAACTCCGTCCTCCCCGCACCCTGGACCACCAGCGGCTCCAGGGCGCAGCGGCGGAAGATGTTGAGGTAAGCCTGGTGGACACGGAGGGAGTAGGCGTCCAGGTCAGCCTCGTCGGCGTGGAAGCTGCAACCGTCCTTCACGATGGACTCGCGGGCCCGGATCAGGCCGCCTCGCGGGCGGGGCTCGTCACGGAGCCTGGATTGGATCTGATAGACCATGAAAGGCAACTGGCGGTAGGAGCTGATCTCCCGGCGGGCCAGGTCCATGATGGACCTTTCATAGCCAAGGTCCACAGCCTGGCCCTGCGAGCTGCTCGTCTGTTGCCCCACTTCGACACGGTGGGGCGGAGGCATGTGGAGCTCCTGCCCGCCGATGGCCTCCATCTCCTGGCGGATGATGCCCGCCATCTTGTGGATCACCCGCCAGCCTAAGGGCAGGTAGCTGTAGATCCCGGCCCGGAGCGGGCGGATCATGCCCGCCCTGAGGAGCAGGGCGTGGCTCACCGCCTCCGCTTCAGCAGGACTCTCCCGCAGGGTGCGACCAAACAGCCTCGACAGGCGCAAGGCGAAGCCTCCTCAAGCAAAGGGCCCGAGGCTGAAGCCGTCGGGCTGAGAGGGCGAAGCCCTACGGGCTACAATCATCAGCCTCGAAGGGGCTTTGCTCTCTTTGAAGTATACTCTCTTTTAAGTGCAAAATCAACCCTTGCTACGGAGGGGCGTCCTCGCCCTGATCTCGTGACCAAACCGCCCTTAGACGGGGCGGGCCCTGTGGAATAGGCATTCCACGGGGCGGGGACGCCCCTTGGTAGCAGTTTTAGTGCGTGAGGAAAGTGCAAAGAACTTTGCGCAGTTACATAGCCGGAAGACATCCCGTCTTCCGCAGATACTCCACCCCGGCCACGATTTCCTGGGCCGTGAAGGGCCAGTCGAACTCGCAGGTGCGGATGGCCCCCCGGGGCACGTAGGGGGCCAGGGCCGCGAAGTCCAGCTCGCCAGTTCCCGGTATCAGGTGATCTTTGATGCCCCGCACGTCATGGAAGTGGATACCCGCCATCCGCGAACTGAAGGAGCGCAGCCACTCCTCTTGGGGGGTGAAGCCCAGGTTGGCCAGAACCTGAGCGTGGCCCGTGTCGTGCCAGTAGAACACCGTGGCCTCGTCGAAGCCCTCCAGCAGGGCCGCCATCTCCTCGTGACTGGGGATCTCCAGATAGTAGTAGCGGTTCTCCAGCCCCAGCGCGATGCCTCGTTGACGGGCGTGGGGAACGAGCGCCGCCAGGCTCTGAGCCACGGCCTCTAAATGCTGGAGAGCTCTCTCCATTCGGGCGGCCACCAGGCGCTCCCTGGTGGCGACATACTCTGCCGTGCCAGCCAGGCCCTGCTGATAGAGCTGGCGCAACCGCGTCTCCAGGTCTTGATCTGCTTCCACCCGCCCCAGGTGCAGGACGACGGCCTCCGCGCCGAAGCGATGGGCGGTCTCGA
Organism: Anaerolineae bacterium; assembly: GCA_046760425.1. Taxonomy (GTDB): domain Bacteria; phylum Chloroflexota; class Anaerolineae; order JBHIEC01; family JBHIEC01; genus JBHIEC01. Next base: position 12,889 of record JBHIEC010000027.1, read on the forward strand.
TAGTAGCCTGGGCTACGGCCACGGCCCGGGTCCGGGCCTCCTCATCGGTGGAAGAGAGAAGGGCCGGGCTCCCCTGGGCCGTCTCCCTGCGGGGAGGCCTGGGGCAGGGGTCGTGGACACTGGAGATGGCCTCCTGGCCGGGGGCGATGCCGTCGAACATGGCCAGGGTGAGGGTATGGCCGAGCTCGAAGTGGGTGAAGCCCATGGCCCGGCCGGCGGCGAAGAAATCGGCCAGGCGGTCGAAGCGCCGCTGAGTCCACATGGTGGACAGGGATGGTTCGCGCAAGTCCGGCTCCTTCAGCACAGGGCATCGAGCAGGAAGCTCAGGATACCTCTGGGGAAAGTGTGGCCCATCAGGTCCTCTCGTTGCCGAAGATCACCGTCAATGCCTCCCCCTCGAATTTGGCCCGCTTGACCTCCAGCCCTACCAGGACGCGGGGCAGGATGAGATTCCGCTTGTAGTTGCCGATGTGGACGATCAACTCGGCCCCGGAGCGGGTCAGGATGAGATCCTCCTTGGTGATGAAGGGCAGCCGCAGGCTGAGGCGGTACTCGCCGTTCACCTTCTCGATGCTCTGGGTCTGGCCCTGGTAGAAGATCTGGGTGGGGTCCTGGGAACCGTATATACTCTCGGCCATGCGCCGCAGCATCTCCAGGCCCACCACTTCCTGGTCGAAAAGGGGCACCTTGAAGATGGGCAGGGGCGAGAAGGCCTCCTCCACCAGGTGGCCGTACTTCTCCTGGCTCTCCTTCCAGGCCTCAAAGTACCCGTCCTGCACCTGGCCCGGGATGAGGCGGTTGGAGATGATGAGGTCTGTGGCGAAGCCGTAGAGGTTGAGGTATGTGAAAGTGCGCTGAGCCTCCTTGATGACCATCTTCTCCGGGTTGAGCACCAGCCGCACCGAGGATTTCTCGGGATCGGTCAGGAGAGCGTGCATCTGGTCCAGTTGCAGGAGCAGGTTCTTAATGGCCTCGAAGACCTCATCATCGGGGATGGGGATATCGGCGATGGACCGCAACAGGGGTCCCGCGATCTGAGCTGCCTTACGCTCCAGGGGGAAGATGCGGGCCAGATACCAGCGGGCCATCTCGGGGAAGGACAGGAAGCGGAGGGTCTCGCCTGTGGGGGCGCAGTCCACGATGATGGCCTCGTAGTCGCCGCTATCATGGAGGTGGACGATCTGGAGCAGACTGGCCAGTTCCTCCATACCGGGGAAGACGCTGGTCTCCTCGGCGATGAGGTCGTCCATGCCCCGCCAGGAGAGGACGCTGGCCAGCCACTTCTGCACCGTGCCCCAGTACTTCTCCATCTGGTGCAGGATGTCAATCTCCTGGCCCCACAGGTTAGGGATGATCTCCGTTGGCTCCGGGCCGAGGGGCAGGTCGAAGGAATCGGCCAGGCTGTGGGCGGCGTCGGTACTGATGACCACGGTGGGATAGCCCAGATCGGCGCAGCGCAGGGCCGTGGCCGCCGCCACGCTGGTCTTACCCACCCCGCCCTTGCCGGTGCAGAGGATGATGCGCGTCACGTCTTTTCTCCTTCGAGAGCCTTGAGTTCGGCTCACAAGTATAGCACTAAAGCCCTCTATTGACAAATGGCTTGACAGCGAGGAGAATCAATGTTATCCTTATCCTGAGATGAAAGTCCATTTCACCACCCTGGGTTGCAAATTGAACCATAGCGAGACGGAGCGGCTGGCGCGGGAGTTTGTGCGGGCCGGCCACCAGGTGGTCACCTCACCCCAGGAGGCAGACCTGTGCGTGGTCAATAGCTGCGCCGTCACCCGTTCGGCGGCCCGTCGCTCCCGGCGTGCCGCCCGCCGCCCCCGGCGACTCAACCCTCGGGTCGTGACTGTGCTCACGGGCTGCTACGCTGAAGTGGCACCCGAGGCGGCCAGGAGGATCGAGGGAATCGGTCTGGTAGTGGGTAACCGGGACAAGGAGCGGCTGTTGGAGATATTGGCGGATAGGGGCTATGAGGCTGAACCCCCTGCCCCTTATCCCCTGCCCCCTGCCCCCTATCCCCTAACCCCCATCCACACTCGCGCCTTCGTCAAGATCCAGGATGGTTGCAATATGAGCTGCACCTTCTGCATCATACCCCTGGCGCGGGGGCGGGAGCGCAGCCGGCCCAGCTCACAGATTGTGGCGGAGATCCGGGACCTGGTGGCGGCGGGCCATCAGGAAATCGTGCTCACGGGCGTGCAACTCTCGGCCTATGGGCGGGATAAGTCCCACGGAGCCAGGACGAGCCTCCGTGACCTGGTAGCTCAGATCCTGGATCAGACGGATGTGTCCCGCCTGCGCCTCTCCTCTCTGGCCCCCTGGACCCTGGATGCCGAACTCCTGGCCTTGTGGCGGGACCCCCGCCTCTGCCGTCACCTGCACCTCTCCCTGCAGAGCGGGAGCGACGGCACCCTGCGCCGCATGCGTCGGCCCTACACAACGGCTCGTTACGCCCGGGCCGTGGCCATGGCGCGGGAGATGATCCCCGGCGTGGCCATCACCACCGACATCATCGTCGGCTTCCCCGGCGAGACGGAGGCGGAGTTCGAGGAGAGCCTGCGCTTCGTGGAAGAGATGGCCTTCGCACGCCTCCATGTCTTCCGCTACTCGCCCCGCCCTGGCACCGAAGCCGCCAGCCTGCCCCACCAGGTGCCCCACCAGGTGAAGCAGGTCCGCAGCCAGGCCATGATCGCCCTGGGCCGGCAGAGCGCGCGACGCTTCCATCGGCGGCACCTGGGACAGCAGCTCGATGTCCTGTGGGAGACGCAGCGTGGGGACCACTGGAGTGGGTTCACAGACAACTACATCCCCGTCACGACGCAGAGTGCGGCTGATGTGGCCAACACCATCACGCCGGTGAAGTTAGCCGGTCTGACGGAGGAAGGGATGTGGGGCCAGATTGTGACCGCGCAGCGTTCGATTTGACAATCTGGAAAAGAGTCGTTATAATAGCAGTAACTGAGGCCCCCTCTGGTAGGGCAAAACAGGGGTATCCAGTCAATCTGTGAGAAGGAGACACCCATCGTGCTAGTCAAGGAAAGGATGAGCCGGGATCTGGTTACCGTCACGGAAGAGACCTCCTTCCAGGATGCTCTGCGGCTCATGCGCGACCACAAGATCAGACGGCTGCCCGTGCTGGACAAAAGGGACAGGCTGGTGGGCATCGTGGTGGAGAAGGACCTCCTGTACGCCTCGCCCTCCCCCGCCACCTCCCTGAGCGTCTTCGAGATGCACTACCTCCTGGCCAAGCTGAAGATCAAGGACGTGATGACCAGGCGGGTCATCACCGTGGGGGAGGACTGTCCCCTGGAGGAGGCGGCGCGCATCATGGTGGACAACAGGATCGGCAGCCTGCCGGTGATGCGCGACGATCAACTGGTGGGCATCATCACCGAGACGGACATCTTCAAGGTCTTCGCCGAGGCTCTGGGAGCCAGGGAGAAGGGGCTGCGCATTAACTTGCGGGTGCCGGAGCGGAAGGGCATGCTGGCCAGTATCGCGGGGACCATCGCCCGGCTGGGTGGCAACATCATCAGCCTGGCCACCTTCTGGGGCGACGACCCCGAGCATCGCGAGATCACCGTGAAGCTGGAAGGGGTGTCCAGGGACGTCCTGGTGCCGGAGTTGGAGAAGATTGATACCACGCAGGTGCTCGAAGCCCGGCAGATTGAAGCAGAGTACCAGCCCACCATCCTGGGCTCGTAATCCGTGAAACGTGATCACATTTTACGCATCACGCTTCACGCATCTGAGCAAAGGCATGACAGAAGTGCAGAAGTCGGCTAACGAAGTTCAGCTCAAGGTGGAGGACATCCACATGGCCTTCGGGGGGGTGACCGCCCTCCACGGGGTCAGCCTGGAGATCAGGAAAGGGGAGATATTCTCCCTCATCGGCCCCAACGGCGCCGGCAAGACGGTGCTGCTCAACTGTATCAACGGGCTCTATCGCCCTCAGAAGGGCCGCATCTTCTTTGAGGGCCAGGACATCGGCGGGCTGCGCCCCCATCAGCGGGCCGGGCTGGGCATCGCCCGCACTTTCCAGAAAATCGAGCTCTTCCGGGGCATGACCGTCCTGGACAACATCCGTCTGGGACGGCACCTCCACATGAGGACTGGTCTGCTGGACGGCGCGGTGTACATGGGCCGGACGGCCCAGGAGGAGATCGAGCACCGGGAGTTCATCGAGCGCGAGATCATTGACCTCCTGGAGATCGAGCACATCCGCAATCACGTGGTGGGCATGCTGCCCTACGGCCTCCAGAAGCGGGTGGAGCTGGCCCGGGCCCTGGCTCTGGAGCCCAAGATCATCCTCCTGGACGAGCCCATGGC
>JBHIEC010000028.1:0-17036 GCA_046760425.1 Anaerolineae bacterium
TGATCCAGGAGTACAGCCAGCAGGAGCCCGATGCCCAGGCACGAGATGAGGAACAACAAGGTGAAGACGACCAGGTTGCGCACATCTATCTGGAAGCGGGGATGGGCAAAAAGGGTCAAGTAGTTGCGCAGGCCAACCAGGGTGAAATCGGGGAGCAGCTTGTTCCACCTGGTCAGCGACACGAAGCCGGTGAAGCCGATAAAGCCGTACACGAATATGGCGATGGCGGCGACTGATGGGGAAATCAACAGGATAGGTACGACCCGCTCCCAATTCAAACGTCCCATTTGATCCTCCATGAAGAAGTGACTTCCACCGCGTCAAGCAGGCGCAGCCAAGAGGGCACGTAAAATGTAAAGCGTAAAACGTGAATGCGACCATGGCACCGTGCGTCTCACGTTTTACGTTTTATCGAAACCGGGCATGAAGTGAGGCAGCCCGGCCCGTGCGGGCTGCCTCTGACGCGCCTGCACGCGGCTCTACGGAAGACGTCGCAAGAAGGATGGAGGAGCGTGCAGGCGCGTCATCACTTGTGCGTGCGGTGCAGGCCTATTTGCAGACTCCGGCGCCCACGCAGGCTGCCTGAAGTGCATTCTGGGTACCGGCCACGTCGCCGCTGGCGACGAAGAGGGTGACGGCATCCTTGAAGTCGGTGACCCAGGACTCAATGGCCGCCGCGCCGTGAATCACGCTGGGCACGATGGCATCCGTCTGCCAGTCCTTCATGGCCGACTGCAGGTACTCGTTGAAGAGAGCCGGGTCGCAGTCGGTGCGGGCGCAGATGGAGCCCTTCTTGGGGTTGAAGGCCTCCTGCCCGGCCTTGGACCCGCAGACCTTGATCCAGGCGATGGCGTTGTCACGGTTGGGGGCCTGCTTGGGCAGGGAGAAGCTGTCGGACAGGGCGACGAAGATGCCCTTGGTGCCCGGCGGCGGCGCCCAGCCGTAGTCGGTGTAGCCCATGGACTGGAACCAGCCGTTGGTCCAGTCGCCCATGATCATCATGGCGCCCTTGTTGTCAATCAGGTAGTGTCCGGCGCCGTCCCAACTGAGGGCTGGATGGTCGGTGTTGACGTAGGTGAGCATGCGCTTAAAGTTCTCCAGTGCCTGGGTGACGCAGCCGTCGGTCCACTGAACCGCGCCGCTCCACAGGCCCTTGTACTTCTCGGCCCCGCAGGTGCCCGCCAGGACATCCTCGAACACGTGCCCGGCCTCCCAGCCTCCGCTGGTGCCCATGACCAGGGGCACGACGCCCTTAGCCTTCAGCGCATCCGCCACGGCCCAGAATTCGTCCCAGGTGGTCGGCGGGTTCAGGCCGGCCTCAGCGAAGATGGACTTGTCGTACCACAGGATGTTGGAGCGGTGGATGTTGACCGGCACGCCCCAGTAGTGCCCCTTGTACTTGAGGAGGGCGAGGAGGTCTGCCGGGAAGACCTGCTCCAGTCCCTCAGAGGCGTAGATGTCATCCAGGGGCTCCAGGTACTGCTCCGGGCTGTAACCCTCCACCTCCAGACCAGCGTGGAGCTGGAAGGTGTCGGGCGGGTCGCCGGCGATCAAGCGGGGCTTCACCACGGCCCGGAAGACGAAGCCAGCGCCTCCAGCCACGGTGGCGTTGACGATCTCCACATCCGGGTACTTCGAACCGTAGATGTCGAAAAGCCCCTTCAGGCCCTCGGCCTCACCACCCGCCGTCCACCAGCTCGCCACGACGAGCTGGCCCTTGGGGCGCACGCCGAAGAGCAGCTCGGGCTTCGAGGGGTCCCACTTGGCCAGGAAGGCCTCGGCCTCCGCCTTACTGGGGATCCACACCTTCCACCCTGGGTAGATGAGGTCGGCGTTCTCGATCCGGGCGAAGGACGGGTCTTCGATGTTCTTCTGGTTGGTGGCAGCCATAATCGCCGGCCAGGCAAGCACGTTGCCCAGGTACTTGTCGGCCAGCTTGGACAGCCAGTCGGCCTTGGCGATGATGTACTCCTGCCCCTCCTGCGCGGGAGGAGCAGCACTCACTGCCGGCACAATGCTGGCCAGCAGTGCCACCACCATCGTCACAACAAAGATTTTCCTCAACATTTTTCTCTCCTCCTTGAGCTAGATGTCATCATCGGCCAGGGGTCCACATTGCTTTGTTCGTTCGATAGGCTCCCTCCTTTCGACTGAGCATGGAACAGTTACCTTCCCTCATCCCACTATCTACTATGAGCTACCACAGTGACGGCTAACTATTGATTATCTGGAAATATTTCCGTCTAATCCCCTATGTGCCGTCATTTTTCCGCATAAAACGCTATCAACGGGTAAAACACTTGTCTGGCGTGACGTAAGGAGCGCTGCAATGAGTGAAAGGTGGTTGATTTGCGCTCCCACTACTTCAAGGTCTCCTACACTGTGCAAGCTAAAATGGGCCGATGTGACCCCACGCCCGGAGATAGCCAACACGCAGCCGTAAGGGGTACATCAACCCGTCTACTTCGCACACCGGAATCCGACGTCGTCGTTGGCGGCGGTGACGCTGTTGGCGTTGCGGGTGGTGGTACGCACAAAGTCAGCCGTTTCAAACCACCCCCCACCCCGCAACACCTTGAACTGCTCCCCGTAGTACGGGGAACGATAGGTGCTGCCCGGATAGGCCTCATACCAGTCGGCCGTCCACTCCCACACGTTGCCCGCCATATCGAAGATACCGTAAGGGCTGGCCCCCTCGCCATAGCTGCCCACCGCCGTCGTCCCTCGAATGCCGCTGTCTTTGCCGTTGAGCTTCTTAGGGTCGTAGTCGTTGCCCCACGGATAGATACGCCCATCGGTGCCCCGGGCAGCTTTCTCCCATTCGGCCTCGGTGGGCAGCCGCTTGCCAGCCCATTCACAGTAGGCCACAGCGTCATTCCAGCTCACTTTGACCACCGGATGGTTGTCCTTGCCCTCAGCGTAGCTTCGCCACGTTCTAGAGCTACCGGCCTTCTCGGCGTCTGTTTCGTACCCCGTCTCCTCCACAAACCTGGCGAAATCCGCGTTGGTGACCTCGAACCTGTCTATCTTGAAGGCCGGCAGGTCGACTTCATGAGCAGGCGCTTCATCCTCAGCACCCGTGTCACTACCCATGATGAAGGGGCCGGCCGGGATGAGCACCATCAGCACTTCCTCTGGCACCACCGTGGGGGCAGGCGTGGGGGTAGGTTTGCCCTTCTCTGGCGTCGCCGTCGGCGCAGCCGTGGGGATAAGGAGGGGAGTGGGGGTGGGTGGCGGCGGCATGGGCGTAGGCGTTGGCAGAACCGGGATCGGCGTCGGCAACGAAGGAGCTGGCGTTGGCGATGCCGGCTGCGGCGTCGCCGCTGGCCCACAGCCAACCATAAGCAGGCCAATAGCCAGAGCGACGACCAATACCGATACGAACCTCTTCATGTTTCCCTTTCCGCCTCGCTTATTGAGCAGATCCACCACCTTTTTCTAGTATACACCTTCATTCCCTTTTTGTCAAGGAAACAACGTGTCGCGGGCGCGTCCCATTTTGTAGGGGCCGTGCCTTGCGCCGGCTCCCTGGGCAACCGCAAGGGATTGCCCCTACAAATTCAGAACTGGCGCAGCACCCGGGCCAGCACGGCGATGGCCTTGCGGTACTCGGCCAGGTCGAGGTGCTCGTGAGGCGTGTGATCCAGCGTGGAGTCGCCCGGCCCGTAGGCCACGATGGGGCAGCCCCAGGCAGGCCCCACCACGTTCATGTCCGAGGTGCCAGTCTTCACCTTGAAACGGGGGCTCCCCCCCTCCTGGCGGATGGCCTGCAGGAAGGCTCGCACCAGGGGGGTGTTCTTCTCGCCCCGGAAGGCCGGCTCCTGGCCCCGGAACCGCACCTCCGCCCCGCCGGCCAGATCCACGACAGCAGCCTTGAGAGCCGCCACGTCGAAGCCCGGAGGGAGGCGCCACCCAATGGTCTGTCGCACCTCCTCGTTGAAGCCGTCGCTGGAGGAGGTGATGGAGCGTAGCGAGAGGTCGAGGGTCTCGAAGCGCAGGGCCTTACCCCGATTGAAGGCCTCCGCCTGAGCCAGCAGAGCATTCCAGAAGTCCACCGCCTCTTCGCAGACCCCCCTGGTGGGGGCGGCGCTGTGGCTTGCCGGCCGGCGCAACCTGTAGTCGGCCAGGAGCCGCCCCTTGTAGCCCAGGGTGAGGCCCTGCCAGCCGCTAGGCTCACCGACGATAGCCCACCTCGGGGCAAAGCGGGCCGCGACGTGGCGGGCTCCTTTGGACGTGGCCGCCTCCTCCTCCACGGCCCCGACGACCACCAACCGTCGCCCCGAGCGAGGCCCCACCTGGGCCACGGCGGCGACGAAGGCCGCCAGGGGCCCTTTGGCGTCCACCGCTCCCCGCCCGTAGAGCCGATCCCCCTCCCGGCGCACAGGGATGAAGCCCTCCACCGTGTCCACATGCCCCAGCAGCACCATCTCCCGCTCCCCTTCGCCCATCACTCCCACGGCGTTGCCGACCTCATCTCGATGGGCCTGGAAGCCCAGAGCCTCCATGGCCTCCACCAGGTAGGCCACGCACTCACCCTCCCGGGTCGAGGGGCTGTAGAGGGCCAGCATGTCCTCCAGCAGCTTGACGGCGTCCATCCTACCCTCCCAGCACCTGGCCGATGGCCCCCACCACCTGATCCAACTCCTCTCGCTCGATGACCAGGGGAGGCAGCAGCCGCAGGACGGTACCGCCCGCCGGCAGGGCCAGCACCCTCCGCTCCATGAGGGCCTGCAGGTAGGGCGTCACCCGGGCCTTCAACTCGATGCCGACCATCAGGCCCAACCCGCGCACTTCGCGGATCAGGGGCGAGTCGAGCTCCCGCAAGCGGCCCAGGAGGTAGTCGCCCAGTTGAGCGGCCCGCTCCACCAGCCCCTGCTCCTCGAGGTAGCGGATGGCCGCCAGGGCGGCAGCACAGGCCAGGGGGTTGCCCCCGAAGGTCGAACCATGGCTGTGTGGTGGAAGCTTCCCCACGCGCGGGCCCAGCAGCACGGCCCCTATAGGCAGGCCGCCGGCCATGGCCTTGGCCAGGCAGAGGAGGTCGGGCTCCAGGCCGTGATGCTGGCAGGCGAACATCCGCCCCGTGCGGCCGAACCCCGTCTGCACCTCATCGAGGATCAGCAGCGCCCCCCGCTGGCGGCACAGGGCCTGGGCGCCCCGCAGGAACTCGGGGCTGCCCAGGCGGACACCGCCTTCCCCCTGGATGACCTCCAAGATGACGGCCGCCGTATCCTCTGTGATGGCCGCCTTCAGGCGAGCCAGATCGTTGTAGGGCACGTGGCTGAAGCCCGGCACCAGGGGCTCGAAGGGCTGGCGGTACTTCTTCTCCCAGGTGGCCGACAGCGCCCCCAGGGTGCGGCCGTGGAAGCCCCGCATGGCAGCCACGATCTCGGAGCGGCCGGTGCTCAGGCGAGCGAATTTGATGGCCGCCTCCACCGCCTCTGCGCCAGAATTGCACAGGAAGGCCCGCTCCAGGCCCGCCGGGGCGATCTCAACCAGTTTGGCCAGGAGCCGGGCCCGCTGGTCGTTGTGGAAGATCTCGGGACAGATGATGAGCCGCTGGCTCTGCTCCTGGATAGCCTGGAGCACGTAGGGGTTGCAGTGGCCCACGTTGGCCACACCGTGACCGCCCACGCAGTCAATATACTCGCGCCCCGCCTCGTCCCACACCCGCGCCCCGCGCCCCCGCACGATGGCGACGGGGCGCTTAGGGTAGACGCCACTGGTATGGCAAGCCTCCAACTCGATGATATTCATCTCTGTATCTGCTGACCGATCACCGTGCCCCGTCCGGCCAAGGCCCCTTGAATCGGTGCCTTGATCCGCCCGTCGGCGAAGACCACCCGCTTCACCCCGCCCGCCAGGGCCTCGGCGGCGCCCATCATCTTCTTCTTCATGCGGCCCTGGGCGAAAGCCATGAAGGTCTCGACCTGTTCCCCGGGGATGTGGGGGATGAGGCTGGCTTCGTCGGGGAATTGGCGGAGCAAGCCCGGCACGTTGGAGAGGATGATAAGGGTTTCTGCCCCCAGAGCTGTAGCCAGGGCCGCCGCCGCCCGATCGCCGTCCACGTTGATGGGCTCCCCCTGGTAGCTGATGGCCAAGGGGGCGACGACCGGCGTGTAGCCCTGAGCCAGGAGGCTGTGGAGCAGGGCGACGTTCACCCGCTCCACCCGGCCAGTGTAGTCGTCCCGCAGGACCCGCCGCCGGCCGTCGGGCTCGACGATCTTGATAGCCGCCTTGCGCCGCCCCTCCAGCAGCCGTCCATCCACCCCCGACAGCCCCACGGCGTTCACCCCCAGTCCCTGGAGCCGCGCCACAAGCCCCTTGTTCACCTTGCCGGCGTAAACCATGGTGAAGATGTCCAACGTTTCCCGGTCCGTGTAGCGGCTGGTGAAGCCTGAGACCGAGGTCACGAAGCGGGGCGGATGTCCCAGCCGCTCAGCCAGGAGATTGGTCTCGTGGGAGCCACCGTGGACCAGGACGATCTGTCGCCCCTCGGTTACCAGAGCGGCCACGTCGGCACACACGGCCTCCAGATCAATGCCCTCGCCGCCACCCACCTTAACGACGATCATCCCGAATTCCCCTGTTCCCTCTCACACCGGATGCAAACCCGCGAACCCCAAGCCTGCTCTCTCTTCCCAGCCCATCATCACGTTCATGGCCTGCACCGCCGTCCCCGCAGCCCCCTTCATCAAGTTGTCGAGGGCGCAGAGAGCCACCAGACGGCCCGTAGCCTCCTCCAGGGCGAAGCCCACGTCGGCATAGTTGCTGCCGGCCAGTATCTTGGGCTCCGGATGGCGGTAGATCCCCCTCCGCTCGTGGACGATGCGCACGAAGGGCTCTTCCCCGTAGGCTTGACGATAGATGCGCCATAGATCCCTCTCGGTCAGGGGTTGTGTGGGGAAGAGGTGGGCCGTGGCCAGGACGCCGCGCACCAGCTCCACGGCGGTGACGGAGAGGTGGACGTTCTTCAACCCCAACTCCTGGGTCACCTCGGCCGTGTGGCGATGCCCCGTGGGGGCGAAGGAGCGGAGGGCGCCGCTCCGTTCCGGGTGGTGGGAAGCGGGGCTCGCCCTGGCCCCGCCCTCCGAGGAGCCCACCTTGAGGTCAACGATGATGGACTGCGCCTTGTCCACCACGTCAGCCTTGACCAGGGGCCATAGGGCCAGGATGGCCGCTGTGGCGTTGCAGCCCACTCCGCTCACGTAGCGGGCCTCCGCTAGCGCCTCTCGGTGCAGCTCCGGCAGGCCGTAGACAAAACGATCCAGCCACTCCGGCGCCGCGTGCTCCGTGCCGTACCAGCGGCGATAGGCGGCCGGGTCCCGCAGGCGGAAGTCGGCCGAGAGGTCAATGATCCGCTCTGCCAGGGCGGCGAAGCGCTGGATCTGCCGCTGAGCCTGGCCGTGGGGCAGGGCCAGGAGGAGGAGATCGCAGGACTGCAGCTCGGCCAGGGGGTGGAATTGCAGGGCCGTCCGACGGCGCAGGTTAGGGTGGACCGTGTAGACGTATTGTCCAGCATGGGCCTCCGAGGTCACCTGCTGAACCCGGACGTGGGGATGATCCAACAGCAGCCGCAGGAGCTCGCCCCCAACGTAGCCCGAGCCGCCAACGATGGAGACTTTGAGCCTCGCCATCAGAGCCCCACATCCGCTGGTTCGAGTTGGCCGGCCCCCTGAACCACCTCGCCCCTGGCTATGGCCACCAGGTAATCCACGATCCGGCCAGGGATGTCCACTCCGGTGGTATGGATGGAATTGCGGAACTCGATGGTGTAGTTGACCTCATTGACCAGGTACCCTCGGTCGCGGTCCTCCAGGATGTCCACCCCCACGATCCCTCCACCCACGGCCTTGGCGGCGGCCACACACAGGGCGTTCAGCTCCGGGGTCACCGGGCAGTTGCTGGCTACGCCTCCTCGGGCGGTGTTGGTGATCCAGTGAGCCGAGGTGCGGTAGATGGCGCAGATGGTCTCGTCCCCCACCACGAAGGCGCGGATGTCCCGCTGGGGCTTAGCGATGTATTCCTGGATGTAGAAGATGGAGTGGTGGTAGGAGCCCAGGATCTGCTTGTGCTCCAGGAGGGCCTCGGCCGCCTCGCGATCGTTGACCTTGGACAGGAGCCGTCCCCAGGAGCCCACGGCCGGCTTGAGCACCACGGGATAGCCCAGCTCCTCGATGGCCTCCAGGGCCGATTGAGGGGTGTAGGCCAGGAGCGTGCGGGGGGTGGGCACGCCGTGCTGGATGAGGGCCTTGGTGGTGGAGAACTTGTTGCCGCAGATGTAGGCCACGTGGGCGGTGTTGACCGTCTTCACCCCCCAGGCGTTGAGCAACTCCAGGCTGTAGAGGGCCCGGGAGTGGTTGATGCACCGCTCCAGGATGACATCGTACTCAGCGAAGGGGCCGGGGTGGTGCAGGTCGAAGACCACCTGCCGGTCATCTATCTTGTCGTAGGCCAGCCCTCGCTTCTCCAGCGCGGCGAAGATCAGCTTCTCCTCCACCCGGATCCTGGAACACAGGACGCCGATTTTCATGGCTTCTCCTCGAATCTGTAATCTCAGTAGATCACAATCTACCAGCAGAGGCGGCTCCCACGCTTGTCCTGAGCAACGTCGAAGGGCCGCCGAAACGCGGGCATGGGAGCCCGCTCTGCTTCACAATTGTGATGTACTGAATCTGCCATCGCTTCTTATTCGCCCCAGTCCTCCTCCTCCTGGGGGGCGAGGTTCAGCCGCACGGGATGGAGGCTGAGAACCTCCAGCTCCACCCCGCAATCAGGGCAGACCAGGATCTCCCCCTCCACCGTGTTGGCCGCCAGATGGATGGCGGCCCCACACTCCGGACATTCAGTGTTGCTCATTGGACACCTCCTTCAACTTTGGGCCGCTCTATTGGCTTCTCGTTCTCCGCCCAGTAGTGGAGCATGGCGTCCACGTCGCTGAGGCTGATGGGCTTCTCGTCGGCCATGCTCTTGATGTGGCGGGTCACCTCCTTGATCTGGGCGTCGGTGAGCTCCAGCCCTAACTGCCCCGCCCGGTCCTTGACGGCGTTCCACCCGGTCAGCCGGTGGGCGATGCTGAGGTAACGGGTCAGCCCGAAATCGTGGGGGTCCAGGATCTCGTAGGTCTCCGGGTTGTTGAGCATGGCTTTGGTATGGATGCCTGCCTTGTGGGTGAAGGCGGTGATGCCGGTGATGTAGTTGTTGAAGGGGATCTGGACACCTACGATGTCGGCCACCAGGATGTCCAGCTCCCGCAGCTTGTGCAGCTTGTACTTGCGGCGCACCATCTCGCGGTTGGTGGCATACATGCGGGCGATGAAGCCCCCCAGGGGGGTGATGCCGTTGCGCTCGCCGATGCCCAGAACGCTGGTGTCCACATGGGTGGCTCCCGCCTCCAAGGCGGCGTAGCTGTTGGCGATGGCGCAGCCCGAATCATTGTGGCCGTGGAACTCGATGTCGCACTTCACCAGCCGGCGCAGGGTGCTCACCAGGCGGTAGACCTGGGTGGGGGTAGCGATCCCCACCGTGTCGGCGATCCCCACCCGATCGATCCTCAACTGATCTACAGCCAGGTAGATGCGGAAGAGGTCAGCCTCCTGGCTACGGAAAGAGTCCTCGGTGCTGAAGCGCACCTCCACCTCCGGGCGCTGGGACTTGAGGTAGCTGATCACCTCCTGGGCGATGTCCACGATTTCCTCAATGCTCTTGCCGTGGCTGAACTGACGCAGCACAGAGGAGGTACCGAAGAGGAGGTCAATCCCATCAACCCCGGTGTCCAGGGCGATCTGGGCGTCCTCCCGGCAGCAGCGGACGTGGGTGAGCACCTTGGCCCGCAGGCCTAACCTGGCTAGGGTCCTGACGTCTTCACAACTTTTGGGGGAGGCCAGGGGCGAGGTCAGCTCGATGTATTCCACGCCGAAGTCGTCCAGCGCCCGGGCGATCTGGATCTTCTGCTCGGTGGTGAAAAAAGCGCCGGCGAACTGCTCCCCTTCCCGCAAGGTGGACTCTATGATGTTGAAATCATCCAGGGGCATGACAAGGACCTCCTTCCCAACCAGGGTTTTGTGGGCTCAAATCCTCAGGCGCGTCCTTGTCGCCTCTGTGCAGCCTTGCAGATGAGAACAGCCTCGTCGGCACCGTTGGCTCTGCGGTCAACTACTGGAGTCGCAAGTCTAGCTACCGTACATTTTCTTCAGGCAGGGCAAAAGTCTCTCTCACCCTGCTACGGAGGGGCGTCCACGCCCCGTTTTGCGCCGCACCGGCCGTGGTGATGACAAGCGGTCACCTACGTTTTTACTCAGAGGCCACTCTTGAGACGGACCCGGTGACCGCTTATCACCGCGTGACCGCTTGTCAGAAGACGCCACTTTGTAGCGAAAAAGAGACTGCTTGGTAAACTGTACCATAGCTAGGTCGCAAGTACAACTTAACCCATCGGTTATGCGCTAACCAAGTACTTGGTGGTCACCCCCTTGGGAGCCCTTAAGCGCCGCATAAATGACGGCGCCTGGCTCGGTATGGGAGCCAGGCGGCGTGCTTTTAGCCGCCGCCTTTGCTGGGAGAGCTAATACGCCTTGGCAAAGACCGCCTTCTCCCTGGCTTCGCTTCCGCAGTAGATGCACTTCCCTTCGCCTCCCTCCTGGTCGAAGGGGATGCAGCGGATAGTGGCCTTGGTCTCGTCCTTGATGGCCGCCTCGCAGTCGGCGGAGCCGCACCAGTAAGCCCACACGAAGCCGCCTACCTTCTCGCCCTCGAAGAGGGCCTTGAAGGCCCCATAGTCCTCCAGCTCAAAGGTGTTATCCTGCTGGAACTTGAGGGCCCGCTGGTAAAGGCTCCGTTGAATGTCCTCCAGCATGTCCAGGATCCGTTGCGCCAGGCCATCCTGAGCCACGGCGGTCTTCTGGCCGGTCTCCCGTCGCACCAGCACCACCTGGCCCTGGGCCACGTCCCGGGGCCCGATCTCGATGCGCAGGGGCACACCCTTCATCTCCCACTCGTTGAACTTCCAGCCCGGTGTGTACTCCTCCCGCGCGTCCACCTCCAGCCTCACCTGGGGGGCCAACTGGGCCTTGATTGTATCAATGGCGGCCAGCACCGCTCCCTTCTCCTCCTCGCTCCGCCAGATGGGGACGATGACGGCCTGGATGGGGGCCAGCCGGGGCGGCAGGATGAGTCCCTGGTCGTCGCCATGCACCATGACGATGGCCCCCACGAAGCGGGTGCTCAGACCCCAGCTCGTGGTCCAACATAATTTGAGGGTGTTGTCTCGGTCCAGGTACTGGATGTTGAAGGCTCTGGCGAAGTTCTGGCCCAGGTTGTGGGACGTGCCGGCCTGGAGGGCCCGCTTGTCGCCCATCATGGCTTCGATGGTATAGCTGTGCTGCGCGCCGGCGAATTTCTCGCTCTCGCTCTTGCGGCCAGTGATCACGGGCACGGCGGCGTCATTCTCGGCGAAGTCACGGTAGACCTCCAGCATGCGCCGGGTCTCCTCCTCGGCCTCTTCGTATGTGGCGTGAGCGGTATGGCCTTCCTGCCACAGGAACTCCAGGGTGCGCAGGAAGAGACGGGTGCGCAGCTCCCAGCGCACCACGTTGTTCCACAGGTTGATGAGCAGTGGCAGATCACGATAGGAGCGGATCCACTGGGCGTACATATAGCCGATGATGGTCTCCGAGGTGGGCCGCACCACCAGCGGTTCCTCCAGTTCCTTGCCACCGCCGTGGGTGACCACGGCCAGTTCCGGCGCGAAGCCGGCCACGTGCTCCGCCTCCTTCTGGATGAAGCTCATAGGGATGAAGAGGGGGAAGTAGGCATTCTGATGGCCGGTGGCCTTGAAGCGCCGGTCCAGCGCTTGCTGGATGTTCTCCCACAGGGCGTAACCGTATGGCCGGATGATCATGCAGCCCCGCACCGGGGCGTAGTCGGCCAACTGGGCCTCGCGGATGACGTCCGTATACCAGCGCGAGTAGTCCTCGCTGCGAGAAGTAACCTTTTTAGGCATTTGGAGATTCTCCTAGCTGCTCACAGAGTACTGCTACAGCCTCCTCAGGCGTCTGGACGATGGTGAGCAGGTTGACCTCTGGCTGGGTCACGGCCAGTTCTTCCAGGAATGTGCCCATCACCCTGCGCCAGCCCTGGCCGACGAGGATGATGGGCCGGGGAGGGGTGGGTTTGATGCGCGCCATGTTCCACACCAGGGCCAGCTCGGCCAGGGTGCCCATGCTGCCCCTGAGGACGACGAAACCCTCGGCCAGGGAGATCAGCCGCTCCAGGCGGTCGAAGAGGTGCTGGGCCTTGATCTCCTGGTCGAGCCAGGGGTTGGCGGGCAGGGGATCGAAGAGGGCCGCCGTCACGCCGATGGCGCGGCCTCCCCCCTCTTTGACCCCCCGGCTCACGGCCTCCATGGTGCCCTGATAGCCCCCGTTCACCACAGTGAAGCCGCTGCGGGCCAGGAGCTGTCCCAGCCGCCGGGCCTCCTCATAGGCTGGACTGCCCTCCTGAACCCGCGAATCCCCGAATACGGCTACGATTTTCACTGCATCCATTTCCCTAGCTGCCAGCCTCCCGCAGGCTTCGCCAAATACCCTGGTCTAGTAGTAGATGTACCCTTCCACGGACCTTGCCACCTGGCCGCCGACCCGGATGCCCAGCCTCTCGCCCGTGGTATCCACCTCGACGTGGACGGTGCAGGGCCGCCCGATCTCGAAGCCCTGCTCGGTGCAGATCTTGACGAGGGGTTGCACAGGGATGGCCTGGTGCTGCACCAGATAGGCCCCCAAGGCCCCGCTGGCGCTACCCGTGGCCGGATCCTCCTCCACGCCCAGCAGGGGAGCGAAGAGGCGCACGTGGACCGTGGAGGACCGCTCCAGGGTCTCGAAGGTGAAAACCATCACCGCCTTGGCCCCCAGTTCTTCACAGATAGCATTCAGCCGTGGCACATCCAGGGGGGTCTCGCACCCCAGGTTCTGCACGACGGCCAGGGACCTCAGCGGTACCATCAGGGCCGGCAGGCCGGTGGAGACCATCTGCGGGGGGAGCCCGGTGGCGGTGATCTCTTCCTCTTCTACGCTCAGGGCCGCGGCCAGTTCGGCGACCTCCTCCAGGGAACCGTGGAAGGTAGGCGACTTCTCTGTCATCACCACCTTGGCGATGGCCTCCCCCTCCACGAAGAGGTCAATGGGCAGCACTCCGATCTCCATCTCCTCGTGGACGCGCGTTACCGGCGCTTGCAGTTCAAGCAGGCCCTCTTCGGCCAGGACATAGGCCACGCCCAGGGTGGGGTGGCCGGAGAAGGGGACCTTGGTGGTGGGGGTGAAGAACCGTACCCGGAAATCGGCCTGGGGGTCGGTGGGGGGCAGGACGAAGGCCGTCTCGACGAAGAGGCCTCGGGCGATGGTCTGCATCTGCTCCTCGCTGATGCCCTGGGCCTGGGGCACCACCACCACGGGGTTGCCCCCGAAGGGGCTGTCGCTGAACACGTCAACCTGCACAAATCGGACCCTGCGCAAAGGACATCCTCCTCGCCCTGCTGAACAGGATAAAGAAGCGCCCTGACTTCCAGAGCCGGTCAGGGCATGCTCCGTGGCATCCGTAGGCCAGGAACGCCATTGGATAAAGTATAGTCTATGCCTCAGAAATTGTCAAGCCCCTTGACATAGAACATACGTTCATGGTATAATATAGCCAGCTTCCCAACCAGCACGGAGAGGAGGGAAAAAGCATGGCCTTATCCCAGCGACAGCAAGGCATGCTCCAATTTATCAAGGACTTTATCCGCCGTAAAGGGTATCCTCCCAGCATCCGCGAGATCGGAGCTGCTGTGGGCATCACCTCCACCTCGGTGGTGAACTACAACCTGAATATCCTGGAGAAAAAAGGGCTCATCCAACGTGACCGTACCGTCTCCCGGGCGATCCGGCCGACGAGCGACGTGAAAGCGGAAGAGCCTTCTATCCGAGTGCCTATGCTGGGTGTCATCGCCGCTGGCGTGCCCATCCCGGTGCCCGAGCCGGGCGTCCCTCTCTACGCCGAGGAGAGCCTGGCGCTGACCCGGGACATCGTCAAGGACCCCAGCGACGTGTACGCCCTGCGCGTCAAAGGGAACTCCATGATTGACGCCCTGATCCATGACGGCGACATCGTCCTGGTGCGATACCAGGAGGAGGCCGCGAACGGCGAGCTGGTGGCCGTGTGGCTGAAGGATCGAGAGGAGACGACCCTCAAGCGATTCTACCACGAAGGAGATCGGGTCCGCCTTCAGCCGGCCAACCCGACCATGGAGCCCCTGTACGTCCAACCGGAGAACGTGGAGATCCAAGGCAAGGTCATCGCTGTCATCCGCCAGCTCCATTAACCCCATAAAATCTGCTCCCCTCGCCTTCAGGATCATCAGCCAGGACGAGTAGTCGTCAGGCCCACGATCAGCAGATCCAGGGCCAGGGCCGGTTCGGTCCTGCCCGTCTTCATGGCTGTGTCCGCCTCCAGCAGTTGACCGTAGATGGCCTCCAGTTGCCCCATGGAGAAGTTGCGCGCCTGCTCCAGCCCCTTGTCAACCACAAAGGGATGAAGACCTAGCCGGGCCTTAATCTCCCCGGCTGAAGCTCCCCCCTGGCTCAGCTCCTTGATCTGCATGAGGATGCGGAACTGGCGGGTGATCATGTACAGGAGATAAGCGGGGGCCTGGCCACTGTCCAGCAACTCGTGCAGCAGGGTGATGGCCCTACGCCTGTCGCGGCGTCCCAGGGCATCCACCATCTGGAAGACGTTGGCCTCCTGGGCGTAGCTGACCAGGAGATGCACGTCCTCGGTGCTGATGGCCCGCGCTCCACCCACGTAGGTGATCAGCTTCTCGATCTCCTGATCCAGCAGGCGGAGATCGTTGCCCACGAAGGCCGCCAGTTCCGTCACCGCTCCGGGCAGGATGTCGCCGCCCTTGCCCTTCACCCTCTGGGTGATCCACCAGTTCAGGTCGTCCCTGCGGGGCGGCTTGAACTCCTTGACGTAGCCTCGCTCATCCTTCTGAGCCAGCTTGAGGATGGGGTTGTTCCTGCTGAGGGATCGGGGTTCCAAGAAAACGAGGCGGGTGCTCTCCGGCAGCCGCCTCAGATACTCCCGCAGCCCCTGGATAAACCTTCTAGCCTCTTCGCTGACTTCCTCCCCCCTTTTAGGCTCCAACCTGGTCAGCAACCCCTTCACGATGACCAGACGCCTCTCCCCCAGGAAGGGCACGGCGTCGCAGGTGTGGATCAGCTCGGCCAGGGTGACCTTACGGCCATCGAGGATGGTGGTGTTCAGATCGGCCCAGGTCGGATCGCCCATCCTGTCCTTCATGTCCGCCAGGGCTTCGGCGCGGGAGAACTCGTCCTCGCCGTGGAAGATGTAGAACACCCCCTAGACCTCCTGGAGCTGCACCCGATGGATGATCACCTTGCCCATCTGTTGGCGCGTGACCTCCCTGACGCGCACATTGTCCAGCTCCGCCGAGGTGGTCACCCGCTCCTGGATGATGGGGCCCAGGGGCTGGGCCAGCATGACGGCCGCCGTGGTGGCCAGGATCAGGCGGGGTAACCGGTTCAGGAAAGAGCGAGGCTTGCCCCAGGTGGCCACAAAGGACGACAGGCCAGCCAGGAGGCCAGCCAGGGCCAGGTTGGTGCCGCAGCGGGGGTGGAGGGCCAGGTGGCGCTCGCCGGCCTGCAGGCGTTGCAGCGCTTCCACGGCCGCGCTGGCCACCGCCTCAGTGGGGACATCCCCGTAGATGAAGAAACCATCGGTCGTGGAGCGCCCCACCAGGTGCAGGTAGGGGTAGCGGCGGGACAGGACATGGATGGTGGCGTGCTCTAGGCCGTGGTTCCGCCGCAGGGTGGCGATCAAGGGCAGTTCGAGCAGGTTCATAGGACCCTCCTGTCCAGCGGGTTTTCTCGCTCATGTTACCACAAATCCCCGGCGTTGGCAAGGCGATCTCCGTTCGTCGCGCCTGGAATGGAGCCTTGGAAATGGAGGCCTATCCGTTGCCACCCAGGTGCGCAGCACCTCGGCCACGCTCCAGGCCTGGGCAGGGAGGGATCATCGCCCTCTGGCCCATCAATCACGTCGTACAGGTAACCGCCGGCATACCAGAACCGCCCCGCCCCAAAAGGCCCTAACTGTCAACAACGGAAAAGCCGCCTGCGTGGATCTTGCAAGCGGCTTCGAACAGGTTCCTCGTTATTAATGTGCTCTTCACGGTTAATGCACTTGAAGCGCAACGAGGGATGAAAAGGATTCTGAGCCCATAACCGGAAGGCTTTCCTGGCTCTACGCTTAATGCTTTCGTCAAGGGAGGCATAGGCTTCCCAAAAGGAAGGCAATGTAGCCGATTTCATAGCCGTTCAAAGTCCATAGGCTCAGCTTTGCCAGCGGCAATTTCTTCTTTGGCACGACGAGCCGCTGCAATGAGTTGATCTTGGGTGCGCTTGAATAGTGCATCCCACTGAAGCTCGTCCTGTAAGTCCAGGATATACTCTCGCAGGTGTTCTACCACACGTTCTTGCACTTCTTCGGGCAAAGACTCTAACATTTTCTCTACGGTTGCAATCGCTGTAGGCCTTTTTTTTCACCCCCACACAAATGTACTCTAACCTAACACTTTTATTGTACCAGCAAAAGATTACATAGACAAGAGCCTAACGGCCTTTCCTATGCCACCTTTACCTTCATCGTGGCCCATCGCTTGGCCATTCGTTTCATCTCTTCCGCATACTTCGACCAGTCATGCAATGTTTCCGGATCAAAGTCCGCCCCATTCGGCCAGACTAGCGTGTGCACTTCTGGGTCTATCTCGACTTGATTGAACACCCTTTCGTCTTGCAATGGCGCATACAATGCACCCTCTAACACAGGTCGAAAGTCGATGACCTGTTCCGTTCCGTCGTCGAACGCAACCCGCAGCGTGTACGGGCCAACGATTTCAAAGTCAACCACCCGATAGATTGGATGAGTCATGATTTACTCCCTTCACCGAAGTGGGGCTATCTTGTAAGGAAGCTGTCCGGCTTGCAGCC
>JBHIEC010000029.1:0-17000 GCA_046760425.1 Anaerolineae bacterium
CAAGGTCCGCTTTGATCCCAAATCACGACCCGCTGAGGAGGAAGAGGACACTTACGAGCTGGATGTGGCGGGTGGGGATGTGGAGCGCATTGTGAAGCGGGCCGATATTTACAAGATGCACACCTACCGCGATGCGTTGCGGACCGTTCGGGCAGCGGTGGCTCTGTTTCCGGGGAGTGCGGGCGTAGGGGAATTCTATGAACGCAGGACGATCTATTGGCCTCCAGGACTTGATCGAGGAGAAATGGGAGGGCGTGGGAGCAATTCCTCTTGTCCCAGGTAGTAAGGATTAGGCCGGGTCAAGCATCAAGGGAACAGAATCGTCAGCGTCATAACAGACATAACAGGAAATACTGATTTCAAGGTGGATACCACAACGCTGACTAAGATCGGCAAAGGAGAGAACAATGGCCTTTCGTTTCACCGAGGAGGATTTCAAGCGCTACGTCAAGATGGACGAACACGGTGGACGTCACATCTGGCATGAACTTGAGGATCGGTTGGAGACTGAATTTGGGATTTCCTTCTCAAGTGCACCATACATCGCGCGCGGTGATCGTTTGAGCATGCTATGGCTTGCCCCAAAAGCGACCCCACGCTCCAACTGGGCTAATCAGGCTCAGTTCTTCCTGGCTCGCAGCATTGAGGACAAGCGGCTGGACTTTGGGCTGATGGTCGAGTGTCCAACGCACTCGGACGTTGCAAAGTATGGGTATGACCCTGATCGAGATGGCCCCCGCTTCGTAGCGCACTTAGAGAGTGATGCTACATTCCGCCAGGAGATCGAGCGGCTTGTACGTGAACAGGGCTTTCACCTCTGGGTCAACGTGTGGAACGAGGGAGACCAGTTTGCTGCCACTCCCGATGAGATGCTCGAGATTCTCAAATCGCTCCCTCCCGATCAGGGCTGGGGTGCCCACATCGCTCGTCGTATGACGATGGATGAGGCTATCACGGCGGGAGATGCCATCGCCGACCAAATTATGGACACTTATCGGGCGGTACGTCCTTTTTGGGAATCTGTTATCCCAGATGCTGACCGACAGTTCCTGGAGAAGATTGTGAATGAGACTGGGAAGGTTTCAATAGAACCGCCCCCACCCCCACTGGTGGATCTTGTGGCGCGCTACTTTGCCTCCCAAGGCTTCCACTTCACCTCCCACCAACTTGCTACCTTCTACACCGCGCTTAAGACCAAGGGCTTCGTCATCCTCTCCGGACTTTCCGGCACAGGGAAGACCAAGCTGGCGCAGTTGTTCGCAGAGTTGATGCCCTCGCCAGCAGTCGAAACGGTAGAAGAGCCGGAGGTCAGCGAGGTCGACATTCGAGTACAGGTGCAGCCGTACATGCTCAAGTATGCACGGATTATCATCCCCAAAGGCTACTGGAAACTGATAGATGTCCCCTCAGCCGGGGAGACAGTTGAAATCGAAGTCTCCTTTGATGGGCGAAAGCAGAAATGCAGATTTGGACATGCAGCGTACTCGGGCACGGACTACCTAGGGCTCTATTTCAGAGAAGAGGTGAAGAAATGGTTCGTCTCCTCTTTCCAGGAAGGCGATCCTGTGGCGCTTGAGCCGATCATAGACGAAGAAGAAGGCAACTTCATTGGTTTCAGACTCTCACACCCAAAAACTAGGCGGGTCAGAAAACGCGAAGGAAACTGTCGGTTCGTGCCCGTCCGTCCCGACTGGCGCGATTCCAAGAGCCTGTTGGGATACTTCAACCCTTTGACAGGAAGCTTCGAATCCACGGAGTTCCTACGCTTTATCCTGACAGCCATCGAGGAATACCAGAAGCAGGGTGAGGAAGCGTTTCCGCGTTTCATTATCCTGGACGAGATGAATCTGGCCCGTGTGGAGTACTACTTCGCCGACTTCCTCAGTGTGCTGGAGTCAGGGCGCGGCAGCGATGGCTGGACCAAAGAGGCGATCGCCCTCCACGATTTCCGAACCCCCGTCGAGGACGCTGATGGCAACCTTATCCCTGCCCAGATTAAGCTCCCACCCAACCTCTACTTCGCGGGCACCGTAAACGTGGATGAGACGACCTACATGTTCAGCCCTAAGGTCCTGGACCGCGCTTTCACCATCGAGTTTACTGAGGTAGACTTCGCCGACTATCCAACCCAAGCGGGCAAGGAGTTACTCGAAAAGGAATTAGAAGGGCTACGGCAGCAGCTTCTGAAAGACTTTATAAGAAATGGCAAGTTCGCCGTCGTAGACAAGGGAACCATCGCCGAGTTCGCCGCTCGGCACCCAAAGTATCGAGAGCACCTTGACCGCCTTAAGGTTCTCCTCCAGCCCTACGACCTTCACTTTGCATATCGTGTCTTTGATGAGATCACGGCGTTCCTGGCCAACGCGGAGGATTCGCCTGTCTTCTCTGGATTCACTGGCCTTGACGAT
Source organism: Anaerolineae bacterium (assembly GCA_046760425.1). GTDB lineage: Bacteria > Chloroflexota > Anaerolineae > JBHIEC01 > JBHIEC01 > JBHIEC01. The sequence goes on from JBHIEC010000029.1 coordinate 2,409, forward strand.
GCCTTCGACACAGCGGTGCTCATGAAAGTGCTGCCTAAGCTCCACGGGCCCAGAGGAAAGCTGGAGAAGCCCCTGCAAGCGCTGCTGGCTTGGGCCTTGCAACCTGACAACCATGATGAGGGCTGGACCAAGTTGAAGCCCAGGTTAGACGATGAAACAAAGAAATGGACGAAGTGGGAGGAAAGTTTGGAGACTGGAGGTCTAGAACCTTTTCTAGCCGAGCTGAACTTTGCTTATCCTCGTACAGCTCGTAAGGCTTTGCGGATGCTGCGCAGCCTCTACACCACGGGCTTCGCCAGCTTCGCGTAGAGGGGACATAACCATGCCCACCACCATCTCCATCGTCGTGGACGCCAAGGACTATGAGCAGATCGAGTACTTCGTCCAGGCGGGCTACTTCAAGGACGCCCAGGAGTTGATCCAGGCCGCCATACGAGAATTCCTGTACGAGCTCAGCCTGGAGGAGAGCCGCCGCCAACCGCCACCCGTGGAGCTGGAGAAGGACGAGATCGTGGAGGAGCTGGGGGAGATCCGACGCCTCGAACGGGAACCCCTGAAGCCTGAGGAGGTCGGCTCAGAGAAGAGCGAATGAGGGGGACAGCGGTAGCTTGGCCAAATAGCGTGTCATCGAAAAAGCCACCCCACGGCGGGGTGGCTTTGCTTTTCGGGGGTGGGCATCACCCCAGTTGCTCGAAGATGAACTGGCTGGCGGCCAGGCCGGCCCGCTCGGCCTTCACGGGGCTGGGGCCCAGGCTGACAGGGATGGCCCCGTAGCGCCGGGCCCGATCCACCTCCTGGGCGGTGAACCCTGCCGGTGGGCCGACGAAGAGGTTAATGGAGAAGGGTCGAGGCTGGAGCACTGATTCCAGGCTGATCTCAGCGTCTGCTAACAGGAGGAGGGACAGACCACTGCGGGTGGCCCGGTCGCAGGCCGACTCAAAGAGCATGGCCGGCTGCAGGCGGGGCAGGCGCCCCCTGCCCGACCCCTCAGCCCTCTCCCGGATGAACTGCTGCCAGCGCCTCTGCTGGCTCTCGCTGAAGGCGTCCAGGGTGGCGAGGGGGCAGCGAGCGGAGATGACGGGCACGAACTCCACCACGCCCAGTTCCGTCCCCCGCCGCAGAAGGGCGGTGAAGGCCCTGGGCGCCAGCAAGCCCTGGTAGAGGCTGACCTTGGTGCGGCGCTCGCCAGTGGCCAGGGCTCTGCTGACCACACGACCCTCGGTCAAGGCCGTCAGCTCCACTTCATACGCCCAGCCGTAGCCGTCGAGGACGACGATGCGATCCCCTACAGCCAGACCCTGATCCCGCAGGCGCTGGGCCAGAGGGACAGAGAGGGCAACCTGGTCACCTGTCAGACATTGGGGGGAAATAAAGAAACGGTGCATGGAGCTAGGAATGGGAGATACTCTTAGTTGACGGTACAGGGATCAATGTCCAGGCCCTCGAACCCCTATCAGGGAAACCCAATCCCCGTCTTGAAGACGCTCGACGACGGTCACGTTTGCCTGGCGCAACCCGGCCACGACGGCCGGCTCGTGCTCGGCGATGATACCCCCGGCGATGAGGAGCCCGCCCGGCTTCAGGAGGGTGGAGAGATCGCCGGCCAGATCAATGATGGTCTCGGCCAGGATGTTGATCAGGATCAGGTCCCAGGTTCCCAGGTCCAGGTTCCCGGTCTCCAGTGACCCCTCTCTGACTGTGACGATGTCCTTCACGCCGTTAAGGCGCACGTTCTCCCGGGCGATGCGGACGGCAAGGGGGTCAATGTCCAGGGCCAGCACCTGGGAGGCACTCAGCTTGGCGGCGGCGATGGCCAGGATCCCCGAGCCCGTGCCCACGTCCAGGACCCGCGCGCCAGGTTCCAGACGCGCCTCCAGGGCTACCAGACACATGCGTGTCGTGGGGTGCAGGCCCGTACCGAAGGCCAGCCCTGGATCCAGCCGCAGGACGATGTCCTCCGCATGGGGGGTGTACGCCTGCCAGGAAGGCACGGCGACGATACGCCGCCCGATGCGCTGGACGCCGTAGCCCCGCTTCCAGGCCTCAGCCCAATCCTCCTCAGCCAGCTCGCGAATCTGGGGCGGGGGGATGGGGTAGAGCTGGCCCAGGTGCCAGAGGGCCTCTTCCAGGCGTTGGCGCCCCTCCTCGTGCGCGTCGTCCAGGGGCAGGAAGGCCTTGACCCGCACCAGTGGCGGGGACAGATAGGTGCTGGCCTCGTCGTTGGGCGCCAGCACCTCCTCGATCACGGCTCCGCCCTGCCCGTAGCGGTTGAAGACCTCGCACACCGCTTCGGCTGCCTCGCCATCAGCCTGGACGCTGATCTCCAGCCACTTCATAGATCACACCTTGAATGCGTCTTTCAGTCGCTCGAAGAAGCTCTTCTCGCTCTGGGGGATGACCTCCTTGCCCAGGGTCTTGGCCAGCTTCTGGAACAGCTCTTTCTGCTCCTCGGTCAGGTTGGTGGGTGTCACGACGTAGACGGTGACCAACTGGTCGCCCCGCCCGTTGCGGCGCAGGTAGGGCACGCCTTTGCCTCGCAGACGGAAGGTCTCGCCCGTCTGGGTGCCGGCAGGGATGATCAGGGTCTCTTTGCCATCCAGGGTGGGCACCTGCACTTTATCACCCAGGGCCGCCTGAGCGACGTTGATGCCCAGCTCCAGGAGGATGTCGTTGCCTTGGCGCTTGAAATACTTGTGGGGTTTGACGGACAGGACGACGTACAGGTTGCCCGGCGGGCCGCCGTACAGCCCTGCTTCCCCTTCCCCAGACAGGCGGATGCGCGTCCCGTCGTCCACCCCCGGGGGGATGTCCACGGCGATGGTCTTGATGCGCTGCACCCGTTTGCGGCCACGGCACTCGTGGCAGGGCGTGGTGACCACTTCCCCACGGCCGTCACAGCGGTTGCAGGTGGCCACCTGGACGAAGGAGCCGAAGAAGGACTGCTGGACTCGGCGCACCTGACCGGTGCCGTTGCATTGGGGGCAGCGGATAGGAGAAGTACCGGGTTCGGCGCCGCTGCCCCGGCAGGTGGGGCAGGTCTCCCAGCGGGGGATCTCCAGCTCCTTCTCGCAGCCGAAGGCCGCCTCCTCGAAAGAGATGGTCAGATCATAGCGGAGGTCGGTGCCGCGTTGGGGGCCACGGCGGGCAGCCCTAGCCCGAGGGCCGAAGCCAAAGCCGAAGACCTCTTCGAAGATCTCGAAGGGGTCGCGGAAGCCGAAGCCTTCGAAGCCGAGGCCCGGAGCTCCCGCGTGTCCGAAGCGGTCATACATGGCCCGCTTCTCCTGGTCCGAGAGGACCTCGTAGGCTTCGTTGATCTCCTTGAACTTGGCCTCGGCGTCGGGGCTCTTGTTAACGTCGGGGTGATACTGGCGTGCCAGCCGCCGGTAGGCTTTCTTGATCTCGTCCCGGCTGGCGTTTCGCCCTACGCCAAGCACGTCGTAATAGTCGCGTTTAGAACTCACTCATTCCCTCTTGACAAACTGAAAATTTTAAAGTATAATATGTGTGCAGGTCCGAACCCGTCTATAGTGGCGGATGTAGGTCCTGCTAATAGCCCCCCTCGCTGGGGGTCTTTTTTATGGTCGGATGATGCCATCGGGATCGCGAGGACGTGCCTCCCGAACCAGAATCGGGCCCAGGCTCTACCTGGCTGCCAAAGCGACATCCTCCAGAACCACCTGCCGGAAGATGCCCGGGTCACCAAACCGTTTCAACGCGTCCAGGATTTCGATCCCTGCCAGACGCCCTTCGGCGTCGTAGTCGGCCGCGATGCCTTCGGCCAGGTGCTTGGTCGTCACCGTGGTCTCGATAAAACGGATGTAGAGTGCGTCCACTTCCGAATCATATGTGATTCTCATTTGTATGTTCCTCCATCAGAAGTAGTACACGTAGACGGTCACCACAACAATCTCGTCGGCCTCTTCCGTGAAGATGGGCCGTACCCGCTTCGTGGCATACACTTTCTTGTTCCACTCGCGGCCGTAAGGGAAATCCTTCCGACATTCCAGCCGTCCCAGCTCTGCCGGCCTCCAGGGAGTTGTCCGAATAGTCTCTTTGACCTCCTCTTCCGTTGCGCCGCGATAGCGCAGATTGTCGCGGGCATGGCCGGAAAGACGGATCGGTTTCATGGCCCGTATCGTCCCTCTCCCAAGCTCATCACCTTCACTACCTCGTTCTCCCAGTAGTTAATGGCTTTGACGGCGATACGCCCTTGCTCGCCGGGCTTGAGGGGCAGCGAGGCAGAGCTACCATCGAGGGAACCCGGCCTCCTTCAGCTTCCTGGCATCCGGGCGCACCAGCTCTTCAACGGCTTCCTTGCCCGGGCCGTAGAGGGTCACGCGGACGGTGCCGAAATCCTCGAACTTGGGATCCGGCAGGCCCCAGGCCCGCATGGCCCGTTTTATAAAGTATACACCAATCTGCCCGGATGGTAAAGGGCGAGGGATAGACCCATCGCTCGCCCGTCCCTCGCCCCGCAGTTGCGCTTAGACCTCCCGGAACTCACCCTCGACGGTGCCTTCCTCCTCGGGGCCTCGCCCTTCCCCACCTGGCGGTGGCGGGGGCGCTCCCGGCTGCTCGTACATGGCCGCCCCGATCTGCTGCATAGCCTGGCTCAGCTCCTGGGTGCGGCGCCGGATCTCGTACACGTCCTGGCCCTTCAGCGCCTCCCGCACCGCCTGAACCTTGGCCTCCACGTCACTGCGCACGTGGGTAGGCACCTTGTCGCCCAGGTCCCGCAGGGACTTCTCCGCCTGATAGGCCAGGGCGTCGGCGTTGTTGCGGATCTCCACCTCCTCCTTGCGCCGTCGGTCCTCCTCGGCGTGGCGCTCGGCCTCCTTGATCATGCGATCCACCTCCTCCTTGGTGAGGCCGCTGGAGGCGGTGATGGTGATCCTCTGCTCCCGGCCCGTAGCCTTGTCCTGAGCCGAGACGTTCAGGATGCCGTCGGCATCAATGTCGAAGGTGACCTCGATCTGGGGGATGCCCCGGGGCGCCGGCGGGATGCCGTCCAGGATGAAGCGGCCCAGGGTCTTGTTGTCGGCGGCCATGGGGCGCTCGCCCTGCACCACGTGGATCTCCACCTGAGTCTGACCGTCGGCGGCGGTGGAGAAGATCTGGCTCTTGCGGGTGGGGATGGTGGTGTTGCGCTCGATGAGCGGGGTGGCCACCCCACCCAGGGTCTCGATACTCAGGGTCAGGGGCGTCACATCCAGGAGCAGCACATCCCTGACCTCGCCGCCCAGGACGCCGGCCTGGATGGCCGCGCCCACAGCCACCACCTCGTCGGGGTTGACGCCCTTGTGGGGCTCCTTGCCGAAAAGGCGCTTGACCGTGTCCTGCACCAGGGGCATGCGGGTCTGGCCGCCCACCAGCACCACCTCGTCAATATCCGCCGCCGTGTAGCCGGCATCCTGCAGGGCCTGCCGGCAGGGGCCTTCGGTCCGCTCGATGAGATCGCCCGCCAGTTGCTCCAGCTTGGCCCGGGTGAGGGTCATGGCCAGGTGCTTGGGGCCGCTGGCATCGGCGGTGATGAAGGGCAGGTTGATCTCCGTCTGCATGGTCGAGGATAGCTCCACCTTGGCCTTCTCCGCCGCCTCCTTGAGCCGCTGCAGGGCCATGCGGTCCTGGCGCAGGTCAATGCCCTGGTCCTTCTGGAACTCGTCGCACACCCAATCAATGATCCGCTGATCAATGTCGTCGCCGCCCAGGAAGGTGTCACCGCTGGTGGACTTGACCTCGAAGACGCCCTCACCCACGTCCAGGATGGAGATGTCGAAGGTGCCGCCGCCCAGGTCGTAGACAGCGATGGTCTCATCCTTCTTCTTGTCCAGGCCGTAGGCCAGGGAGCTGGCCGTGGGCTCGTTGATGATGCGCAGCACCTCCAGTCCCGCGATCTTGCCGGCGTCCTTGGTGGCCTGGCGCTGAGAGTCGTTGAAGTAGGCAGGCACAGTGATGACGGCCTGGGTAACGGGCTCACCCAGGTAGGCCTCGGCGTCCTCCTTGAGCTTGCGGAGGATCATGGCCGAGATCTCCGGCGGGGAGTACTCCTTGCCTCCCATCACCACCCAGGCGTCGCCGTTGGGCCGCTCGATGATCTTGTAAGGCAGGATCTTACGCGCCTTCTGCACCTCAGGGTCGTTGAACTTGCGGCCCATGAGGCGCTTGATGGAGAAGATGGTGTTGTCGGGGTTGGTGATGGCCTGGCGCTTGGCCACCTGGCCCACCATCCGCTCCCCCGTCTTGGGGTTGACGGCCACCACCGAGGGGCAGAGCCGTCCGCCCTCACGGGTGGGGATGACCGTCGGCTCGCCGCCCTCCATCACGGCCACCACCGAGTTTGTTGTCCCTAGGTCTATACCAATTATCTTGCTCATAGTTCGCTTTCTCCTCTATTAGATTCGTAGACTCGTGATTCGTAAATTCGTGGATTGGTATCTGGTACCTCAAGTACGAATTTACGAATTCCGAACCTACTAATTTACGTTGGTTTCTTGGCCACCTTTACCAGCGTAGGCCGCAGGACCCTGTCATGTAACTTATACCCTTTCTGCAGTTCGGCTATGACCTGGCCGTCCTCGTGGTCCGCCGTCTCCTCGAATATGACCGCCTCGTGGATCAGGGGGTCGAAGGGTTTCCCCACAGCCTCGATGGGGGTCAGCCCCTCCTGCTCCAGGATGGCCTGCATCTTGCGTTCGATGAGGACGATGCCGTCTATCCAGGTCAGGGTGCGCAGGCTGTCCGGCACCGTCTGGAAGGCCCGCTGGAAGTCGTCGAGGATGGGCAGGAGCTTGGTGATGAGCACGGCGTTGGCGTATTTGGAGAACTCGGCCTGCTCCTTCTCCACCCGCTTGCGGTAGTTGGCCAGATCGGCCGCCGCGCGCCGCCACTGATCCAGATACTCCTCGACCTTGCTCTCTGCCTCCGCCAGCCTCTGGCGCAGGGCCTCCAGCTCCTCTACTTCTTCAGGGGCCTCTTCTCGAACCTCCTCTGGCTTCTCTTCCGCAGACTTGGGTGCCTGGGCTTCTTCAGCCTCCTGAGCCTCCGTGACTTGCTCTGCGGTCATCTCCGTCACCGATTTCACCTCCTCGTACCTAAGAAGTCCAGCCGTCACAGGCCGAGGTGGGGAAAGATCGGTCTCTGGAGGAGCCCCCTATGCCCCGGACTGTGATAGCTGGCTAGTATCCGTATAGCTGCTCGATCAGATCGCTCATCAGGTCGGCCACGTAGCGCACCGTGGACACGGCCCGCTCGTAGGGCATGCGGACGGGACCCAGGACGCCCAGGACGCCCATGGCCTGCTCCACCACACCGTAGCGGGCCAGGACGAGGCTGTAGTCGCTCAGTTCCTCCCAGCGTCCCTGCCCCCCGATGACGATCTGCACGCCTCGGCGGGAGAGGGCCACCTGGGAGAGGAGGGATTCCAGGATGCCGCCCCTCTCCAACATGTGGATGACCCGCTGCATCCGCTCGACCTCGGCGAACTCAGGCTCCTGCAGGACGTGGCTCAGGCCATCGCGATAGATCTCGTAGCCGTTCTGCCGATCCACCTGGCGCATCAGGTCCACCACGTGCTCCACCACCTGCTCCTCCAGAGCGGGCAGGGGCGGGACGGCACGGGGGATCTCGTGGCGGCTCAGGCCGGCCAGGAGGTCGTTCAGCCGGTTAGCGATATGGCTTAGCTCTTCCTGAGCGATGGGTTGGGCCGCGGTCAGCATCTGCTGCCTCACCCTCCCATCCCGCAAGACCAGGATCAGGAGCACTAGGAGGTCCCGGATGGAGATCAGCTCTAGATGTTTAAAGCGGCACAGGGGAGGCCTGGGAGCCGTCACCAGGGCCGCTGCCTGGGCGGTGTGGGCCAGGACGGCCGCCGAGAGGCGCATCCACTGCTCCAGCTCCATGCCCGCCTGGTGGAACTGATGGCGGATCATGCGCTGCTCGGACAGGGGCAGCTCCACCTCCTCCATAAGCCGCTCGACAAAATAGCGGTAGCCCCTGACCGTAGGCACGCGCCCCGCCGAGGTGTAGGGGTGGGTGAGATAACCCTGCTCCTCCAGGTAGGCCATCTCGTTGCGGATGGTGGCCGGGCTGACCCCCAGGCCATACCGCTGGGCGATGGTCTGGGAGCCCACCGGCGTGGCCGTGGCGATGTACTCTCGCACCACGATCCCCAGGATGGCCTGCCTCCTGGCCGTCAAATCTGGCATACGTTCCCCTGAATTAGCACTCTCAACCTTGGAGAAGAGGAGAAGCACCCTCTTTCCTCCCACGCCTTACAGCGTGGGTTTCTCTTGGGACAAATTAGCACTCTCAACCTTAGAGTGCTAAAATGATAGCATGAATTTGGCCCTTTGTCAAATCGAAAAAGGGGTTGAGAAGTAACGCCTCCCTCTCAACCCCCCTTCTGATACCCTGTAGAGCCGTCCATAGCACGTCAAAAAGGAACCGTCAGTAGGCGTTGTTATCGTGGAAGAGGCCTACCAGGGTCTTGAGCATGATCTTGAAGTCGAACCACAGGGACCAGTTCTCGATGTAGTAGAGGTCGTATTTGGTCCGCTCCATGATGGACGTGTCGCCGCGCAGACCGTTTACCTGGGCCCAACCGGTGATGCCTGCCTTCTCCCGATGTCGGTCCATGTAGCGGGGGATGCTCTTCTTGAACTGCTCTACAAAGACGGGGCGCTCCGGACGGGGTCCCACGATGCTCATCTCGCCCAGGAGGACGTTGATGAACTGGGGCAACTCGTCCAGGGAGAAGCGACGCAGGAAGGCCCCCACCCGCGTACGCCGTGGATCGTCCTTGGTAGCCCAGACGGGACCCGTCTCATCCTCGGCCCCCACCTTCATGGATCGGAACTTGAGCATCTTGAAGAGCTTCTCGTCTAACCCCATCCGCTCCTGGGTGTAGAAGACGGGGCCTGGCGAGTCCAGCTTGATCAGGAGGGCGATCAGGAGCATCAAAGGCGAGGCCAGGATGAGCACCAGAGAGGAGATGATCAGATCCACGGCCCGCTTGAGGGTCAGCCTCCAGCCCCGCAGGGCGATGTCTCGCACCGTCAGGAGGGGCAGGCCATCCAGGTCGGCGATGCTGATCTCGGAGGCCATGATCTGGAAGACGTCGGGGAAGACCTTGATGCTCACCTTCTCCCGCCGGCAGCGGGAGATGAGGGCCAGGATCTCCTCGTGGGAGGCCTCGGGCAGGGCGATGATGACCTCGTCCACCTGATGGGCATCAACGAGGGAGGTCAGTTCGGCGGTCTTGCCCAGGATAGGGAGGCCCAGAAACCTGTCCCGGCCGGCGTTATCGTCAACGAAACCGATCACCTGGTAGCCCAGGGCAGGCGAGCGCAGGATGCGCCGCCCGATAATGCGGCCTATCTCGCCCGTGCCCACGATGAGCACCCGCGTCTCCCCGATCCCCCGGGCGTGGAGGGCTGACACCAGACGGTGGTGGAGCAGGCGCCCCAGGGCGACGAGGACGATGGTCAGCAGCCAGGCATAGATGATCATGGCCCGGGAGTAGTCAACCTCCAGGAGGCTGTTCTTGAAGGTGAAGGAGGTGAAGGCGATGGCCATGACCGTACCCACGGAGGTGGCAGCTAAAATGGAGTAGAACTCGTCGAGGCGTGACAGGCCCCGTTTAACGTGATATAATCTGGAAAAGAAGAAGACGGTCAGCATGGTCAGAACCTGGATGACCATCATGCCCACGTAGCTGCTGAAAGGTTGAACGTTGACCGGCGGGGGGAACTTGATCAGCAGGCGCAGTTGATAGGCCAGGTAGAAGGCCAGGCTGACCATCAAGGCATCAACGAGGACCAGGGAAGCGGTGAAGAGCAGGTTTACTCTGTGCTTCATTTCACAGCCTCCATAGAGATCTCCGTGCCACGGGATCTGAGGATCTCCCCCACCATAGCCGTCCCGCCCCCCAGGACGATGCCAACCAGGATGAGCCAGTGCAGCCAGAAGGGGGTCTGGGCGGCATAGTGCTTGCGGTAGAAGAGGTACATGGCGCGGTAGAACTCGTAGCGGGCCCGGGGGCTGTGCTTGCTGGCCTCCCGTTTGTAGTGGAGCACGGTCACCTGGGGGTTATAGTACACTTTCCAGCCCGCCCTCTTGAGGCGCAGGGCCCAGTCCAGGTCCTCGCCGTACAGGAAGAAGCGCTCGTCCAGGAGCCCCACCTGCTGGATGGCCTGGCCCCGCACCATCATGAAGGCCCCCACCACCGAGTCCACCTCGGCCACCTCGTCGGGGTCCAGGTAGGTCAGGTTGTAGCGGGCGAAGCGGCGGCTTTTAGGGAAGAGCCTGCTCAGGCCCACCAGGCGGTAAAAGGAGACCTCGGGCGTGGGGAAGGAGCGGCGACAGGCCAGGTCCAGGCTCCCATCCGCCAGGACCAGTTTCGGCCCCGCGGCCCCCGCCTCGGGGTGGGTCCCCATGAAGGCTAGCATGTCGGCCAGGGCCTGGGGTGGCAGGACGGTGTCGGGGTTGAGGAGGAGGGCATAGCGAGTGGCGGGTGATGAGGGATGAGGGACCGGGGAGTGAGTGGCGGAGAGCGGAGCCTCGTCCCCCAAAGGCATAAAGCCAGCAGCACGAAGTCCCAAATTGTTGGCGTAGGCGTAGCCCCCATTGATGGGGCTCTCGATGAGCCGCACCTGGGGGAACTCCTCCCGCACCATGGCCGCGCTGCCATCCGTCGAAGCGTTGTCCACAACCCACACTTCGTAGCTGAAATCGCCCTGACTGGCGTAGACGGAGCGCAGACATCCCCGCAGCCGGTCGCGGGTGTTGTAGTTGACGATGATAACGGACAGGTCGAGCATCCGAGATAGACCTGCTTCTCAAGGACTATTCAGGATCCAGAGCATCCAAAACTCGTTAGAGTTCATTTTGGGCATCTTGAGCATGGGCCACCATATGCTCCAGGAACAACTGGTTCACAGGGTTGAGACGCGGTTGATCACGAGTTGTGCGTCCGTCACCGATCTTTTTGCAAGCGAGGACACCTTTGTGATTTCATTATCGTAGTCTGCCTTCCTCCGTCGGTCGCGAAGACGGTCCAGAAGTGCACCAATTTCCTTCCGATCCAGGTCGTCTTCATCCATAAACCATTGGGGAACAAACCAATGAATCTCCGCACTCTCAGGTACTTCAATCCCCCATTGGTCCCGTAGCAGGTCCCGTGCCGTGTTGAGCGCCGCATAGTAGGCGCGGCTAATGGCTGACCGCAGGCATGCCTCCTGATAGCTGCTTGCGGTGCTGTGCTCCATGAGGTGGCTCGCCACGGTCAGATAGTCAGCCCAGCAGAAGCTCATACGAACTCCACATCAAAGTTGAGCAATCCCTTGACGCGAGGGAGCTGCTTTAGAAACCAATCCCGGTCAAGTCGTTGAAGCCGTCTCCCTGCTTCCTCAGGTATCAACCCGCTAACAATATAGCCGAACATTTTTGTCAAGCTCTTCGCTTCCGGATCGGTGACGACCTCAAGAATGACCTGAGGGGATGGCCCGAAGTAATCTCCGATCTTGCTGTGCGCCTCTGCCAATAATGGGACAAGAAACGGATGGGTTTCAAGAAACTGCAAGATCTCTGGTTGCCTTCTGAATGAGTAGAGTTGCTCAAGAGATTGAATATCGGGTTCAAGGACGCGAAGGGGCACTGCGGGATTCTTGTGTCTCTTGCTCATAGGAGTGGATTCCTTTCTTTGTGACCTTTCTTGCGCCAGGCGGCGACGGCCGATTTGATCTTCTCGAAGAGCTCGCAAGCGGTGCTCCTCCCAACCGCCCTCTAATACCTATTTTACCACCCCTCCTGACCCCTGTCAAGAGAGTTCAGAGGGCGAGGCCGGCCCCTCCACCGCCACCACACCCCCACCGGATAGCCCACCATCTTGGCCATATCCCCCGTCACGCGGATGACGGGCACCCAGGCGATGGCCCTGAGCTTGTCGGCCAAGCCGTAGGTGGCGATCATGGGGATCAGGCGCTTGTAGGGCGTCCAAAAGATCACCGCCGCCCCCAGGGCCAGGAGGGCCCACCACAGGGGGGTATGCCGAAAGCCGAGGAGAAGCAGGAGGGGGACGAGGAGGAGATAGGTCCCGTAGCGGACGGCGTGACGTTTTCGCCACAGGTCGGCCTTGCCGTCGCCACGGGCATAACGATAATACTGGCGGGCGAAGGCCCCCAGGCTGGGGCGAGGGTGGAAGTAGGCGATAGCCGTGGGGACGAAGGTGAAACGGTAGCCCGCCTCCCGCAACTTGAAGTCGAAGACCAGGTCCTCGCAGTAGTCCAGCCACTCGGGGTAGCCCCCTACCCGCTCCCAGGCCGCTTTGCGGAAGGCCACGGAGCGACTGGAGGGCAGGAATCTCTGAGGCACGATGTCGGCCAGGACAGGCAGTGCCGTGGCACCCAGAGCCGTCTCGAAGACCGACTGGGGATCAGGGAGGAAGAAGCCGCTCACCACGTCAGGGGGGTCGTCCTCCTCGAAGGGCGCTATCAGATCAGCCAGCCAGTTGGGGCTCAGCCGCACCCCTGCATCGGTGGAGGCGATGATCTTCCCCCGGGCGGCCTCGATAGCCACGTTGCGCCCCTGGGAGATGTTGGCCCCGGGCCGCACCAGTACCCTGAGGGGCAAATCTCCCCTGGTGGCGTAGGCGCGGAGGATCTCCACCGTGCCATCCGCCGAGCCGCCGTCAACGATGATCACCTCATCGGGCGGTCGAATCTGGGCCCGGAGGGAGTCCAGGAGGCGCCGCATGGCCCCCTCCTCGTTCTTGACCGTGGCGATGACGGAGACGGTAGTCGCCAAGCCTCATCCTCCTCCTCAGGGTTAACCTAATTATAACCCTTATGGTACGGCTTGGCAACCTCGTCCCTCGCGAAACCCCCACCGTAAGGTGGTCGCAAGCGCTCGCAGCTCAATCATTATAGCCTGTGTTGGTTTCGAGCCTTGACAAGCGGTCACGCTCACCTTGGCTCACGTCAGCTCTTAGCTGAGACCTGCGCGACCGCTTGTCACTGCTGCGAGCGCTTGCGAGGGGGAGCCTCACAGCCAGCCCAGGATGGGGAAGTTCGTTTTCCTGGCTGGGCTGTGACGGCTCCCACGCCTTACAGCGTGGGTTTCTTGTGCCGTACCCGCCAAGCGAGCCGACACCGCTGACTCAGTCGAGCCGTCGGCCCCTACTCGACGTACCGCCTAATGATGAGGGTGGCGTTCTGGCCCCCGAAGCCGAAGCCGTTGACCATGGCCGCTCTGACCCTCTGAGCCCGGGCCACGTTGGGCACGTAGTCCAGGTCGCACTCCGGGTCCGGCGTCTCCAGGTTGATGGTGGGCGGGATGATCCCCTCGCGGACGCTCAGCACGGCGGCCGTGGTGGAGGCGGCCGCGGCTGCCCCCAGGAGGTGCCCGATCATGGATTTGGTGGCGCTGATGGCCACCTTGTAGGCGTGCTCCCCCAGAGCCAGCTTGATGGCCTTGGTCTCGGCCACGTCGTTGAGGGGGGTGCTGGTGCCGTGGGCGAAGATGACGTCTACGTCCTGGGGGCGCATCTGAGCGTCAGCCAGGGCGAGGGTCATGGCCCGGGCGGCCCCTCTGCCGTCGGGCTCCGGGGCGGTGATGTGGTACGCATCGCCGGTGATACCTCCACCGACCACCTCGGCGTAGATTCGCGCCCCCCGCCGCCGGGCGTACTCCTCGGTCTCCATCACCATCACCGCTGCCCCCTCGCCGAAGACGAAGCCATCGCGATGGAGATCGAAGGGACGGGAGGCCCGGGTCGGTTCGTTGTTCCGCCTGGAGAGGGCGCCCATCCGCCCCAGGGCGGCGAAGGCCAGGGGGGTGATGCCCGACTCCGTCCCTCCGGCGATGACGACCTCCGCCTCCCCCAGGCGCATGAGGCGCAGGGCCTCCACGAGGGCGTAGTTGCCGCTGGCGCAGGCCGCCGTGGGAGCCAGGATCGGCCCCTGGGCCCCGGTGAGGATGGATATCTGGCAGGCGGGGGCGTTGGGCATGATGTTAGGGATGAAGAAGGGGCTGATGGCTCGGGGCCCCTTCTCGATGAGCGTCCGCGTGGCGGCCTCGGTGTCGGCCATGCCGCCCCCGCCGGTGGCCAGGACAACCCCCACTGAGGGTCCGTTCCTCAGGGGGACCTGGAGGCCGGCGTCTTGGATGGCCTGCTGAGCAGCGGCGATGGCGAACTGCACCGCGCGGCCGAGGCGCCGGGCCGTCTTGTGGTCCATGTAGTCCTGGGGGTCGAAGCCCTTAACCTCAGCAGCGATGCGCACGGGGAAACCCGTGGCGTCGAACTGGGTGATGGGCCCCACCCCCGAGACACCATTGGTCAGGTTGGTCCAGAACTCCTCGGTCGTCAGGCCGATGGGGCTGATGACCCCCAAACCAGTGATGACAGCGCGTTGCACGATAACCCTCCCCTTTTCTGGAAATAACCCCTGTTCACAGAGGCGGAAGAACGGCAGCGAACGAAGTTCAGGAGTCGCAGTCACCTGTTCAAAAGCCTACCTCGGGCCGCGAGCCATATTATAAACCAGGCAGCCCTGAAACGCAAACCCACGGGCTGGATGGGTGTCAGCTCCGGCTGAT
>JBHIEC010000030.1:0-16889 GCA_046760425.1 Anaerolineae bacterium
GCCGGGTTGCCTGAGGCTAAACCCCCAGGCTGAAAGGGCAAAGGGCGCTAGAAGCACCCTGATCCGAGCGCCCTTCAGGGTGCTTTGCTCTTTCTGACAAGCGGTCACGCTCGCCCTGACCCATCTCTGCTCTTAGCTGTAAGCCGCGTGACCGCTTGTCATCAGCCCGACGGCTTTAGCCTCGGGCCACCATCTGCCCCTCAGGAGTCCTCGCCAGCTACACCTGCTGTCTAAGCATCCTCCGCAGCCAGGATACACCGCTCGGCTCATGCTTGCGCACCAGGAGCACAGAGCAGTGGGCCCGGTCAGCCACGATGTCGGGGATAGCCCCGAAGAGCCAGTTCTTCAGAAACCACTCCTCCGAGGCACCGATGATCAGCAGGTTGTAGTCTTGCCGCTGGGCTTCGGCCAGGATGCCGGCCACCACTGAGGAGGCGCGGACCAGACGGGCCTTCACCCGTCCGTCCTTCTCACCAAGCTCGCCCCGGATGAGATGCTCCAGCGCTTGTTGCTCGGCCTCCAGATCCACCTCACCGGCATTCAGGACCACGCGCAGGACCACCACCTCGGCGTCTTCGGCTATAGTCAGGTCGTGGGCCAGCCGGAGCCCCAATCGAGCATGGGGCCCGCCACCGGCTGGGATGAGGATGCGTCGTATCTCCTTCAGCCCACGGTCCCGCAGCACCGCCACGTCACAGGGGGCCCGCCGCACGACCTCTTTGTCAATGCTGGTGCGGATACGGCTGAGGGTCAACGGGCCCCGCCAACCCAGTAAGATGAGCCGCGTGTCAGGCCGGGCCTCGGCCACAGCCAGGATGCCGGAGGCGATACCGTGGGCCGCCTGTAAGAGCATCTTGACCCGCACCCCGGCCACCGCCCCGTGCTTGGCCGCCCGCCGCAGGATGTCCCGCTGCCCATCCTCCTGCTGCTCCAGATAAGCCTGGGCGGCGTATAGAGGCGTCCCTGCCGGCACCGGCACCACCCTTAGGGCCACCACCTTTGTGCCCTCATGTCCCAGGGCCAGCCCGGCGGCCAGGGTGGTCAGGCTCTTGGCTGTGGCCGGGTTGGCCACCGGCACCAGGATCTCATGCCGCTCCCCCTCGATGGTGTGCTCAGCAGCGGCCACTACCCGTTCCAGGGGCCGCTCCCGCTCCATTAAGAGAGCCAATTCCCCCTTCACCTTGGTTCTCCCCCGACCCCAGAACAGGTACCATCCCAAGCTGAGGGTCACCAGAGCTAGGCTAGCCAACTGGGAAGCATGGGCCATGGTGGTGATCACCGCCAGGCACAGGCTGCCCCCTGCCACTGGCAGCCAGGGATAAAGGGGGATACGAAAAGTGGGCCGGTAATCTGCAGGCTTACCCTGCCGCATGACGATAGCGCTCAAGCTCAGAAGAGCGTAAGAAATCATGAACAGGGCGCTGGATATCTCGGCCAGTTCCTCAGCCTGGCTGCTGAGGGCCAGAAGCAGGGCCAGTCCGCCGGTGACCAGGATGGAGCGATGGGGCGTCAGGTAACGGGGATGGAGTTGATTGAACCAGCCAGGCAGAATCTCATCCCGCCCCATGGCGAAATTGATGCGGGAAGAAGCCATGATAGCCGCGTTGGCCGAGGAAGCGGTGGCCAGCAGCGCCGCCAGGGACATAGCCACTATACCGACCCTGCCCATGAACACGTACGCCGCCTCCACCAGAGGCGCTTCCAGACGCCCGAAGGTCTTGTAGGATAGAATGCCTGTGGCCACGAAGAGGATACTGGCATAGAGGGAGGTAGCGATGATCACCGAGCCCACAATGGCCAAAGGCAGGTTGCGGCCCGGCCGCTTGATCTCCTCAGCGATGGTGGAGACCTTCTCAAAGCCGGTGAAGGAGACGATGATCAGGCCCACGGTGGCCACCGCCGCCCCCCACCCATACGGGAAGAAGGGTCGCTGCAGGCCCGGATCGACGGCGAACATGCCCTGCCCTACGAAGAGGAGCAGGGTAGCAACCAAGACGACCACGATGATGTTTTGAATACGACCTGAGACCTTGGCCCCCCGATAGTTGAGGTAGATGAAAAACAACCCCGCCACCAGAACAGCCATCCAGGTGGGCACGGGCAGAAAGTAGCTGAGGTATTGGCCAAAGCCGATGAGATAAAAGCCGGTGGCGAAGGTCAGTCCCAGCCAGTTCCCAGGCCCTACGATGGAGCCAAGCAGGGGGCCCAAGGCGCGGGAGATGAAGTAGTAGCTGCCGCCGGCCTTGGGCATGCCGGTGGCCAGCTCTGAGATGATCATGGCGATGGGCAGGCAGATCAGTCCCGCCACGATGTAGGAGAAGACGGCTGCCGGCCCGGCTCGCTCCGCCGCTATCCCGGAGAGGACGAAGATGCCCGCCCCGATCATGGTGCCCAGCCCGATGGCCAACGCCTCGGCCAGGCCCAGCTCCCGCACTAAACTGTGTTCGCCTTGGTGGCTCATACGTTCTTTTCCATTGGTCTACAGGCCGGCCTCAGCCCGGGTGACACGGGCAACCCGCATGGAGCTCTTTATTGTCTCCGAGAGCGTTCGGCAATAATGCCAGGCCCGTTACACAACGGATGTAAAACGGATAAGCGGATAGAACCTCGTGGGCATATTCGTTTATCCGCTTGCATCCGTTGTGTGACCGTCTCCTACCAACTTACCGAATGCTCTCATAAATGGTGAGTTGAGAGGGGGTGCTCTCTAGCGCCCTCACCTCTCACTGCTACTGAGGGGCGTCCTCGCCCCGCCTTCGATGGCATTCTAAGGCGTTCTGACATGCTAGACGGGGCGATGACAAGCGGTCACGCTCGCTTGTCAGAGGACGCCCCTTGATAGCAGTTTTGGCAGGTTGCTTAGAAGCCGATGGTGGCGTTGATCTCGTGCCACAGGATGTCCAGCTCCTCGCTGGCCACGAAGGGGTTCTCGTCAATGGCCGCCAAGGTGGCCTCCAGCCGGGCCCTGAGCCCCTCCACCGTCCCCCGGGTCTCTTCGTCCCCGAGTCGCGCCATGGCCTCCAGCGTGGGCTCCATCAGGCCCAACTCCTCCTTGGCCAAGCCGGCGTTGTTCTGCATGAGCCGCATCCTGGCCTTCAGGGCCTGGGAGGAGGCCTGCAGCAAGAGGGCCTGCACCTTGAGCCGGGTGATCTCTGCCTCGGGGGCAGCCGCCTGTGCAGCCAGCCTGTCCATGGCCTTCTCGATGCCGGCCAGCTTGGTCTCCAGCCCCGTCAGCCCCTTGTCCGCCGCAGCCAGAGCTTCCTGATGGGCGGCAAGGGCCTCCTGCAGAGCGACTACCTGCTGATCCTGGCTGGCCAGCTTCTCCTCCAGGGCTTTGATCGCCTCCTGCTGGGCCGCCAACTGGGCGATCTGCTCCGCCAGGTGGGCTATCCGCTCGTCACGGACTTGTAGCTCCCGGCCGAAATCCCGCTGGGCCGTCTCCAGATCCCCCTGGAGCACGTTGATGGCGTTGGTGTTGCTGTTGATGGGGGACAGGATGCCGTAGTAGGCATAGAGGCCGCCGTAGTAGATGCCCACCCCCAGGGCAGCGATGACGGCCAGGGCCAGGATGAGTTTGATGAGCCCCCAGAAAAAGCCCCAGATGCGACTCCAAACCGATCTTCTCTCTGCCATTTCCTCTCTCCTTTGGTGCTGGCTATCCCCTTAGCCCGTCGGCGTGGGTGTTATCGTCGGTGTGGGCATTTCGGTCGGGGTGGGTACCGGTGTGCCCTGGGTCTCGATGAGGAGATCTCGCAGGGCGGTGAGGAAAGCGTCAAATTTGGCGGCTTTGGCTGCCACGGCCTCCACCTCCGCCCGCACCTCCTTCATCTCTCCCCGGAGGGATTCCACGTCGTCCCTCAGAGCCTCCAGCTCCTTGATCCTCTCCTCTAGCCCCTTCGCCCGCCGGGTGAGGTCCTGCAGATCGGAGCGGATGATTTCTCGGTCCCTCTCCAGGTCGCGCACCTGGCTCTTCAGGCCCACGATGTCACGGTGCTTGGAGATGTCCAGGGTGGCGTTGTAGGAGTAGAAGACCCCCAGGGAGATGGCCACAGCCAGCAGGGTGCTGACGGCGATGATGATCAGGCTCCTGGCCAGCCCCCACAGCCAGAGGGCTTCCTCGCGGCGGGCTGGGGGTGGGGTCGGCTCGATGGGGGGCATCTCTTCCGCCTCCACCCTCTCTTCGACCTCCGTCGCCTCTTCCACGGCACCGACGGTCAGGCGATCCGCCAGGGCAGCGTAGAGGGCCTGGCCAATGCCCTTCACCTCCTTGATCTGGGCTGGGTCCGTGAAGGGGCCGTGCGCTTCGCGGTACTCGATGATCCGCTGGGCGTAGGCCGGCCCGATGCCGGGCAGGGCCTCCAGCTCGGCGGCAGTGGCCGTGTTGAGATCAATCAGCCCTTCAGTTGCTTTGGTGTCCATGATGGTACCCTCCTTCCAGGTATGACCTTCAACCTATATTGTAGCAGAAAACGGGAATTTGTAAAAGGGGTTTGACAAGAGGGGGGATAAGGGGTATAATAAAAACGAGCCCCGGTGGCGGAATAGGTATACGCAGCAGGTTGAGGGCCTGTGCCCGCAAGGGCGTGCTGGTTCGAGTCCAGTCCGGGGCATATGATATTTCTCACTCCAAGAGATAACTCTTGAGGAAGAATTCACGAGTGACAAGCAGCTTGTGAAGGGAAGGATTTTCCTTTCGCCTGCGTATTTGATTATTCCAGTTTTGTCCTATAATTTGTTCGCGAGGCAACGCTGGGCATCCCGCAAGAGAGCATGTACGGGATATTATACTGAGATCTCCGTACATGCAATCCTCTGGGTGAGTTAGACGGATTCTGTATAATTATAGTTCTGAATTAACTTTATCGAGGTGATGATTGCGCTACAAGTTCGACTGGGATCCTACAAAAGAAGTGTAGAACATTCACAAACATCGGGTGTCTTTTCGTCGGGCAGCAACGGTTTTTCGCGATCCCAACCACCTTTCCATCTACGACGAAGAGCATAGCGAGATCGAAAACCGTTAGATAACCCTCGGTATTGACAGCACCGGTGTCTTGCAAGTCGTTGTACATACTTTCAAGCACACTGGTGAGGACTTGTACGAAATTCGTATCATCTCAGCACGTAAAGCAACGAAGAGAGAGACCAAACAATACATGGAGAGAAGCATATGAAGGCAGAATACGACTTTTCCCAAGGTGAACGTGGTAAGTTCTATCATCGCGACGCCGAGTTCAGTTTTCCAGTTTATCTGGAACCGGATGTGGATGCCTTTATGAGTAAACTTGCAGATGAACAAGGTGTCGATGTTCAAGAGCTAGTAAACGAATGGTTGCGGATGGACATCAAGTTGGTTCAGAGTGTGCAGCAGCCAGCTTGAATTAGAGCCGATCGGAGTCGCGGTTGGGTATAGTCCCCTGGTTGGCAGTGATGTCTGGAGATAGGGAGGGGCCAACTAACACTCGCTGCACCCAACGCGGCGGATCGAGGCTCCAATCAATGTTCTGAGCCAGATGGACGTGACCTGTAATCGCCGCCGCCCGGGTGAACTTCGCCGTTGGACGGTGCTGACATCGAAATGGTTGTGATTAAGATTCCGACCTAATGGGCTCAAAACCATACCGGGACATGATGGATCTCGAAGAGAGCTTGGACACCCTTTTGCCCAAGCTCTCTTTTGTTTTGCCCCATGCGCTCTCCTGTGATATACTAATGCGGGAGACTCGATAGGGAGGCTGGAAACATGAAAGTGGTGACCACCGAGGAGATGCGCCGCTTCGAGAGGGAGACCGACGCCAGCGGCCTCTCCTATGCCATGATGATGGAGAACGCCGGGCGGGCCGTGGCCCAGGCCATCGAGAAGCAGACGGACGTGGCGGGGAAGCAGGTCCTGGTGCTGGTCGGGCCGGGCAACAATGGCGGCGACGGCCTGGTGGCTGCCCGACACCTCCACGACGCCGGGGCGCAGGCCACCCTCTACCTCTGGAAGCGCCGCACTGAAGAGGACGAGAACTTCCGACGGACCCAGGAGCGAGCCATCCCCTTCGCCCGCGCCGAGGAGGACGACGGCCTGGCCGGCCTGCGAGATCTGGTGAGTCAGGCTGACGTGATCGTTGACGCCTTCCTGGGCACGGGCATCGAGCGGCCCATTGAGGGGTTGCTCAAAGAGATCCTGGGAGTCGTCGCCGAGGGGGTGAGCCAGCGTAAGGCGGAGGGGCGTTCCCCCCTCATCGTAGCCGTGGACGTGCCCACGGGCCTCAACTGCGACAGCGGCGCCCTTGACCCGGCGGCCCTGCCTGCCGACCTGACGGTCACCTTCGCTTTCCCCAAGCGGGGGCAATACCTCTTCCCCGGCGCGGGGGCCGTGGGGGAACTGGTCGTGGCCGACATCGGCATCGCTGCCTCCCTGGCCGAGGAGGTGCCGGTCGAAGTGGCGACGCCGGAGATGGTGCGGGGCCTCCTTCCCCGGCGGCCTCCAGAGGCCCACAAGGGCACCTTCGGCAAGGCGCTCATCGTGGCCGGCTCGGTCAACTACACCGGGGCGGCCTATCTGGCCAGCGCGGCGGCCACGCGGGTGGGGACGGGCCTGGTCACCCTGGCCCTGGCGCGGAGCCTCCACCCTATCCTGGCCAGCAAGCTGACCGAGGTCACCTTCCTCATCCTGCCTGAGGATCTGGGCGTGCTGGTCCCCGAGGGGGTGAAATTGCTGGTGGAGAAGATCCCCGACTACGACGCCCTCCTGCTGGGTCCTGGGCTGACCCACGAGGAGCTAGCGGTGGCCTTCGTCCACCGCCTGCTGGGGCTGGAGGCCGGGAAGGCCAAGCTGCGTCTGGGCTTCGTAACCGGAGCGGAGGAGGCACCAGCAGAGGAGGTGAAACTGCCGCCCCTGATCATTGACGCCGACGGGCTCAACGCCCTGGCCCAGGCCGGCGAGTGGTGGGAGCGTCTTCAGGCCCAGGCTATCCTGACCCCCCATCCCGGCGAGATGGCCCGCCTGACAGAGAGCACTGTGGCCCAGGTGGAGGCCGATCGGATCGGGGTGGCCCAGGGCATGGCCCAGAAGTGGGGGCAGGTGGTCATCCTCAAAGGGGCCTACACCCTTATCGCCGCGCCGGATGGCCGGGTGGTCATTAACCCTTTCGCCAACCCCGGCCTAGCCAGCGGCGGCACAGGGGACGTGCTGGCAGGGGCCATCGTCGGCTTCCTGGCCCAGGGGCTGGCTCCCTTCGAGGCCGCCCTGGTCGGCGCCTACCTTCACGGCCTGGCCGGGGAGATGGCGCGGGAGGAATTAGGCGACGCAGGCATGGTGGCCGGAGATTTGCTCCCTCGCCTACCGCTGGCCATCAGACGGCTCAAAGAGGGGCGGGCATAGACAAAGGCGAAGCCCCGGGGCTTCGCCTTTCTGTAAACAAGGCAGCCTTTAGCCCAGGGTCAGGTTTTTGAGAGGGTCTGGAGCTTATTCCGCGCGTAGTCCTGCATCATCTTGTTGGTGCTGGTCTTCAACGTCGTTTCGAACTCCTGGGCGGCCTTCTCCACCAGCCCCTGTCTGGCGTAGACCAACCCCAGCATGTAGTGGGCGTCGGCGAAGTCGGGCTGCAGGGTGATGGCTTCCTCCAGTTCCCTGGCGGCCTCGGCTAACTGCTTCTGCACGTAATAGAGGGACCCCAGCTCGAAGTGAGCCTGTGGATCCTGCGGCCGCTCTGCCAGGATCGCCCGATACCTGACCACTGGATCCTGCCGTTCCTCGGCTGGAGCAGCCCTTCCTCCCCCTACAAGACGACGGAACAGCGCAGTTATGCTTTCCATCCGGAGCCCCCTATGCCTGGGCTTTCTCCGCCTCCAGCTTGGCCAGAAGCTCGTTCTTCTTCTTGGCTGCGGTCTCCCTGCCCTCGGCGATGGCCTCCTCCAGGCGACCTTTCTGCTCCTGCAGCGTTACCCGGCTCTTCTCCTGTAGCTCCTCGGCCCGCTTTCTGGCCTCCTCCGCCAGCTCTTCCGCCCGCTTCCTGGCCTCTTCCGCTCGCTTCCTGGCCTCCTCTGCCCGCTTGCGGGCCTCCTCCGAGAGCTCCTCGGCTCTCCCCTTAAGCTCGATGCCCCGCTCCTTGAGCCGGGCGCGGGTCTCCTCGCCGGGCTGCGGGGCCAGGATGAGGGCGATGGCCGCCCCCACCAGCGCACCGATCACGAAGCCGGCCAGGAACTCTCCACCTCCGCCTCTCTCATCGCTCATCTTACACCTCCCCTTTCTTTGGCAAAGTGCCATTCATGCTCAGCAACCATCTGGAATGCTCATGCCTCGCCCTCCTTGCGGCGCCTCCGGGTGAGGACCTTGATAGCCCTGTTGACCCCCGAAGCCAGGCTCGCCACGCGGATTATGGGCGAGATGACGTTGTCGCTCAGGAAGACCGTGGTGCCCTTCACCGTGCTGGCCGTCTCGTTGACGGAGTCCAGGATAGGCTTCACTTCGTGCTCCAGCAGCCTGGCCAGGCTGCGGATCTGCCAGATGAGCACGATAAGCAGCAGCCCGATGATCAGGGACTCCAGAGCCAGGGCGATGATGGCAATATCTCGCACGATGACGATGTTTGGCATTCGACTTCCTCCTCTCAGAGCAAGCACCTTGTGTTAATAAATTATATCACACCTTCAGCCGTTTGGCAATGAGGAGGCAGACCCAGCAAGCGAGGGTGCCCTCCAGCAGATGGACCTGGCCCATCATCAGAAGTTGGCTACCCAGGGCCCCAGCCAGGAACTGCCCTGCCCCGAAGCCCACCAGGCCGATCACCCCATAGAGGGCCAACTGGACTGTACTCCGGCCCCACAACAGGTGGAAGAGGGCGGAATAGATGCCGGCCAGCACCACAGACAGGACCAGCGCGGGGGAGAGGAACATGGCCTACCTCGCCTCCTCGATGATGCCACCACCCAGCACGACCTCCCCCTGGTAGAAGACCACCCCCTGGCCCGGGGTGATGTCCCGCAGCGGCCGGGCGAAGGTCACCCTGACCCGGCTGTCTCCCAGGGGGATCACCGTGGCCTCCGCCTCGACAGCCTTGTAGCGAATCTTGGCTGTGACCGCCAGGGGTGCCGAGGGCGTCTCCCCGGCCACGAAGCTGACCTGGCTGGCGATCAGCTCCCTGCGGCCCAGAGCTGACCCGGGACCGACGATGAGGGCGTTGCGGGCCTTGTCCAGGTCCAGGACGTAGAGGGGCTCCCCCACAGCCAGACCCAGCCCCCGCCGCTGCCCGATGGTGTAGAAGGGTAGCCCCTGGTGCTGGCCCAGGACTCGCCCCGAGGGGTCCAGGATAGGGCCAGGCACGATGGCCTGGGGGACGTGCCTCCTGAGGAAGGCGCGATAGTCGCCGTCGGCCAGGAAGCAGATCTCCTGGCTCTCGGGCTTGTCGGCCACGAGCAGGCCCCGCTCCTGGGCCATGGCCCGGATCTGATCCTTGGTATAGTCGCCCACAGGCAGGAGGAGGTGCCTAAGCTGCTCCTGCCCCAGCATGTAGAGGACGTAGGACTGATCCTTGCGGGCGTCAACGCCCTTGAGGAGCTCGTATCGTCCATCTTGGCACCGCACGCGGGCGTAGTGGCCTGTGGCCAGGTAGTCCGCCCCCAGGGCCAGGGCCCGCTGGAGCAGGAAGCGGAATCGGATGTGGCGGTTGCAGGCCAGGCAGGGGTTGGGCGTGCGGCCCGAGGCGTACTCGCGGCAGAAGTAGTTCACCACCCAGGCCTTGAACTCCCGCTCGAAGTTGAGCAGGTAGAAGGGGATGCCCAGGGTCTGAGCCACGCGGCGGGCGTCCTCCACCCCCTGAGGGGTGCAGCAGCGGTTCTCGGCAGGGCCTGCGGGCGAGGTGTCGTCCGCCCAGAGGCGCATCATGATGCCCATCACCTCGTAGCCCTGCTCCACCAGCAGGGCAGCGGCCATGGCGCTGTCCACCCCACCGCTCATGGCGACGACTGCTCGCTTGCCATTGTTCGCTTTAGTCATCATAGCCCACCAAACTCCGAATTAATGATACTATACCTCTGACAGCCTGTCAAGGAATTTCAGCAAATCACCGGAGCAAGGAGGACGTAAAGAAGTGCCCTCTCCTCGTCCCTTCGCGAGCCGTCGAATTTGGTACTTGTCCCCCTTTGTGGTAGAATAGCTGAAAGATTTGACCTCCCTGAGAGGGTGTCTGACAAGGTGTCACCCTGAGCGCAGCCTTCGGGCTGAGGCCCTCGAGGCCGAAGGCGAAGGGTCTCTGGCCTTCTCAGGAGAGATTCCTTCGGCTATGCTCAGGACAAGCCTTCGCTTCGCTCAGAATGACAGTTCGTCAAGATGCCAACAAAATGGAGAGGGGGTCATGAACCTAAACGATCAGCTGTACGAACAGAAGATCGGCCTGGGCGTTTTCGAGACGGAGCTGGGCTGGATCGGGGTGGCCGTATCGGGCAGGGGAATCGTGGCCCTGAATCTACCCCACCCCACGCAGGAGGCGGCCCTTTCCGACCTGCGGGCGCAGTGGCCGGAGGCGGACCTTCTGACGAAGGAGGCCCTGGGTGACTTGGTGGATCAGATGCAGCGCTACGCGGCCGGCGAACAGGTGGCCTTCCATGTCAATCTTGACCTCTCCCGCCAGCCCCCCTTCCGCCGGCGCGTGCTGGAGACCACCCTGCGTATCCCTTATAGCGAGACCCGCTCCTACGCCTGGATCGCCCGCCAGATCGGGAAGCCCAGGGCCTATCGGGCCGTGGGCCAGGCTCTGGCGGCCAACCCTATCCCCATCATCATCCCCTGCCACCGTGTGGTGGCCAGCGACGGGGGGCTGGGCGGGTACAGCGGCGGGCTGGAGGTAAAGCGGAAGCTGCTGGCCCTGGAGCAGGGCCAGTAACAATTGCGGGGCTGCGGCATTGCCGCAGCCCCTCAAAAATCCCCAATCTTCTCCCCCTGCTGGCCATTCGGCCAACGGGGGAGCAGGCCCAATTTAGAACCGGAAGGGGGCGGGGGTGATCAGCAGGAAGAGTAGTCCGAAGGTCAGCCAGCCCAGCGTCCGTCGGCCCGGATCCAGGGGGGTGATGTCGTTCAGGGGCGCGGGGTGGCCGATGCCCGTCAGGAGGATCAGGAAGGCCCAGGTGAGCCAGCCCTGCCAGAAGAGGGCCCCCATGGCCACCAGCCCCAGCAGGGTGGCCACAGCCACCTCGCGAGTTCGGCGGCCCAGGAGGGCGTAGGCCACGTGACCCCCATCCAGTTGGCCCGCCGGCAGCAGGTTGAAACCGGTGATCAGCAGCCCGAACCAGGCGGCGAAGGCGATGGGGTGTAAGTAGACGGCGAAGCCCTGGGGGTGAGGCCGCACCAGGTTAACCAGGAACTCCACCAGCAGGGACGTGCCCAGGGTGCTCCCCTGACCCACCAGAGGCCGCACCGGCGAGAGGAGCAGGCCCATGATGAGGAGGGGCACGGCCAGGGAGAAGCCCGCCAGGGGGCCGGCCAGCCCCACGTCGAAGAGAGCCTTCTTGTTGGCCACAGGCGACTTCATGCGAATAAAGGCTCCGAAAGTGCCCAGGCCGAAGGGCATGGGAATGAAGTAAGGCAGGGTGACGGCCACACCGTGCCAGCGGGCCATGAAGTAGTGGCCCAGCTCATGGACGCCCAGGATGCCCAGCAGGGTGAAGGCGAAGGGCACGCCGGCCCACATTTGCCTCGCATCGCGCAAGGGGTTGGCGCCCGCCAGCACGGCCCCGGCAAAGAGGGTGGTGAAGACCGTGGCCACCAGCAGCACCAGGTTGATCAGCCAGTTAGAGGGCTGAGGGCGGACCAGCCCCCGGGCGGCCAGGATGACATCCTGACCGGCCTGCTTGCGGAAGAAGGGCGTGTAGCCATATCTCTCGAATCGCTCCCGCAACAGGGCGAAGGCCGTCTCAGCGTCCTGCAGTAACTGACCGGTGAAGGCGATGACCTGGTCGTGGCCCCGCTGCACCGAAACCTCGGCCACGGTCAGGATGTCGTACAGCTCGCCTCGCAACTGGGCGATAATATTCTCTTGATAGGCTGGATAGGTTAGCATGGCACTCACTCCGTTTCGATTCACTCCATCCGCTATTTGTCGCCTTTACCCCTTTTATTTTACCTCAGTTCGTCTCCTCTTTCAGCAACCTGCTCTACACTTAGCCCGCCTGCGCCGGAGCATGAAAAGGGGGAGCGCCGTGACCCGTGATCGGGGGGAATCGGGGGGGTTGCCTGGCTCTAGCCGGGACTCCGCAGGCCGCGAACCACACGACGGCTCGGGGCCAGGCCCAGCGCTCCCTTTTACTCGGCCCTATTATAGCCTCCCAACATTAAAGCCATATTAGAGGCACATTAGAGGAACATAAGAATTTCGAGGCACATGGGAAAGGGCTCTCGCCAGCTACTCAGCTATCCCCGGCGATGGGCCGCAACGACAGGGCCATGGCCACACCTAACCCCAGAGCGGCCCAGAAGGGCGCGGCTGAGCCGAAAGCGCCCCGCAGATAGGCCCCCACCGCCGGAGCCACCCCTGACGTAACCCCGACTACGGTGCCAGAGACCCCCACCACAACCCCCCGCGCGCGGTCAGGCGCCATCCGGGTCAGCAGCGTGCTGTAGGCCACGATCCCTACCTGCAAGCCCATGTTGGCCATCACAAACAGCGCCCCTCCCACCCAGAGGCCTCGGCTCAGGGCCCAGGCCAGCATGGTGATTACATGGCTCAGGCAGCCGACCAGCAGGGCCTGGCGGCCCCCGTAGCGGTCGGTGAACCGCCCACCCAGGAGGCTGGCGGCCATGGCCGCGAAGCCGCCCAGGGCGAAGAGCCCATTGATCTGGGGCTTGCTCAGATGCAGGGCATCCTCGGCGTGGAGGGCGGTGAAAGGGCCCCACAGGGTCAGGGTGTAGACCAGGGCGAAGAGGGAAGCGGCGGCCAGGAACCAGCGCAGGCGGGCATCGAAGTGGTGCCTCAACTCCCCCACGTCCAGCGATGTGGGCTGGTGAGAGGTCTCCCGCAGGCCCACGACTCGCGCCAGGGCACAGACGAGGGTGATGAGGGCGGTGCCGTAGATCAGGGGCCTGAGGCCCACCAGGGGCAGCAGTGCCGCCCCCAGGCCCGGCCCCAGGGCCGTGGCCAGGCCGATGGCGAACTCGAAGGCGCCGAAAGCCATCCCCCGCTGCCCTTCCGGCACCGACTCGGCGATGAGGGCCATGAAAGCCGGGTATTGGATGGCGCTGAGGGAGTTGATGAGGAGCAGGGGGATGAGGAGCAACAGCCAGCTCCGGGCGGCGCCGGCCAGGAAGTAGAGGGGCACGAAGACGAAGGTGGGCAGCACAATGGGCCCCTTGCGACCGAAGCGGTCGGCCAGGAGGCCGCCGGCGAACTGGAGGAGGGAGAAAGAGGCGGTCAGCAGGGAGTAGGCCAGGCCCACCTGGGCGTCACTGGCCCCCAGGTCGCGGAAGTAGAGGGGCAGGAGCAGGTACCAGGTGAAGAGGGAGGTGACCAGGAGGAAGACGGTCCCCGAGAGGGTCAGGACGTTGCGCTCCAGGGCCAGGGCGGTGCGCAGGCGGGTCAGGGAGGACATGTCAGCGGGGGTATCTGACTAGCGTGATTCCTGAGCCGTCATCCCGCGATGCCAGGCCAGGACTCGCCCCTCGACGGTCACAAAGAACTGGTTGAGCATGTAGCCCAGGATGGCCAGGGTAAAGATGCTGGCGTACATCTCCGATACTCGGAAGGCCCGCTGGGCGTCCAGGATGAGGAAGCCGATGCCGTTGTTGCCGGCCACCATCTCGGCGATGACCACCAGGATCAGGGCGATGGCCAGGCTGATGCGTAGCCCCGCCGCGATGGCCGGCGCGGCAGCCGGCACCACCACCTGGATGAGCACCGCTCGGCTGCGCAACCCGAAGGTGCGCGCTGTGTCCAGCAGCACCCGGTCCACCCCACGCACCCCATGTACAGTGTTGACCAGGATGGGGAAGAAGCAGGCGAAAGCGATTATGAACACCTTCATCCGGTCGCCGATGCCCAGGAACAAGATGGCCATGGGGATGATGGCCGGCGGCGGCATTGGCCGCAGCACCTCGATAAGCGGCTCCAGCAGGTCGAAGACTCGGCGGTCGTGGCCGATGAGCACCCCCAGCGGGATGGCCATCAGCGCTGCCAGGGCGTAGCCGGCCGCCCCACGCACCAGGCTGACCGCCACCGCCTGCGGCAGCTCACCCGAGCTCACCAGGGTGGCCAGGGCGGTGACGATGCGCGACACGGGCGGCATGTACACCGTGTACACCAGCCCGGCCCGCGATAGCACCTCCCACAGGGCTAGCAGTCCTGCTAGGAGAAGGACGCCCCGGGCTCGATTGCGCAGGCGGCTCATGGCAGCCCCTCCTTCTGAATCAGTTTGAACAACCGGTGGCGGCAAGCGAGAAAGCGGGCATCCTCTCGGGTCGAGAGGGGGTGGCGCGGCCGGGGCAGGTCCACCTCCACTGTGCCGGCCAGCCGGGCGGGCCGCCCCTTGAGCACAAGCACGCGGTCGGACAGGTACACCGCCTCGTCAATGTCGTGGGTGACGAACAGAATGGTCTTGCCCAGTACCGACCATAACCGCAGCAGGTGATCCTCCAGGTCGGACCTGGTCAGCGCGTCCAGCGACCCGAAGGGCTCATCCATGAGCAGCACCGCCGGCTCACACGCCAGCGCCCGGGCGATGGCCACCCGCTGCTGCATCCCGCCGGAGAGCTGCCAGGGATAGTAGCACTCGAAATCACTCAGCCCGGTCAGCGCCAGCACCTGACGCGCTTTGGCCATCCGGACCTGGGAATCCTGTCCATCGCGGTGCTCCAGCCCGAAAGTCACGTTGCCCAGCACTGTCCGCCAGGGCAGGAGCGAGCGGCTGTAGTCCTGAAACACGAAGATCAGCTCTGGCGGCGGCCCCGTAACGACCCGCCCGCTCAGCCAGACCTGGCCCGCCGTGGCTGGCTCCAGCCCAGCGACAATCTTCAGGAGCGTGGTCTTTCCGATGCCGGATGCCCCCACCAGCGACACGAACTCGCCCTGCTGGACCTCAAAGCTGATATCGTCCAGGACACTCAGCCCCCCATACCGCTTACTAACCCGCTCCACCACCAGCACCGCTTACCTCACCCCCTTCTTTCCCCCGGTTTCCTCGTCACTTCGCCGTCTCGTAGATCAGCACCCGCGTGTCCAGCGGCTTCTTGAGGAGCCCGAAGGCCAGGGCTTCATCGGCCCACCACTGGAGCTGGGCGGGATCGATGGTCGAGCGCAGGGTGACCAGCCGCATCTGGCCGGCCAGGTCCGGCGCCACCCTCGTGAACTTGGGGATCACGCTCCGCTGCAGCGACGGATCAGCCGCAGCCTCCTGCGCCCCCTTCTGGTAGGCCCGCACGAAGCGGCGCACCACATCCGGGTTGGCCCTGACCCAGCGCTCCGTGGCCACGAACGAGGCCACGGCGGCGTCCGGAACCGTCTCAGCATACTCGTAGCCCAGCACCCGGCCCCCCTGGCTCAAAGCGATAGTGCCGTAAGGCTCTGAGGTGACGATGGCGTCCACCTGGTTCTGCATCAGAGCTGGCGGCATCTCAGGGAAGGGCAGCTCAGTGAACGTCACCCGGGCCAGGTCGGCGCCTTTCTCTGCCAGCCACTTCTGGGTCATCAGG
The DNA here is from genome assembly GCA_046760425.1 of Anaerolineae bacterium. Lineage (GTDB taxonomy): Bacteria > Chloroflexota > Anaerolineae > JBHIEC01 > JBHIEC01 > JBHIEC01. Next base: position 15,665 of record JBHIEC010000030.1, read on the forward strand.
TGCTCGATGTTGTTGAAGGTGTTAACCGCCACCCGGCGCCCTTCCAGATCCTTTGGCACCTGGATCGGAGAATCACCCTTGACGATGACCATGTGGGTGCGGCTCTGGGTGTCCTCGTTCTCCACGTGGGCTATGATGACGAAGTCGAACCCCTCGGCCCGGGCCAGGATGACCGACAGAACATTGGAGAAGCCGATGTCCAGCGACCCCGAAGCGACGGCCGGCAGGATGGTTGCCCCGCCGGCCATGGCCGTCAGTTCGATGTCCAGGTTCTCGGCGGTGAAGTACCCCCGGTCAATGGCCAGGTACAACCCGGACAGGTCAACGATGGGGATATAGCCGAGGCGGATGGTCGTGCGCATGGGGGTGGCCGGACGGCAGCCTGCCACCATGAGCGCCAACACCAGACCGGTCAGGAGCGCCCCTTGTCCCCAGCGAACAAGCGATCTGTCGGCCAGGTTCTGCCCGCCCCAAGGTTCCGTGCGAAGCCCCCAGTTCCGATGAAACCAGCGTGAGAATCGTGACCGCATAACTTCCTCCTCGACAGCGCGCGGGTGGCCACTGCCCTTCATTGAGCATATGCCTTCGTCACCACGAAGAGTCATCTGGCCGCTTCAGCAGGTCGTATGACCCTCACCACGCCCTCTTCCCCTACCCTTTGCCGCAGTTCGGCGGCGGTCAGTTGCAGAACTGGATGGATCTTGTCCGGTGCGATTTCGGCCAGAGGGACGAGGACGAAAGCTCGCTCCGCCAGGCGTGGGTGGGGTATGACCAAGTCAGGGAGGTCTACGATCAGGTCGTCGTAGAATAAGATGTCAATGTCAATGAGGCGAGGACCGTAACGCCTGGTCCGCTGTCGCCCCATTTTCCTCTCGATGCTCTTGACAAACTGAAACAACTCACGGGGGGTGAGGTCCGTCGTGCCGACACAGACAGCGTTCAGAAACTGCGGCTGATCCAGATAACCCACAGGTTCAGTCTCGTAGCAAGACGACACTGCCTCGATACTTATCTCAGCCCTCAACTTCTGCAATGCCTGGAGGATGTTGCTCTGCCGGTCTCCCAGGTTAGAGCCAAGGCCGAGATATACCTGATGTATCTCATTCATATCCCAGCGCCCTCAAGTCCGTTTCCCGAGCGGACGCTTTGATATTCAGGCCTCGCACAGGGCCTTCATCCGCAGGCCGTCCTCCCACATGGACACGTTGTTGAACAGGCAATAGAC
>JBHIEC010000031.1:0-16671 GCA_046760425.1 Anaerolineae bacterium
TGGAGGTTGGAGGTTGGACTTCGGACTTTGGACTTCGGACTTTGGACTAAATTGTAGACCACGCAAAAGGCCCCCATGGCCGTCAGAGCGAAGAGCAACGGAATGGTCAGATTGTACGCCACCCAGGGCACGATGCCGGTCAATTTGATCAGGCTGCCCACCAGGACGAAGCCGAAGTAGTAGTAATTGATATAGCCACCGGCGAACCAGGGGTCATAGGGCGGGAAATAGGTGCTCTTCATGACGGCGTTGAGATAGGCCAGGTCCATGGGCTTCTCCCCGCCTGTCACGGGATGCCACAGGTCCGGGTTGGCCAGACGGATGAGGAAGAAGGCCAGGAAGAAGATCAGGAAGAGGGCCTCGTTAAGCAGGATCAACCGTCGCTTCTCCCGCCAGAAGGCGACGAGCCCCTCCCAACGTCTCCAGGCCAGGTACACCGCCAGCAGAGCCACCAGGGCCAGTGCCAGCAGGATGGTGAGGCGGGTGTAGGGCAGAAGTCGCAGGCTGGCCGCCAGCCAGGCCAGATAAGCCACCAGCAGCAGGCCCAGGACCTTGGTCAGGACGTAGCCCCGGTCGTACAGGTTGCGGAAGACGAGGAAGGCAATGGGGAAGGCCACGAGCCCCAGTAACTCCACGGCCAGCCACCAGACGAGGAGGGCCAGCCAGCCATGGCGGTTGAGGGGGCTCTCCCGGTTGAACATGGCCGACCAGGTACCGCCGCGCCGCTGGGCCTCCCACTCCTGCGGGCTCAGCATCAGGCCCGTGGGGGCGGCCATGGCCTGTTTGGGCGTCAGTCGGAGCACGTTGTCCAGGGAGACCCGCCCCAGGAGCTCCTCCACCCTGGCCCGCGAGAAGTCCTCCGTCTTCTGGAAGATGAGAACCTTGGGGTGGTCGTAGACGGTGAAGGCTTCGTCTGCCCCGTCGTCGTTGAACTGCAGGGGGCCCAGGTTGGGATACGAGGTCACGACCTTGGCCAGCTTGAAGCCCAGTTGTTCGGCGAAGAGGAGGCGGTAGTACTCCGTGGTCAGGGGGTAGCGCATGGGCAGGCGGGGGATAGAGGCATAGAGGCGGTTGCTGGACAGGATGACGTAGTCGGTCTGGTCCAGCCAATCAATCAGCGCACGCCGCTTGTCCTCGTTATCATCGTCGTAGGGTTTCATCTCCACGCTGTTGTAAGTATCGCCGAAGCTCTTGCCATCCACCCCCAGGGGCAGCGGGTCGTCCCAGAGCTCGTAGGCCAGCGTGGCCCCAGCGGGGATGTGGGCGTAGATCCAGCGGGAGGCCTGGATGCGGGAGTGGGGCCGGGTGTAGATGCGGGTGAAGGCGAAGGCCCAGAGGAAGGTGGAAAAGAGTACCAAGGAAACAAGTAGACAAGGAAACAAGTGGACAGGGACCACCCCTTTCCTTGTCCCTTGTCTACTTGTCCCTTGTCTACTTATCCCTTGTCTACTTGCCTCCCTCTCCCCCCAATCGAGCAGCGAGATCAGAAGGTAAGCGCCCAGCATGATGATGAAGGGATAGATGGGCAGGAAGTAGCGCATGGTCTTGACGAACTGGGGCCCCTGATAGAGGAAGGTGAGGGTCACCCAGGTCCAGGGCAGCAGGTGCTGGCGCCACCTACCCTTGAGGATCTGGACAAGGGCCAGGGCCCAGCCGGCCCAGGCCGTCAAGCCCAGAGGCACGCCCATGCCCCACAGCACCATGTTGCGCCAGGGATAGACGAAGGCCGTGCGATTGGCCCACTGGTGGCTGGGCGGGTAATCAATGGCCCCGCTGATCAGGTCCCTGATGTACTTCATGTTGTCCAGCCAGCGGCGATCGAAGCTGAAGTTGAGGAAGCTGGGGCCCTGGAAGGCGTAGGGCTGGAGGACCCGGAAGGTGATGCCGGCCACGGTCAGGGCGAAGATCAACCGCACCACCGTCCGCTCCAGGGCGAAGGCGTCCTCCCTCGACGGCACCGCCGCCTCAGCTACAGCCTCGCTTCCGGCCTGGGCCGTGGTGCCCCGGCGCAGAACTGTATAGAGATGCACGGCAGCGGCCAGCACGACGATGGCGGCCAGGGTGGCCACGTTGATCTTGCAGGCCACAGCCATGCCTAAACTCGCTCCCAGCAGGCCATACTGCCACCACTGGCCCTCCTCGGCCACGTGGACGGCAAAGTAGAGGGCGGCCACGACGAAGAAGTTGGCGAAGGTGTCCACGGTGAAGAAGTGGGACTGCTGGATGGGGGAGACAGCCAGGGCCAGGAGGGCGGCGCTGAGCAGGCCCACCCGGCTGTCGTACAGCTTGCGGCCCATCAGGAAGATCAGGATCAGCGAGCCCAGGTCGAAGAGGGCCGACAGAGCCCGCCCCACCAGGTGGACATTCCAGTACTCCGTCTTATGCACCATCTGGGCCACGAAGCGGGTCAGGAAGAGAGGCAAGGTGCCATAGACGAAGGTGCTGTAGCCCCTGTTGTAGGGGTTCAGGGGCGAGGTCGTGGAGTCGAAGTACTCCCCCAGGCTGCGGGGCAGAGCGATGGAGGTCTCCACCATGGTCAGGAAGCGCTCATCGGGGTGGAGGTGCTGATCCTCATCCCAGTTGAGGCCCACGAAGCGGAAGTAGGCGCCCATAACCAGGATCAGGGCCAGCAGGAGCCACACGAAGTATCTTTCCCGCATCAGGGCTTCGATCTGAACCCGCAGCTCGTTCCATCCTTTCAGCCCCGCTTCATCCATTGTCTATCTCTCCCCGTAGAAGGTGATGAAAGCCACCTGCCCCTCAAAATCCCGGCGCTCCAGGGCGATCCCGTGAGGGAAGGCCGCCCGCAGGGTGGCCAGGGACTCCTGATCCTCAGGATGGAGGATGAACAAGACCTTGCCCCGCAGCGTGGACAGGGGAGGTTGATTGAGATTGAGCTGCAGCACCTCGCCCCCCCAATCCTGGCTTTCGATCTGGGCTCTCAGGGCGTGGCCATCGTACCAGTAGGGCCAGGGCTTGACGTAGGCCGGGCCCTGGCCGGCGAAGTCGTTGATGACCGCCGCCATCTCCCGCGTGTAGGAGTAATTGTGGCGATCCGGCAGGGCATAGACGTAGTCCCTGAAGTAGAAGTGGTAGGTGTCGTAGGCCTCCCACAGCAGCGCCAGGGCCACCAGGGCGATCAGGAAATATCGCCCACTCACCCCTCCTTCCCACCGTGCCTCCCATCTCCGTTCGGTGGAAGAGAGCCCCAGGGAGAAGGAAATCTGTCGGCCCTCGATCCCGGCCAGAATCTCTCCCCACCGCCGGCGCAGGAGGGCCAGGGGCAGGGCCGCCACGATGAGGGCCGGCCCGATCTGCCCCGAGGAGCGGAAGATGTTGGGCGCCTCATCGGGGGGGATCATGGTCAGGGTCATGGGCAGGATCAGGAGGGCCAGGAAGGTGAGCAATATGACGTTATAGCCGTGGCGCCAGCGCAGCAGGGCGTAGGCCGTGCCCAGCACGAAGAGGATGCCGCTGACGAAACCCAGGTGCCGCTGGAAGGGCACGTTGAAACGGCTGTTCCCATCGCCCACGTAGTTGAACATCAGGACGCTGCGCCGCAGATTGCCCAGCAGGGCCAGGGGCAGCGATGGCGCCTGACGAAAAGGCCCCTCCACGATGGACCATTGCCGTATCTCCCGCTGGAGATAGCCCCTCGGACTCTCGTAGATGTAACGGCCCAGGGGCACGAAGACCATCAGGGCCATCAGGAACATCAAAAGGATCAAAGCCCCATGGCGACGGACGAGCTCCCATCTCTCCCGGCGGCTCAGGGCATAGACCATCAGGGCCAGGACAACGGTGGGGGGCACGAAGAGGAAGGCCTTGTAGGTGTGCAGCCCCAGGCCCAGGGAGAGGCCAGTCAGGCCAAAATAAAGGGGTCGGCCGGTGGTCAGGGCCCGCACCAGGAAGTAGAGCACCAGGATGGCGAAGAGGGGCAGCAGGATCACCCGGAAGCCCGAGCGGCTGAGGACGATGTGCCACTTGTTGAGGGCCAGGAGAGCAGCAGCGTAGAGGGCAACCTCTCGGTTGAACAACTCCCGGGCCAGAAGATAGAGGGCCGGGATGGTCAGCAGGCCGATAAGGGCCGTGGTCAGCTTGAGGCTGTAGGGATTCAGGCCCACTATCTGGGCGCAGAGGGCGCTGAGGTAGAAGAACAGACCCTCCCGTCCCAAGTTGTCGGGGAAGAAGATCAGGTACTCCCCTTGCAGGACGCGCCGCGTGTCGTAGAAGTTATAGGGCATATCCCAACCCATGTCGGCCGGGATAAGGTCCAACTGATACAGGCGGTAGAAGGCCCCCGCAGCCAGGATAGCCCCCAGGGCCACCCACTCCCAGGGTACGGCCAGCCCCTGGGGGGCCAGGATCTCTCGCCAGCGGGCCGTCCACCCCTTCCCTGCCCCATCCCTGAGGGCCCAGAGGCACAGGCCCAGGCCACCCAGCCACAGGGCCAGCCCCAGGGGAGAGGGCCGGTTGTGGGCGAAGCCGAAGAAGGACAGGAACCCCAGGGCCAGGCCAGTAGCCAGCAGACCCACCGGCAGCGGTCGAGCCACCGGGCCCTCCTCCAGCGATCGTTCCAATCCCACGGACCAGAAGGTCAGGGCGAAGAGGGCTGCCGCCAGCCCGTAGAGGGCCAGGGCCGCGTTCACGTCCTGCCTGTGGTCCAGTTGGCCCTGGGCGAAGAGGGCCAGGCCCAGGGACAGGAGGGCCAGGGGCAGGGAACCTGTTCGAATAAGGGGCTCCCTTTGAGCCAAAAGCCTGCGCACCTTCAGGCGGATCTCCCCGAACACGTCCGGTATCTCGGCCAATTTGCTCGATGCTCTCTTGAGCCAGCTTCTGAACATTTCTCCAGCCCGTATTGGTCCCTACCTCTCTCCATAGAAGGTGATAAAGGTCACCCTGCCCTCCTGATCCCGGCGCTCCACCGCCACCCCCCGGGGGAAGAATTGCCTGAGGGTGCTCAGTGCCTCCTCATCCTCGGGATGGAGGATGAACATGGCCTTCCCCTGCAGGGTGGACAAGGGGGGCGCGCTGGGATCGAGCCCTGTGATCTCCCCGGCCCAATCCTGGCTCTGCACCCGCAACTGAGCTCGCACGGCGTTGCCGTCGTACCAGAAGGGCCAGACCTTGATATAGGCCGGGCCATCGCCAGCGAAATCGTCAATAGCGCGGGCCATCTCCAGGCTGATGGAGTAGTTGTGATCCGGCTGATAGTACACGTAATCGTGGAAATAGGTCTGGTACGTGCTGTACCCCTCCCACACCAGGATGGGCACCACCAGGGCGGCAAAGAGGTGCTGACCCTGGAGGGGCAGGGCCCAGCGCTTCTCCCACTGGCTGGCGGGAGAGATGCGCAGCACAGCGAAGATCTCCCGGCGCTCGGCCCCGGACAGGGCCTGGGCCAGGACCCTCCTGATGAGGGGCAGGGGCAGGGCCACTAGAAGGAAAGCCGGCCCGATGACCCCCACGGCCCGCACGGCGTTGGGCACCTCGCCGGGGAAGGCCAGGGACAGGGCGGAGGGGAGCAGCATGACCACTAGGAAGACCGGGATGAGAACGTTGTACCCCCTTCGCCAGCGGAAGAGGACGTAGGCCGTGCCCAGCACGAAGAAGAGGCCGCTGAAGAAGCCCAACTGCCGCTGGAAGGGCACGTTGATGTAGAACATCCCGTCCCCCACGTAGTTGAACATCAGGAGGCTGCGGCGCAGATTGTTCAGGAAGACCATAACCGGATCCTGGGGCAGGGGCACTTCCCGCCCGGTGATGCGGGTGGAGACCCGGAAGAAGTAGCGGTCAGGATTCTCGTAGGCGTAGCGGCCTAAAGGGATGAAGGCCAGGGCCGCCAGCAGGAACATGAGGAAAATCCCGACCCAGTTCTCCCGCACCAACCGCCCCCGATCAGCCAAAGAGTAAGCGGCCAGCCCCAGCAGGACAGCCAGGGGCATGAGGAGGAAGGCGCTGTAGGTGTACAACCCCAGTCCCAGGCACAGGCCCGCCAGGCCAAAATGAAGGGGACGGCGGGTGGTGAGGGCCCGGGCCAGGAAGTAGAGGACCAGGATCACGAAGAGGGGCATGGTGGTGGCCCGGTAGCCGGTGCGGCTCAGGATGACCGGCCACTTGCCCAGGGCCAGGAAGGCTGAGGCGTAGAGGGCCACCTCTCGACTGAACAGTTCTCGGGCCAGGAGGTAGAGGGCCGGGATGGTCAAGAGGCCGATCAGAGCCCCCGTGGCCTTGATGGCGAAGTGGCTGAGGCCGAAGAAGCGGGCGTAGAGGGCGATCAGGTAGCAGAACAGCCCCTCGCGGCCGGGATGGGAGGGGAAGAAGATCAGGTACTCGCCCCGCAGGATATGGCGGACGTTGTTGTAGATGTGGGGCAGGTCCACTCCCATCTCGCGGGGCACGGCGTCTAGCTGATAGAAGCGCAGGAAGGCCCCCACGGCCACGATGCCCAGCAGGGCCAGCCCCTCCCAGGAGAGGGCGATCCCCTCACGACCCAACAGGCCCCGCAGCCGCGCCCCTGGCTCCATCTCTCTCGGAGCGCGATCCCGGAGGGCCCACAGGGCCAGCCCCACGCCGCCCAGCCACAGGAACGTGCCCAGGGGGGTGAAACGGTTGCCGGCGAAGCGGGGGAAGGCCAAGAGGCCCAGCACCAGCCCGACCAGGAGGGGGAGAGGACGCCCGCGCCGCCTCTCCACGGGCGCAGCCTTCCGCTCCCCTTCCAGCCCCACCCGGTGGAACAGGAGCCCGAAGGCCAGGGCGGCCAGCCCGTAGGCCCCCCAGGCCAGGGCCAGATCCTCCCGCCGGTCCAGGCTCTGCTGGGCGAAGATGGCCAGGGCCAGGCAGATGATCAGGGGGACGAGGGCATTGAGGCCCCTCAGACGCTCCCCCAGGGCGAGGGCCCTGAGCCAGGGCGCTGTCCGCTCCCTCATGGCCTCTCCACCTCGTAGACGACGAACTTGACCTGGCCGCCCCGCTCAAACTCCCACAATCTGCCCTGGGGGTAGTACTGCCGTACCACCTCCAGTTCACCTCGCCGCTCGGGCAGGAAGACGAAGACCGCCTCCCGGCCGGGATCAACGAAGGTCGGCTGGCCGGTCAGGGGCTGGCGGATATCTATGCCCTCCACGCCGTGGGCCATGAAGCGGATGGTGCCGTAGGTGAAGTACATGCGCGGTGCCCCGAAGAAGTAGACCCTGAAATCTCCCTCGCGGGCGGCCAGGTATTTGCTCAGCTCCGTGCCGATCTCAGCCGTGGGGTTGCCGTAGATCCGCGTGGGGGTGTAGTCCATGAAATAGAACTTGACGTTAGCCAGGGCGATGAGGGCCACGGCACCGACCAGGGCCAATTGCCGCAGCGGCCTGTCCGGCCCCAGGAGGACGCGCCCTAACTCCACCAGCTTCACCAGCCCAACGGCCACCAGGGCGGCCAGGCAGGGCCCAATGATCACCACCCGCATGCTGCTGGGGGGGTTCTCGGTCATGAACCAGCCCAGGAAGACCGTCAGCCAGAACCAAACAGTGAGCAGGAAATAGGGCCACTCCCGCAGGTGGGCCATGGCGTAGGCCAGGCCGAAGACCAGCAGGATGGAGCTCAGGAAGTCCAGCAGCGGGATGGAGGCGTGATACCAGAAGGTGGGGTCCGTGTAGTAGTGGAAGCCCAGGACGGACTTCAGGAACTGCTCAGTCAGGATCTGGCGCATGCTCTTCCCCGTCAGGCCCGGCTCGCGGGCCAGCCAGCCCGACTGGATGATGCCCACCTGGTTGACGCGGGCCAGGAAGGTGTCCGGGCGCTGCTGATAGTAGGCCAGCAGGGGCAGGGCGACCAGCAGGGCGGCCACGGCCAGGGCCGCGAGGTTGCCCATGTTGTCCCTGAGGAAGTCTTTCCTGGTGACGGCCATGAACCCCATGAAAACGATAACCAGCAGGGGGATCAGTCTGGCGCCGACGTAGAAATACTGGCTCAGGCCCAGCATCAGCCCGCTCAGCGCGTAATCCGAGCCCCGCTCAGACTGCAGGCCCCGGGCCAGAAAGTAGAAAGTCAGGGTGGCGAAGAGCGGGTCCATGATGTTGTTGGAGGCCAGGCGGCTGTAGTGGAGGTGAAAGTGGGAGACGGTCAGCAGCCCAGCAGCCACCAGGGCCATCCGCCGGTTGAGCATCTGCCGCACCAGCAGGTACAGGAAGGGGATGTTAAGCGTCCCCACGATGACGGACAACAGACGCAGGCCAAAGACGCTCACGCCGAAGAACTTCAGGGACAGGGCCTGCAGGAAGAAGAAGAGGGTGGGGTGGGCCAGCCAGCCGGTGGCAAACATGTTGGTCAGGCTCCCTTGCAGCACCCGCAGCGCCTCAGTGCCCATCTCCCCTTCGTCGCCCCCCAGGTTGGGGGGGATGGCGTCCAGAGCCACGAAGCGGAGGGCGAAGGCGAGCAGGGTGCATAGGCCGACCAGGAGGATCTCCTGCCTGTGGGCCCTGACCCTCTCAGCCAGGGCCCTCAAGGTGGCCCTGTGGAATAGAGATTCCACGGGGCTGGGCCAGCGACCATCTAAGAAGGCAGCCAGGAAGAGGACGATGCTGGTCAGCCAGAAAGCGAAGACATCCCAGTAGCTGGCCGGCCCGACCTTGCCCTTGAAGAGCTTCAGGGCCACCAGGCTGCAGGCCAGGCTTGTGACCAACAGGGAGGCACTCAAGGGCTGGCCCATGATCCGCTCCCAGGGCGCCCAGGAGATCGCCCCCCGCGCACCGGCCGGGGCGGCTCGGCCCTCCAATCTCCGCACCAGGGCCAGGAAGAGGATCACGGCCACGGCGTAGAGGAAGATGCCGTCCCACAGGTATTCCCTGCGCTTGGCGAAGTAGAACTGCCCCAGCAGGGCGAAAACCAGGGCGCCCCCCAAGAGAAGGGCCGTGGCCCGAGGCTTCAAGTTCACTTCTCCTCCTCCAATCCGCGACGAAAGTACGCCACCGTCATGGCCAGCCCCTCATCCAGCTCCACCTGGGGCTGCCAGCCCAGCTCCCGTCGCGCCTTGCTGGCCTCCAGGTAGATCTTGAAGACCTCGCCCTGCTTGGGAGGCCCATGGACAGGGCCCAAGGCGTAGTCGGTCAGATCCTTCAGCTTCCAGAAAATATCGTTGATCGAGGTGCCCACCCCGCTGCCGATGTTGTAGATCTCGCCGTCGCCCGCATCCTGCGCCAGGAGGTTGGCTCGCGCCACATCCCCCACGTAGACGAAGTCCCGTTCCTGCTCGCCGCTGCCGTTGATCACCGCCTGCCGCCCCCGCAGCATCTGCTCGGTGAAGATGGCCACCACCCCGGCCTCGCCGTAGGGGTCCTGCCGGGGGCCGTAGACGTTGGGATAGCGCAGGGAGGTGTATTGCAGGCCGTAGTTGGCGCGATACAGATAGAGGTAGTGCTCCACGTGGTGCTTGCTGGCGCCGTAAGGATCCAGGGGGTTGATGGGGTGGGCTTCGTCCACAGGCAGATACTGGGGCTCGCCGTAGACCGCCCCGCCGGTCGAGGCATACACGATCTTCTGGACCCCGTACTTGCGGCAGTTCTCCAGCAGGTTCAGGGAGCCGATGACGTTGACCTCGGCGTAGAGGATGGGGGCATCCATGGATTCTCGCACGTTGGCCCGCGCCGCCTGGTGGTTGACGATCTCGGGACGCTCGGCGGCGAAGACCTCCTCCAGCCGCTGGTCGCGGATGTCCAGGTGGTAGAATTTGGCCCTGGGGTTGAGGTGCTCCCGCCTGCCCGTGGACAGGTCGTCCACCACGACCACCTGGTGGCCGGCCTCGATCAGGGCATCCACCACGTGGGAGCCGATGAAACCGGCGCCTCCGGTGACCAGGATTTTCATGATCGTCCCTCTGACGCGCCATCACGCTGGGAAGAGACGCTCAGCCCAGGCTCAAGGGGGCGTGATGGCGCGTCATCATCAACCAGGCTTTGCAACAGCGCCTCGTACTGATCCAGGGTCCTCTCGGTGTTGAAGACCTTCCTGATGTCCGCCTTCGTTCTTATGTAAGGCGTGGGATCCCGCAACACCTCGATCAGCCCCTGGGCCAGGGCCTTCTCGTCCTGGGGGGCCACCAGCTTCCCCATGCCGGTCACCCTCACCACCTCCCTGGCCCCCGGGATATCCGTGGCCACCACCGGGGTGCCGCACAGCATGGCCTCGATCTGGACGCTGGGGAAGCAATCGCTGCGGCTGGGCAGGGCGAAGACGTCACACATGGCATAGAAATCGGCCATCTTCCGAGGATCTCTGATCAGGCCCAGGAAGGTGATGTGCTCCCGGTAGCGGTCCACCAGAGGCTTGCATTGCCCGTAAAAATCCTCGTAGACCACATGGTGCTCCCCGGCGTAGACGAACTGGGTGCGGGGGATCTCCTCCAGGACGAGGGGGATGGCCTTGAGGAGGAAGTCGAAGCCCTTCTCCTCCACGAATCGGCCGGCGAAGCCCACAATCTTATGGTTCCTCAGCCTCAACTCTTGTTTCCAGGCTCCGGCCGCCGCCCTGTCGGGATCGGGGATCTCGATGGGGGGGTAGATGAAGGCCAGCTTTTCCTTGAAGGGCCACAGGAAGTCAGAGTTCTCGGCGTAGTCGCGGCTGTGGATGCTGATGCGGGCCGCCGACTTCTCGGCCTGGGTCATGAGCCACGTCACGACCCGCTCCACCAACTGGTTGAAGGGTCCAGCCGGCATGACCAGGTCGCCGTGGTGGGTCATGAGCGCCTTCTTGCCGGCCCGCCTGGCCAGGAAGGTGATCAGGTTGGACTCCAGGATGGGGGTGTGGAACTGGACCACGTCATGTTCTCTGATCAGCCGATAGGCCACCCAGGGGAAGCTGGGCATGATCACCCCCCGGCTGATGCGCAGCAGGGTGGGCAGGCGCACGATCCTTACGCCGTTATGGATCTCCTCCCGGGGCAGGTCGTCGTGATACTGGGAGGTGAGGACCGTCACCTGATGCCCCCGCCTGACCAACCCTTCCGCCAGCCGCTGGGCATAGGCCGTCAGGCCCGTCCAGTGGGGATAGTAGTACATCAGGATCACCAGAATCTTCATCCGTTTCTCCGAAAGGCAGATTATCCATCTAGGAACAGGGCTCACAACCCCGCACTGCTGATCTCGCCCCTCACCTGGCCCAGGGAGTAACTCTCGCGCCACAGGGAGAGGAGGCCCATGAGGCTCATGGAGATGTAGAGGACGGCGTGGAGCACCAGAGCATAGCTCAGGGCCAGGTCCTTCTCCACGGCGAAGAGGGACAGGGCCACCACGGTCAGGTAGTCGAAGACCCCGACGTAGCCCGGCGAGGAGGGTACGGTCATGCCCAGCACGGTGACGCACAGGACGAAGACGGCCGCCGTGAAGGGGAGACGGGGGTCGAAGGCCAGCATGACGAAGTAATTGATGAGAGCTGAGCAGGTCCAGGCCAGGAGGGACCAGGCGATCAGGCCCGGCAGGGCGCCCTGGGCCCGCAGGACGGCAAAGCCGTCAATGAGGGAGCCGAACCCCCTCAGCAGCCTCCCCCCATCAAGCCCCGGGGCCAGCCCCAGGAGGCGATCCAGCACGCGCAGCCCCCTCTCCTTCTGATAGGAGACGGCGATCAGGAGCAGGGCCAGGGCGGCGAAGAGGGCGCCCACCACCAGGCCTGAGCGGGCTGCCCAGGAGGGGAGGGGGACGAAGGGGATCAACAGGGCCAGGAAGAGGACGATGGTGATGACGTCCAGCACCCGCTCCACCACCACCGTGGACAGGGCGCGGGCCACGCTCACCTTCTCCAGATCGCCGATGAGATAGGCCCGTGCCAGATCCCCCAGCCGGGCAGGGAAGATGTTGCTGAGGAGATAGCCGATGTTCAGCACGGAAAAGAGCTTATCCAGACGCAGGTCCCGCTGGGGGTAGAAGAGCAGCCGCCACCGCACTGCCCGGGCCCCCAGGCCAGCCAGGACAGCGGCCAGGGCGGGGATCAGAAGCAAATAGTTCGCCTGGCCCAGGGCCCTCCCGATCTCGGCGAAGTGGACATCCTTGAGGGCCAGGATCAGGCAGATCAAGCTGATGGCGATCCCTATCCAGAAACGGTTCCTGCTCATACGCTTTTATTATAGCATTGCCCGCCTCAACAGGCAAGCATCACCTCTTGTCATGACAGCGGGGGCTTCAAGATGGGGGCAAGCTCTAGCCCTACTTCCACCTCTCCTCCGCGGCTAACGCACCTTCAAAGAGCTGGCGGATCTCCCTCTAGCAGACCGGGCTCCCACGCCCCATTGAGCACGGGGTCCAGGGAGCGAAAGAGGCAGGCACCCCTGCTCCCTTGCACCCTGCACTCTGGCGCAACCGGCGGCGTGCCCCGTGGAATCGTTCTCCCACATCATGACTTTCCCAAACCGCTACAAAGGGGCGTCCTCGCCCCGTCGGATGTGCCTCTACTCCGCCTGAGACGGGGCGCGGACGCCCCTCCGGAGTGATAAACCACTGCGCAAGCCCTACTCTCCCCTCTCCTTCCCGGCCAACGTACCTCCAAGAAGGCGGCGGAGCTCCGCCTCGCTCAGTTGCCGCTCCTTCTTGAAGATGAGAGGCTTAGGGTGATCGTACACCGTGAAGCTCTCATCGGCGCGGCCCAGGTTGAGGGTCAGGGGTGCGGGTTTGTAGCTCACCAGAGGGGCCGGCACGGGCAGCGGTGGATCGCGGAAGGTGTCATCCACGAGGGCCACGCCCAGGAGGCGGGGATAGGTGGCCTCGAAGTGAACTAGCCGAAAGCCCAGTTCCCCGCCCAAGAGCAGGCGGTAATAGCGGCTGGTGAGGGGATAGCGCTCCGGCACCCGGGGGATGGAGCCGTAGAGGCGATTGCTGGCCAGGATGATGTAATCGCTGTCCAGCAGGTCCTTGACCAGCCAGGCCAGCTTCCGGGCGTCGTCCTTCTTGTAAAGTTCCAGCGTGCGGCGCAGGTAATTGCCCCGGCTGCGGGTGCGGCCGTCAACGACCATCCTCACCGGCAGGGGGTGATCCCAATGCTCGATGGCCAGGGTCGTCCCAGGCGGCACGTTCCGATAAATCCACTCCGAGGCCTGGAGCCAGGGGTGTCGCTGGGTGTAGATGTACAGGAAGGCCAGGGAGTACAGAATCGTGGAAAAAAGTACGAAGGAAGCAAGTACACAAGTAGACAAGTAGACAAGTAACACTTGTTTCCTTGTCCCTTGTCTACTTATCCCTTGTTTCCTTGTTCCTTGTTCCCTTTTCATCCAATCGAGCAGCGAGATCAGGAGGTGAGCCCCCATCAGGCAGAGGAAGGGGGTCAGGGGGAGCATGTAGCGCAGGTACTTGACCTGGAGGCCGCCGGTGATCAGGAAGTAGGGCAATGCCCAGGAGAGGAGCAGGATCTCCCGGGGGCGGCGCTGGCCCTGTGGAATAGGCCCTCCTCTGCGGAGTCTGAGTTGGAATACGATTATTCCACAGGGCTGGCGGAGGGCCGTGATCAGGGCGAAGGCAAAGCCCCCGAAGGCCACCAGCCCCAGGGGCAGCCCCATGGACCAGAGGATGGCCTGCTGGACCGGGTAGATGTAAGCCGGCGTGCCCACGTACTGCAGGGTGTAGGGTGCATCGAGGAGGCCCTGCACCATCCAGCTCTCCTGCAACACCCCCTGCAGGAACTCCACCCAGTCAATGAGGGCGTAGGGCTCCCCCAGGAGGAAGACGAGGCCAGCCACGACCGTGGTGAGCGCTGTCCCCGCTATCCCCCTCCCCAATCTGCCCTTTAGAGGATCCAAAAATGCTCTGAGGGGATTGCCAAACTTGTAGTGAGCGAAGTCGAACTGTCCCCGCCTATGGCCTGGATCTGGCGCTTGTCCTGAGCCCTGCCGAAGGGCGTTGTCCTGAGCTTGTCGAAGGGATCCAGGCCGAGCAAGAAACCTGCCCTTTAGACTTCGGACTTCGGACCTCGGACTTTGGACCATCCAGGCGGCCAGGGCTGTCAGCAGGAGGGGCAGGGCGCTGACCTTGGTGGCCAACGCCAGGCCGATGCTGGCTCCCAGGGCTGCCCCCCATCTCAGGCTCCCACGGCGCATCACCTCCTCAGCCAGCGTCACGGCCAGGACGATGAAGAAGGCCAGCAGAGTATCCACGGCGTAGAAGTGGGAGAGTTGGATGTGCAGGACGGTGAAGGCCACGAAGGCTGCGGCCAGGAACCCCACTCGCCGCTCGTACAGCTTCTTTCCCAGCCGGTAGACGAGGAAGATGGTGCCTGTGTCGAAGAGGGCGGAGAGGGCTCGCCCCACCAGGTGGAGCTGAGAGAATTCTGAGAGGTCTTCTCGCCAGTAGGACAGGAGGTGGGCCACCCCTTTCAGCAGGTACAGGGGGAGGGAGCCATAGGCGAAGAAGTGGGGGTTAAGGGGGCTGTTGGGGCTCAGGAGGCTGGCCCAATGGGGAGGCAGGGCGAGTTCATCCACCACCAGCAGGATCCACCGCTCATCAGGGTGGAAGAGGTGATCCTCATCCCAGTTCAGCCCGTAGAGGCGCAGGCCCAGCCCCACGAGCAGCAGCAAAGCCAGGGCAATTTGACCACAGCTCTTCCTCAGCGTCCTTCCAAATCCAACCATGCCAGTCCGCCCCTACCCTGCAGACTTGCGTCTGCACTCCAACGTCTTTAACCCTGTGGCCCCTATTTTATCATCGTCGGCCTTTTTCGGCAAGACCGCTTTGTGGTATAATTCTGGCCGAGAAGGAGGCGAGGAGTATGACCAACAAGGAGATCGCTCAGATCTTCTATGAGATCGCAGATATGCTGGAGATCAAGGGCGAGGACCGTTACCGCATCCTGGCCTACCGCCGCGCCGCCGACCAGATCGCCCACCACGTGCGGGACATGGCTGATGTAGCGCGGGAGGGGAAGCTGCAGGATATCCCGGGCATCGGGGCTGGCATCGCCAGCCGGATCGAGGAGATCCTGGCCACGGGCAGGCTGGAGCTCCACGAGCAGCTCAGGGAGGAGATCCCTGAGGGGGTTCTCTCCTTCCTGGCCATCCCCGACGTGGGCCCCCGCACAGCCTGGCTCCTCTTCGACAGGCTGGGCCTGACCAGCATCGCCGAGGTGGAGGAGGCCGCCCGCCAGGGGAGGATCAGACAGCTACCGGGCATGGGCGCCAAGTCAGAGGCCAATATCCTGCGCGGCATCCAGATGCTCCACCGCCTCTCCAAGCGCATCCTTCTGGGCACCGCCCTGCCGGTGGCTGAGGAGCTGGTGGCTGGTCTGCGGGAGTGCCCCCAGGCCAGGAAGGTGACGGCCGCGGGGAGCCTGCGGCGTCGCAAGCCCACCATCGGCGACATTGACATCCTGGCCGCCTCAGACGAACCGGTGGCCGTGATCGAGACCTTCATCGGCCTGCCGCGTGTGGCCGAGGTCCAGGCCCAGGGCGACACCAAGGCCACCGTGATCTTAGACAACGGCCTGCAGGTGGACCTGCGGGTCCTGCCTCGGGATAACTACGGCTCCCTGCTCCAGTATTTCACCGGTTCCAAGGAGCATAACATCCAGTTGCGGGAGCTGGCCCAGGAGAGGGGCCTCTCCCTGAGCGAGTACGGCTTCGCCCGCCTCGACGGCACGACCCTCCCCTGCCCTGAGGAGGCCGACGTCTACGAGACCCTGGGGTTGGCCTGGATCCCGCCCGAGATGCGGGAGGCAGCGGGGGAGGTGGAGGCGGCGCGGGAAGGTGGCCTGCCCCGCCTGATTGAGCTGGGCCAGGTCAGAGGTGACCTGCAGATGCACACCAGCTACAGCGACGGGGTCCACACCATCGAGGACATGGCCCGGGCGGCTATGGCGCGGGGCTACGAGTACATCGCCATCACCGACCACACCAAGGGGCTGGGGGTCGCCCGGGGGCTGACGGCGGAGCGCATCCGGGAGCAGCGGCTGGAGATCGAGGCCGTGAACCAAAAGCTGGCCCCCTTCCGGGTGCTGGCCGGCGCTGAGGTGGAGATCCGAGCCGACGGCAGCCTGGACCTCTCCGACGAGGTCCTGGCCGAGCTGGACATCGTTTTGGCTGCTGTGCACTCGGGCCTGCGCCAGGACAGGGAGACCATGACCCGGCGCGTCATCCGTGCCATGCAGAACCCCCACGTGGACATCATCGCCCACCCCACGGGACGGCTCATCGGCCAGCGGGAGCCCATCGCCCTGGACTTCGAGGCCGTGGTGGCCGAGGCGGTGCGGACGGGGACCATGCTGGAGATCAACGCCCAGCCCAGCCGTCTGGACCTGGACGGCGAGCACGCCCGGCGGGCCATCGAAGCCGGGGTGACTCTGAGCCTGGGCAGCGACGCCCACCACGCCGAGGGGCTGGGGATCATGGAGCTGGGGGTGGCCATGGCCCGTCGCGGCTGGGCCGAGGCCAAGGATGTGATCAATACACTGCCAGTGGAAGAGCTGTTAGCGCGGCTACGGAAAAAGGTTTGACAGGCTGTTAGAAGCGTGATATACTTATCTCGCCAGCAACCACGAAGGAGATAAGCAATGATCAGGGAATCAGAACATCCCGCCCTCGAAGAGAGGATGGCCAAGGTGGAAGGCATCCTGGAACAGATGAACGCACGGCTGAACCACCTGGAGACCGAAGTGGCGGATATGCGCCAAGAAATATCTGGAGAGATATCTCAGTTGAGAAGTGAGATGTCTCAG
>JBHIEC010000032.1:0-15939 GCA_046760425.1 Anaerolineae bacterium
CCAGCACCGCTTTGGTCCCTCGGGGCAGCCCGGCGAAAATGTTCATCACCCCGCCTGGGGCCAGGTACTCGGCTGCCATCTCGACCGCCTCGACGCTGGGCGCCAGGACGACGATGTCGTCGAAGCCACGCCCCTCCGTCTCCTCCCACAGCCGCTCCCGATAGGCCTCCAGGCCCATGGCCTCCTGGGTCAGGCAGACCAGCTTGATCCCCCGCTCCCGGGCCCGCGCCCCGAATGCCTTGGCCGCGAGCTCGACGATGCGGCCGGAGCGGAGGTTGGTGGCCACGATCTTCCGAGGGCCATCGGCCATCTCGATGGCCCGCTGGACGTGCATGTGCCCCATAGGCCCTCCCGCTCCCAGGAACCAGACTAGCCCCCCGGGCTTCAACTCGGCCCGGGTGTTGCGGCCGTAGGAGGCCAGGATATCAGGGCCTGGGGAGCCCACGTAGCCCAGGCCATCGTAGTGGATGCGTCCAATGTCAACGGCCACTTTTCGCCCCAGGGACTGAGAGGCGATGACGTTCAGGATGCCCCCCTTGGCCAGGCAGTCCTGGGCCGCCTCCACGACCGTCGGATCCTCGTGGCCCAGGATGATGATGTCATCAAATCCCTGCTGGTCGGTATGGATGTGCCACAATGTGCCGTAGTCCTGGCCCTCGACTCCTTCGACTGGGCCCCGCCCTGAGCGGGACGAAGGGCTCAGGACAAGCTCCACCAGCTCGAAGCCCTTGGCCTCCGCCAGCTCCCGCAGGGTCCTGCTCAAAACAGGGGGGAGATGAGAGGCGATCACCTTGCGGGGATGGAAAAGCCCATCCAGCCTGTAATCCCCTACGCCGCCGGCTCCCACGATCCAGACCACCCCGCCCTCCTTCACCCCTGCACGGTGCTGGATGGAGTAGGCCGCCTCGACGCAGGCCCAGGGTTCCGTCAGGGCCACCTCAGCGTAGCCAGCCTCCTCCCCGACGAGGAGGAGGTAGCAGCCCTCGTCGCCCTCCAGAATCTCCTTGCCGACCACAGCATACTGGGCCAGCCCGCCGGCGAAGACGTAGCCGTAGGCCAGATTTTTCCCCTGATAGTAGATGTCCGCCTGGACGACGAAGCGGTCCCCGATCCGAAATCGGTCCCTCAGGTTCTCGCCCACGCCCACCACCGTCAGGGACACCTCGTGGCCCTGGACGATGGGCTCTTTGGCCAGGTCCCGCCCGTAGAGCCGGGGATGGTTGCCCCCCATGCGGATGATCTTGATGTCGGAGAAGCAGAGGCCGCAGGCGTCGTGGCGTACCAGGAGCTCGTCGGGTCCGTACTCCGGCACCGGCGTCTCCACTGGCTGGCAGTCCCGGCCCAGGTTCTCGAACCCCGCCCCGTACAGAGGCCAGGCCAACATGGTCTTGGGAAGAGGCCCTTCGGCTCTCTTGTAGCATTGCAGGGTGTCGTCTGTCATTCCTATGTCCCAGGAAAAGGGGCGGCGGATGAATCGCGCCGCCTGGGGTGAAAACAACCCAGGCACCGTCATTTATGCGGTGCCTCACAGAAACGTCCAGCTTAGACCATCCTGGGGCACGTAGCGGCGCAGGTGGCGGGCCGTCTCCTCCAGCTCGGCCAGGAGAATCGCCTCCGTCTTGATCGAGGCGGGGATGATCTCGGCTACCAGGATCGTCCATTCCACCGGCCGCATGAAAGCGGACAGGGGGTTTTCGGACCAGCGCCTGTGGGCGTGTTCGATGGCCGCCAGCACCTCCTCGATGCGCACACACCCTCGAGCGTTGTATTCTTCAGTGAAGGGCCAATGGGCACTGGCATCAGGCGTCGTCTGCTGCAGGTGCACGATCTCGCTCACGGCCCCGAAGTGGCGCAGCCAGACCCGGTAGTCCAGATCCTCGCCCTCCGCCCCGTAGTGCATCCCCGCCGCATGGCCAGTATCAACGGTGAGGTAGATGGGCACCCCATCGTTGTCCCGATTCACCGCCTCCAGGAACTCATAGGCCTGTTGAATGGTCCACGGCACCTCGCTGGGGATGTACATCTGCTCATTGTAGATGGCAGCCAGCCCCTTCTCCCTGGCGATCGCGGCCAGTTGGCGGAACTGGGCCCGGGTCTCCTGCACCGTGGCCTGGTAGCGGGCAGAGTCGCTCAACACCTCAACGGAGCAGGCATCCCAGTGCCCCCCGATGCGATCCACCCCCATAGCGCGCGCGATATCCATGCACCACACGATCCACTCCCGCATGCGGGCCCGCACGGCGGAGTCCGAGTGGGAGAGGCCATGGAAGCGATGGGTGGCCATGCCGGTGTAGATGTCGGTGATAGTAACCCCGTACTTCTCCGCCGCCTCCCGCACCTGTCGGGCGGTGCAGAGCTGATACTCCCGATCGCCGCTGAAGAAGGGGTCCAGGACATCGGCGCAGAACTCGTGGTAGGGGTAGCCCAGCTCCTTGGTGAGGCGCATCCAGTTCTCAGGCTCCTCCCAGCGGCGGGTGAGAAACGCGCCATTAATGCCGATGTCGAGGACGACGGTGCGTTGGCTCAACACGATGCTCCTTATCCAAATCGCCCCAGCAGCTCTCCCCGCCGATATGCTTCGTCCGGCCGGGTGTGGATGCGGACCACCGCCTCAGCGCTCATGAGGCGTATTCTCGCTCCACATCCATGCTCTCACTCCTATGCGTCGAACTCCAGCTCCATAAGCACGGCTTCGTGGCCGAAGCCCAGCCGACGATAAAAAGCCTGGGCGGCCTGGTTGGACCGCTCAGTGCTGACCTCCAACTCGCAGGCGCTGCGTGCGTGGGCCACCCAGATGGCCTCCTCCACCAGCCGTCGTCCTACGCCTTGGTTTCGGCAGGCCCGATCCACCACCAACTCGTCAACGAGGGCCACCGGTGTGGGATGGAAGAGCGTCCGCCGCAGATGGAGGGTCAACAAGCCTACAACTTGTCCTTGAACCTCAGCTACCAACAGGACATAGTCATCATCTTCCAGCATGGGGGCCAGGTTGGCCTCCACCCAGGCTGGTGAGAAAGACCCGCCCTCGGTCATCTCCGCCAGTTGTCTCAACAGATCGGCAATAGCTGCCTCATCGCTCAGCCTCGCCTCCCGCACCTGGATCCTGCATCCTGTATCCTGCATCCTATACCTCCACCGACAAAGCTAGGGGAGAGCTCGCGCCCTCCCCTAGCCAGCCGTCTCCCCCCTGGCTTAGAAGTGGAACTGGTCGATGTTCTCCTTGTCGAAACGGAAGGGCGGTCCGAGGAGGATCACGTTGTCAGCGCCGACCTCTTTAGCATCCCGATGCCAAGATCTGGAGGGTATGGGGAGCCCTTTCTCGCTCAGGGGAAGGTCACTGAGAGATAACACCCCTCGGGCACCAGCGCTCACCCCTCCCGCTCCACCCGGGCCGTGACCTGGTGCATGAGGTCCCTCAGCCCCGGATACGTGGCCACGTAGTTCTCAAAATAGAAGTCGTAGACCTCTTCCAAGTCCGGATTGGGCTCCACCCGGCGCGTGAGCCGCACCATCCGTTCCGCCGCCTCCTGCAGGCTCTCGTATTGGCCGCTTCCCACTGCGGCGCAAATGGCCGAACCCAGTGTCGTGGCCTCCTGCACCTCCGTCAAAGTGATGGGCACTTGACAGACGTCGGCGTGGATCTGCATCCACAGGGAGCTCTTGGTCCCGCCGCCGCAGGCATACATCTCCGTCACCTGAAGCCCTGCTCCGGCCATGTCCTCCAGGATGTGTCGAGTGCCGTAAGCGGTCCCCTCATAGATGGCCCGAAAGAGGTGTCCCACACCGTGGTTCAAGCTCAGGCCCCATACGACCCCCCGGGCCAGAGGATCCCGCAGGGGCGAGCGGTTGCCCTGCCAGTAGTCCAGGAGAATCAACCCCTCGGCACCGGGGCGGACTTCGGCGGCCTTCTCGTCCAGGACTTCGTAAACGCTTGTCCCCCTCTCCTGCGCCTCCAACTGCTCCCGGTAGGCGAAGTTGTCGGCAAACCACTTGACGATGGAGCCCGTCGAAACCTGACCCCCTTCCAGGATCCAGAGGCCGGGGATCACAGCATCCGGATACGGCCCCCAGGCCATGGACCCGAAGACCCCCTCTTCGCTCACGGCCAGGTGGCAGGTGGAAGAGCCCATGATCAGGGCCAGGCGGCCCGGCTGGACCACGTTCAAGCCGATCATCCCGGCGTAGGCGTCAATGCAGCCCTCGATGACCGGGGTGCCAGGGGCCAGGCCCAGCTCAGCGGCCACCTCCGGTAGCAACGGGCCGACCGGCGCCCCCACCGGCAGCACCTCGGTCGGCCACTTGGTGGGCAAGTCATCCAACCCCGCGGCGGCCAGCAGCTTCTGCGACCAGCCGCCCTCCGGGCGGGCATAGTTCCACTTGCAGGTGACGTTGTTGATGGAAGCCACCCAGCGCCCGGTCAGCTTGTAAGTCAGCCAGTCCAGGCTCTCCACGATTTTGTCCGCCTGTCGGTAAATCTGGGGCTCGTTCTCCTTGATCCACAGAGCCTTGGGCAGCATCCATTCTGGCGATTCGATGTGGCCGACGTATTTGAGGATGGGGTCGCCGCTGGCCGTCACCCGCTCAGCCTGGTCGTGGGCCCGCACATCCATCCAGAGCAGGGCCCGTCGCAGGGGGTTGCCGTCCTTGCCCACCGGGAGCATGGTGCAGGAGGTGTTGTCCAGGCTCAGCCCGACGACCTCCTCGGGGGGCACCCCGCTCCTGGCCAGGCACTCCCGCACCGTGGCCCCCGTCGCCTCCCACCAATCCTGCGGCTCCTGCTCCGCCCAGCCGGGTTTGGGATGGTACACCGGGTACTCCCGAGTGGCGAAGACCAGCGGCCTGCCCTCCAGATCGAAGAGGCCGGAACGCAGACTCTGAGTGCCAGAGTCGATCCCCAACACGTAGGGGGGCTTGTACTCCGTCATCCCTATCACCCTTTCTCAGATACAAGGGGGCCCCTTGGTTTCAACAAACAAAGACCGCCTCCCATTCAAGAAAAGTCACCATGTCTACCTCAAGGCGTCCCCGAAACCCTCGCTCCTTCTAGTCAGGGGTGATCACCACCTTGACGACCTCCTCTTCAGGGTTGACGGCCACCTGGAAGGCCCTCTCCGCCTCTGCCAGGGGGAAGATGTGAGTGATCAAGGCCTGCGGATCCACCACCCGCCTGGCGAGGAGGTCCAGGGCGAGGGGGAAATAGTGGTTGGGGATGGCGTGGGAGGCCCGCAGTTGCAGCTTCCTGAAATGGAAGGCGTTGACGTCGAAGGTGACCTTCCCGCCCTCGCCGAACTCGATGCCGATGAAGCCGATGATAGCCCCGAAGCGGGCGATCTCGAAAGCCTGCAGCAGCGTGCGTGGCGGTGCAGTCACCAGCACCCGATTCACCCCTTGCGGCACGGCGGCCTTGATCTGGGCCACGATGTCGTCCTCGGCATCGGCCAGGACGACGTCGGCTCCCATCTGCCGCCCCACCTCCAGGCGATGGCGGCCGCGCGGTGTAGAGCGGTTGGAGCCGGTGAGGAAGACGCGCCGCGCCCCCCGCAGCTTCGCCAGGCGGGTGACCATCAGTCCAATAGGCCCGGGGCCGAAGACCGCCACCTCGTCATTGAGGTCTGGATCGGCGCGCTGGAGGAGATCGAGGGCCACTGTCAGCGGCTCGGCCAGCGCGGCCTGGCGCGGGGTCAGCGCCTCCGCATCGTAGGCCTGTACCATGTCCGCCCGCACCCGCAGATAATCGGCGAAGCCAGCGCGGTCTTCCATGTAGGTGGTCAGGTTTTGGCAGTAGAGGGCCCGGCCGTTCTTGCACTGCTCGCAGACACCGCAGGCCGTGTGGTTCTCCACGATGACCTCCTCGCCACCCCGCCAGCGGCTCACGTATGGCCCCACGGCGACGATGGTGCCCGCCACCTCGTGGCCCAGCGGCGTCCAGTCCTCATTGTGGCGCAGGAAGTGCAGGTCGGTGCCGCAGATACCGCAGGCAGCTACCTTCACCACCACCTCACCCGGCCCGGGCTCAGGCGTCGGCAGCTCCCGCATCTGAAATTGAAAGGGCGCCTTGCCCCACAGAGCTCTCATATCCAACCTCCAAAACCCGCTCGATCCTGGCTTCCATATCCTGCGCCTCTTCCGGCGTCAGGTAGCCGGCTTCCATATCGAAGCGAACCGAGCCGCCGGCGGGAAGGATGCGGATGTTCCCCTTGGCCTTCTCCGCGTGGTACCCTTCCGGCTCCGCCGTGGCCGGCAAGCAGAGCCCCAGCGCATCCTGGTCGGGCGTGCGGCAGATCCAGCGGATGCCGTGATCCAACTGGTCGGGACGATGGCTGATGAAATCGGCCGAGCCGTCGGGGTGCACCTGCATGCTGTGCGCCCAGCCGTCCTCGTCCGCCAGGTAGTCTATGAAGAAAACCACCTCTGGATCGAAGGCCAGCCCCGGCAGGAGCACGTTGTGCCGTTCGGGATGCGCCTTCAGTTCCTGGAGAAACTCGACGTACCCCGCCGGGGGGTGAATGTGAGAGGGGATGCTCGTACGCACCCGGACGTGCTCTGGCGTGCAGGGCGCGCTGTAGACCAGCCGGCCGTTGTCCACAGGCCGGAAGTTGACGTGGGCCAGGTACATCAGCTCCATCTCCGTCCGCTTCAGGTTCTCGATAGTGATGGAGATGGGGATTTTCGTCAAACCGGCGTACAGTTTCACCTTCGGCCTGGCGACGTAATTATGGTTGAAGGCCACGGTGTGCTGATACTCACCACTGAGCCCCGTGTATGCCCCCTGCTCGTCCTCGCCGATCACCAGCCATGCCTTCTGATAGGGTGCGTTGGGAAGCTCCCCGTGCAGCGGGTGCGTATCCTTCTCGCCCGGGCAACCCATGGCCGTGGCGCCGCAGTGGATCAAGAATCCGCCATAGGTTTCCAGATAGACCTGCGTCGGCCTGGGCTCCCGGAACATGGAGCGCATGGTCAGCACGCGCCCGTCGAACACCGCATCCCAGATCTGTTGCCCCTGGAAGGGCAGCATGGTGATGTAGCCCCGCTCGTTTTCCAGCCGCAAGCCACACACGCCGCTATCGTAGCGGAAGGCGATGGCTGACAGCGGGCCATGTTCGACCAGGACCTGCTCACGCTCAGAAAAGAAATGCGGATTAATGTGGATAACCGTTTCGGATGCGGACATGAGTGATTCTCCAAAGCTTCGCCCGAGGCCAGACCATCAGGCTCAGAGAACCAAGCCCTGCGGGCTCAGGCCCAGCCCCGAAGGGGCTTCGTCCTTTGAGCACGGGGCTTCCAGCCCGTGCTTTCAGCTCTGCGCCAACGCCGCCAGTCGTTCGTATATCAGCTCCAGAGCCCGATAAGTTTCTTGGAACAGGGGATACAGCTCGGCGTAGCGCGCCTGCGCCGCCGCATTGGGCCGTTCGGCCTCCTCCACCTGAACGAGCTCGTGGGCCACGCTGAAATTGGGGAAGAGGCCCACGCCCACGCCGCCAGCGATGGCCGCTCCCAACGAGGTGGCCTCGGCCAGGAGGGTGGGGCGCAGAATGGGCAAGCCGTAAACGTCGGCCAGGATCTGCCGCCAGAGTGCGCTCTGCGCCCCCCCGCCGATGAGGCGCATGGCCTCGATGGTAACACCCTGCTCCAGAAAGGCATCCAGGATCATCCTCAGGTTGAAGGCCACCCCTTCCAGCACCGCCCGCGCAACCTCGGCCCGGCCGTGCTTCACGGTTAGCCCGACGAAGGCACCGCGGGCACGAGGATTCCAATGGGGGCTCCGTTCACCGATGAGGTAGGGCAGGAAAAGCAGCCCCTGGGCGCCTGGTTCAGCCTCCGCTATCGCCGAATCCAAGACCTCTTCCCCCAACACCCGGATCAACCAGTCTCTGGCGCCGCCAGCGGCCTGCATGGTGCCGGTGGGGAAGTACAGTTCAGGGTCCAGATGGACGAAGGTGAAAGTGCGCCGCTTAGGATCGTAGATGGGGCTGCGGCTGACGACGGAGATCCAAGAGGACGAGCCGATATAGTTATAGGCATCGCCCACGTCCACGGCCCCGGCTCCCACGGTGGCACAGGCCCCATCACCCCCACCGATGACCACGGGCGTCCCGGGGGCCAACCCCGTCTCCTCGGCCGCCCCCCTGGTCACCTCGCCGATCACGGCGTTGGAGGGATGGGGCTCCGGTAAGAGCGCCCCATCAATATCTATGGCCTCCAGGATGTCCTCAGCCCAGCACCTCCCATCGAGATCGAAGAGGTTGGTGCCAGAGGCATCGGAGTAGTCGGTGGCAAAGTTACCGGTGAGCCTGTAGGCTGCGTAGTCCTTGGCCTGGAGGAACTTGTGGGCCTGGGCGTAGATATCCGGTTGATGGTTCTTGACCCACAATATCTTGGGCCCGCTGTAGGAAGCTCCGGCGCGGTGCCCGGTGCGGCGGTAGATCTCGGCTGCGCCACAGGTCTCAGCCAGAAGATCGGCTTCGGCCACGGCCCGCTGGTCGGCCCAGATGATAGACGAGCGAAGAGGGGTGCCGCTCCTGTCCACGGGCAGGGCGCCCATCATCTGGCCGCTGAAGCTGACGACGGCCACCTCGGCTGGGGAGACAGATGCCTGAGCCACCAGCTCCCGGGTCGAGTCGCACACTGCTCGCCACCAGTCGGCCGGGTCCTGTTCGGCCCAAGCAGGATGGGGGTAGACCGTCCCATACCCTCGGAAGGTGCTGGCTACTAACCTCCCCTCGATGTCGAAGAGGCTGGCTTTGTTGCCCGTGGTGCCCAGATCGTGGGCCAGGATATATCTGCTGTCGCCGCGGTCGCTCTTCACGTGCCCTCCTACATCCTTTTGCCTAACATCAACTTGGCGTTGGTCTCGCCGCCATTCGCTAAATAGAGAAGCGGGATCGGCCGATCCACGCCTTCAATGTAGGCAGGCCGGGCTGCCCAGTTGGCCTGAGATAACACGTTGTTCAGGTCCATCCAGTATTCCAGCCGCGCCGGGCTCAGACCCTGGATCATATGGAAGTGGTTGGCTGGCGCGAAGTGCTTATACTCGCCCATCGTCGCGTACCTCGGCACCACAAACGTATGTGGCCACTCAGGCGTCGTCGCTTGGCAAAGCGCCTGGGCCAGCTTCTCCGGTACTTCCGCCGTAGTCGCCTCATCCCAGCTCAAGCTGAACATATCCGACAGACTGCTGTAGGTCAACCGACCGGCGATACCCTCCAACCCTCCAGGGGACACGAAGGTGACCGAATTGCCCATGCCAGGGAAGTAGTGCTCATCCGCCAGGGGCATGCTCACTTGGGACATGATCTCCTCGATGCTGGCCCCCGGTCTGGCTGCCCAGTCTAGCGAGGCACTGCCCGAGTTGTCACCGTCCACCAGCCCCTTCTGCACCCACAGTTCATTCTCGTCAACCTCGACGCCCAGCTCCTCGATCAGTTGGTCCAGCTCCCACTTCTCCCACACTTTACGGAAATCCATGAACAGCGGAGGATTGCCACCCGTCAAGGCGGAGAAGAAGAGCATCGTTAGCAGGCCCTGCACGTCCGCTTCGGTGGCAAAGGGCAGGGGGACTTTCCGCCCATTGTGGTCGAAGGTGGAGTTGAAGAAGGATTCCATGGCATCGGCCACCGGCAACGGAATGCCCCGCAGATCAGAGCCCCACTCCAACTGGCTCATGAACCCCCCGCCTACGGCGTTGAGGTCCTTCAGCAGATCGCGTACAATCAGATACAGAGCCAGGCTCTGGTTGAAGCGCTCGGAATCCTCCTCGCCGCGCAGTTCCAATCGTCCCCCCAGATGCTGGTCAACCCAGGCGCGGAAGGCTTTCAGCTCTTCGGCGTCGTACGCTTTCTTGTTCAGCATATCAGCCAGGAGCTTCATGTCCAGCCGGGTGATCTCGATGCCAAACTGCCGGCGGGTGGGCAAGACGTGCGCCAGGGCAGTCTCCATGCCCATGGAGTCGTGCCCGAAAATCACAACCCGGCGGCCCTTTAACGCCTGAGTGGTCATGGCCGCAAAAGCCCAATCCACCAGAGCCTGGGCGGTAGACTCACTCATCACCGGGTACATCCCCGTATCAGGCCAGGTGCCCACGTTCAAGTGTGAGAGCCGTCCATACTGAGCCAGCGCGCCGTTGATGGCGTGGGAGAAGACCACGCCTGGCTTGGGACCACTGTTCCCGCAGGTGAAATTGATGGGGGTATCCTTGGGGAATTGCTGTAGCAGCGAAATCACACTGAGTTGAGGGAAGGCCCAGGTGTCCGGCGTGCAGACCAGCACCCTCACCCCTGCATCCAGGAATTGCCGGGCCACGATGTCCGCCTGCGGCTCGCCGTCCACCAGCACCGGCGACCAGACAACCCTGACCGGAGAGCCATCCGGCAGCTTCACCCGCTCCGCCAGAATATCAGCGGCCATTTTGACGATGTTCCGGCATCGCTGTCGGCTCTCTTCGTCTATGCGCGGATCCCCGGCGACAAAAACCCCGATCGCTGGCGTACTCTCTTCCATTGCGCTCACCGTCTCTCCAAGGCGAATTGCTTCTGCCATCGGACCATCTCCTTTCGTGACAATCAGCAAGGGCAACCGCGAGGGTTGCCCCTACCCCGTTTTCGTGTTCCACCATCGGGTAGGGGCAGGGCTTGCCCCTGCCCTGGGACGAGCAGGTCGGGGTCTACCACGCGGCGGGCCAGCAGGTCCAGCGCCATGGGGAAATAGTGGTTGGGGATAGCATAAGAGGCCCGCGGTGGCAGCTTCTTGAAGTGAGTGACCATCAGTCTGATGGAGCCGGGGCTGAAGACCGCCACTTCTCGCCAGTTTGAAGAGCCGCTTCGCTGGTCACCCCTTGATGGCGCCGACCAATAACCCGCGTGCAATGTAGCGTTCCAGGGCAATGGCCATGCCGATGACGGGGACGATCATGATCAGAATCAGGACCGACATATACCACCACTGCGGTCCCCGGGTAGCGTTCTGGGCCGCCACCGTCAGCGGCAGCGTCTGAGCCCGTGAGCTCGAAAGAAACAGGGCCAACAGGTACTCGTTCCAGGCGAAAACCAGCACGAACAGAAATGTGGCGACGAGGCCGGGCACGGAGAGGGGCAGCACAACGGACCAGAGAATCCGGTAGCGTGATGCGCCGTCAATGGCTGCGCACTCCTCCAGTTCAACAGGGATGGTCTGGAAGTAGTCTCGCATAAGCCAAATCACAATGGGCAGGTTGGAGGCCACGTAAGTGATAATCAGGGCCGCCCGTGTATCCAGCAGATGCAGCCGTTGAAACAGCACATAGATGGGGATCACCACCGCGACCGGCGGCAGCATACGCTGGGAGATCAGCCAGAAAGCGATGTCGTTGTTGCCCAGAGATCGCCTAAAGCGCCGGCCGATAGTTTGCAACAGGATGATGAAGAGAACACCGCTGGCGGCTAGGGCTATCTGCCAAGGCACTCCAAGGGTAACAGCGACGATGGCCAGTGCCAGACAGCCGATGAAGCTCAGGATCGTGCCGATGCGAGGCTGGTAGCGGAAGCGCATCAGGCCATAGGCCGCCATCGTTCCAAGCAGCAGAGCAAGCGAGGTGCTGGTGAGAGCAACAATAACGGTGTTGATGTATGGCCGTATGGTGTCGTTGCTCAAATCCCCCACAAGGATGTAGTGCCAGGCATGCAACGAGGGCTTGAAATCCACACCGGGTATGTAAAACGGCCCTGTGTTCACATCAATGGGCAGTTTGAACGAGGTAACGAGAAGCCAATAGAGGGGGAACAGCACCACCAAGGCCCATATCCCCAAGGCCAGGTATGATAACACCATCCCCGCGGGAGATAGGGTAGAGATTGACTTGCGCCGAAACAGGGATCTGATCACGTCCCTCATTCCTCCGCCAGGCGGCGACGAATCAGATTGACATACGACATGGCGATAAAGGTGACGACCAACAACAGGATATAGGCAATGGCCGCCGAACCGCCTAAGTCGAGGGAGCGCCAGGTAATGTAGGCCTGCAGCGTCAGCGACTCCGTAGCCGTACCCGGCCCGCCATTGGTCAGCACGTTGGGCAAATCCACAATCTTAAAGGCCTCAATCATCCGAATCAGGATCAGAGTCGTGCTGACCGGCAGGATCTGCGGCAAGGTGATGTGCCAGAAGATCTGCCAGCGGTTGGCCCCGTCCACCAGCGCGGCTTCGATCAGTTCGACGGATTGGCCCTCTAGGGCAGCTAGCAGCACAATGAACATGAAGGGGGTCCACTGCCATATATCGCCGATCATCACCGCCGCGCGCGCTCCCCACGGATCGTTAACCCACGAGAAGCCAGCCAGCCCCACTCCCTGCCAGATCGGCTGGAATGGCCCTTTGTCGGTATCAACCAACATACGGAACAAATAAGCCACCCCCACCGGCGTGATCATCATCGGCAGCAAGAAGACGACCCGGAAGAACCGGCGGCCGGGGAGGCGTTGTGTGGTCAGCAACGCCAGGACGAGCCCAAGGACGTACTGAACGGCGATTCCAACAAACACATAGATCCAGGTAACGACCAGCGTTCCCGGCCGACCACCCGAGCTAAGGGTCCCCAACAGGTACCAGGCCCCCAGGCTCACCAGGACAGTGACCACGACACGCCCCAACAATCCCCCGACGGAGAACGATCGGCTGCGGACATAGCGCACCAGGTACAGGACCAAGAGCGCGATAATCACCGCGAACACCAGCCAACCGACCGGCGAGGGACCGGCCATAATGCCCAGGAAGTGCCTTTTCTCGCTGCCCACCAGCAACTTGCGATAGTTGGCCAGCCCGACAAAGTTAATCTCGAACCCGCCCTTGACGAACTTCAAGCGTGCCAGCGACATATACAAGGAGAGGATTAACGGGAAGATGGACAGAAAAAGCACGACCAGGACAGCAGGCAACAAGAAGACATTGCCGGCCAGGCGGTCTGCCCGTGTGGTCAGCTCATGCAATAGGTTCTTCCAGAGGGGAGCCTCAAGGCCCAGCCCGGACAGGGCCGGGCCTTGAGGTTGCCGTTCAACAGGTCGTTCAACCTTCATGGGTCTATCGGACGACACCGAGGCTGGCGCGATAGGCTTCCAGTTGCGATTCGCGGCCGAGCTCTTCGGTGATCTCCTCCCAGCCATCGTAGATCTGCTTCATACACTCTTCTTTGGTGATCTCACCGGCCAGGAACTGGCTGATGGCGGTGTCGAGCACGACCTGCTGGTAACGCTGGTTCTGCGGGATGCGCAGGTCCAGCACCATGTTCGGGCTCTTCAGGCTCTCCTCGATGGCGCCCAGGTAGTCAGCGGCCGCCTCCGGGCTCATGCCCGCTTTCACCCACTGCTGGCGGTTCAGGAACTGCGAGATGCGATAAGGGTTGTAGCCCGTAATGCCGATGGTGACGTCCACGTTGGACTGGGCCGGCTGACACATGTAGGAGAAGAAGTCGTAGGCCGCGTCCTTGACGATGGGATCGGCAGCAGCGTTGATCCCGCCCGACCATCCGCCGAAAGCAGCGTACGGCGCGTGGTTCACCCCGTTGATGGCGTAGGGGCAGGTCTCCTCATCGCAGTCCACCAGCTTGCCGGTGGCTCGGTCGAGCACCCGGCGTGTACCGGGCAGGATGACAGCGCCGGTCTTGTCCATCACCACCGAGGTTTCCGGATCAATGGCCAGCGTGCCGATGTCCCCCCAGTCAAGGGAGAGGGCGCAACGGCCAGCGGTAAAGAGAGAGCGCGTGTCACCGACGTCAAGAACCAGCTCGTCCGGCGGACCATACTTGGTGGTTTCATTATAGACATCCAGCGCAGCGGCAAAAGCCTCGTTGTTCACCAGGGGCTCCATCGTCTCCAGGTCGAAGAAAGACCCTTGAGCCGTGCCCTTGCTCTGCAGGAAGCCAGCGGCCACCGACCAGACCATCCAGTAGGCCTGGGCAGCGCGCTTCTTGGAAATGCACGAGCCATAGTCGGGGTCGCCGTCGCCATTGAGGTCCTTGCCATGGAAGTATTTGGCGATTTCCAGGTAGTCTTCCCAAGTCTCCGGCGGCTCAAAGCCCGCTTCCTCCAGCAGGTCGGTGCGGTAGTAGACCATCTGGAAGTCTCCGTCCAGCGGGATGGTGTAGATGCGGCCCTCATAGGTGGCGCTGAAGTCGCGGAAGAAGGGCGCGATATCCTCCCACTCCAACGCCTCGTCGGCCGCCACCCGGTCGGTCAGGTCTTCCAGGTAGCCGGGGACGATGTAGTCAACCATCCACTGCGGCGCGAACACGAAGGCGTCGAAGGCGTTCGTCCCTGTTGCCAGGTCGGTCAGTATCTTCGTGTACAGGTCGCTGAAGGGGACGACGATCACATTGATCTTCGCACCGGTCAGCTTGGTGAAGTCAGGGCCGCGCCGCTGGAGCGGTTCGGCGATCTGGGGGCCGGTGAAGGTCAGGATGTTGACCTCCACCCCCTCGTAGGGCTTTGCCACGGGGGTGGGTGTGACGACCACCTCTTTGACCACCTCTTTCTCCACCGGCACCTCCTTCTCTACGATGACGGTCTCGACAACCGGCTTCTCGATCACCTGCGGAGTGGGTGCGGGGCCACAAGAGGCAGCCAGCAGAACCATCAGGATCGTAGCGAGCATGCAGCTCAACTTCAGGTATTTCATTGCCTTCTCCTCCTTGCTTTTCAGAAGAACTCCTCGATGCTCGTCGCTGAGCATCCTCTAGCCAAAGCTCAGAATAGCGCTCCCACCCCCCTTCTTACCAAAAAAGATGGGTCCCAAGCGCATCAAGCGCCATGGTTCCCACCCTTGTTCTGCCCCCTCTTCTCGTTGTAACCGCATGAATCCCTGATAATCAGGGTAGGCTCCAGTTTCATCTCCACGATCTCCCGATCCTTATCAGCGATCCTTTGTAAGAGCAAGTCGGCAGCGGTGCAGCCTAGCTCATACGTTGGCTGAGCCACAGCGGTCAGAGGGGGATCTAATGATGGTGCCCAAGGCATGTCGTCAAAACCGACGATGGCTACATCTCGAGGGATGTTCAGGCCCTTTTCATGAATGGCATTCAGGGCCCCCAGCGTCATCAGATTGTTGGCCGTAAAGATCGCCGTAGGGGGGTCATCCATCTCCAACAATTCACAAGCCCTCTGGTAACCACTATCCTGCTTGAAATCCCCGATTTTGATCAGACTTTGATCTACCTCCAACCCGTGTTCGCTCAGAGCCTTCTCGTACCCCTCTCGCCGTTCTCTTCCCGTGGTAATCCGAGGTGGCCCTCCGATCAGTCCAATACGACGGTGGCCTAAGCGGATCAGATGGCTGGTGGCCTGATAAGCCCCCTTCACGTTATCCACAAGCACTGTATCTACATCGAATTGACGCAATCGGCGGTCCATAGCCACGATGGGCACACCGTTCTTGAGAAGAGGTTCACAAGAGGTGCTATTCTCATCAGCAGGAGAGATGATGATCCCAGCAACCCGCTCAGCCTGCAAAACATCAACGTACAGGCTCTCTCTGGCGGGGTCCTCGTCGGAGTTGCAGAGGAGCAAGCTATACTGGTTGGCGTAGGCGACATCCTCGATGCCGCGAACAACGGAGGTAAAGAAGGGATTCGCAATATCAGAGATAATAAGGCCAAGGATCTGAGTGCTCTTCATCCGCAATCGCCGCGCAACCCGACTCGGCTGGTAGCCAAGTTGCTCCATCGCCCACAACACCCTGGAACGAGTCTCGTCAGCGATATGCGGGTGATTGTTCAGGACGCGCGACACCGTAGCGGTGGAGACCCCAGCTAACTTTGCTACATCCTTAACGGTGACCACTCAGGCCTGCCTCTGCAGAAGTTTGTAATCGTTTACTGAAACCGATTACATTATAACATA
The DNA here is from genome assembly GCA_046760425.1 of Anaerolineae bacterium. Taxonomy (GTDB): domain Bacteria; phylum Chloroflexota; class Anaerolineae; order JBHIEC01; family JBHIEC01; genus JBHIEC01. The sequence goes on from JBHIEC010000032.1 coordinate 15,861, forward strand.
TTTTAAGCCCTTTGTCAAGGAGGGTAGTCGGCCAGGGCTTTTCAGTTATCTAACAAAACCCAGACTTCCGAAGTCTCCA
>JBHIEC010000033.1:0-15874 GCA_046760425.1 Anaerolineae bacterium
GAGCCGCCGACGGCCACGCCGACATCCGTACCACCCACGGCAACGGAGACCCTTCCACCACCGACGGCCACGCCAACGCCCGTACCGCCCACGGACACGCCGCTGCCCCCCTCCCCTACCCTGACGCCGAAGCCCTATCCGCCACCCACGGACACGCCGCTGCCCCCTTCGCCGACCCCCTCGCCCACGCCTTATCCCCAGCCCAACCGGGCGCCGGTGATCAATGGAATCACCTGCCAACCCTGCACCATCCAGACCTGGGAGACCTCCATCCTCACCTGCCAGGCCTCGGACCCCGATGGCGATCCCCTGACCTATGATTGGTGGGCCACCATTGGCCTCCTGCAAGACGAAGACGAGGACCATTCCCAGGTGACCTATTGGGCCAACTACGACCTGGATGACTCAATGACGGAAGTGACGGTCACCATCACCGTCACCGTGCACGACGGGCGAGGGGGGCTGGCCAATGATTCTGTGCGCATCACCGTCACCCAGCCATAGGGCTCGAGGAGAGGAGATATTGGCTCCGGGGGTGAAAGCCCCCTTTTTTGTTGCTCCTGACCGCACCTGCCCTCTGGCTCATAACAATACCTGCTCTTCTTCCGTTATTAGAGGTAGGGTCTGCTACTTTTGAAGGGGACTGGGCGGGCGTAACGCGGTGGGGATTTGTACGTCTATATAGTAGACGCGGGACAAGCCACAGATGGGTTGGTGCAGATCAAGAGGTGAAAACGTGGTCAGGCTGGGAGGAAAGATCAGGCTCTTGCTTAGCGGGTGGCTGCTCCTTGGTCTGGGGGCCGTGGCCACTCTGGGAGGCTGTGGCTCGCCGCCCGACTTTCCGTCCCCGGTGGTAGAAGCCAGCCACCTGGGGCGGAGTTCCGACTTCGCCGAGGTGGTCATGGCCTACGTTGAGGGCCGGCGGGGCGACGATCCCCTGGTGCAACTGGATGAGAACGTGTGGGTCAAGTCCAGCAACTACTACGGCGTCAGGATTGACGGCGTCGTCTACTACTACTGCCTCCTCCCCCACGCTTCCTTCGACCCTCTGAGCCGTGGCGAGGTGGATCGGGAGGCGGTGCGGGTGCGGAAGGTCATCAGCGAACCGGAGTTCACCATCATTATCTACACTATCAACAGATACGAGGAGCACAGGATATGAGGCTGTGCTGCCCGTGACTCTCCTCCTTTGATCTGCGGCCCGTCCGGAAAGGACCTGGACGGGCCGCTTTATCTGTGGTATACTCCCTCCCTGGAGGCGCTGTCCCTGGGCCTGCGACCGGTGCAGCGAGGACAAGAGGGTCTGGAGGGGGAATAGCCCGATGAAACGATACAAGGCCGTCTTCTTCGACTTCGACGGCACTCTGGCCTACGCCGAGCCGGAGTTCTTCGCCCGGTTCTTGAGCTTCTGCCAGGAGGTAGGCCTGACCGTGGGTGACGAGGCCGCCCGGCGGGGTGAGCGGTTCAGCCATCTCTATTTGGGCAGCAAGATAGGCAGCCAGCGTCTCGTCAGGCTGGGGGAGGAGGCCTTCTGGCGCCATTTCACACGCCTCGCCCTGCAGGAGATGGGGGTGCGGGGCGATGTTGAGGACTACGTCGAGGCCATCGGGGAGCGGTTCATGGCTGCCGGGCCAGGCCAGATGGTCTGTCCGCCTTCGGTGAGCCGCACGCTGGCCCACCTGCAGGCCGAGGGCTACATGCTGGGCGTGATCTCCAACCGGGGCAGGGAACTGGAGGCCCTGTGCGAGGAGTTCGATCTGGCTCAGTACCTGACCTTCATCCTGCCCCTGAACCGGGCGGGGAGCCTCAAAGCCAACCCATGGATCTTCGAGGCGGCCCTGCGGGAGGCCGAGGTGGCGCCAGAGGAGGCAGTATACGTGGGGGATGACTATATCGCCGACGTGGTCGGGGCCCAATGGGCCGGGCTCACGGCCATCCTGTTGGACCCTCGGGGGTTGTTTCCCGAGGCGGATTGCATCGTGGTGAACAGGATTGAGGAGATCTTACAGTGGGTGTAGGTGCATCTGCTGGTAGTGGGCCACCATGAGGCGCAGGCCCTCGTCCAGGCTGACCCGGGGCTCAAAGCCCAGCCTCTGGCGGGCCAGGCGGATGTCGGCCACGGAGCGGGATACGCCACCGCTCTGGGCGTCACTGTAGATGGGCGAGATCCGCTTATCCGTGATACGGGCGATCATGGTCACCAGTTCGTTGATGCTCGTCTCCTGCCCGGAACCCACGTTGATGATGGCCCGATCCACGTTCCTGGCCCTGGCCGCTGCCGCCAGGGCGGCCACCACATCGTCCACATAGACGAAATCCCGGGTCTGTTCCCCGCTGCCGAAGATGACCACTGAGCCCCCGCTCACAGCCTGCTTGACGAACTGGGGGATCACCGGGGCGTGGGAGGGGGGCACCCGTTGCCACGGCCCATAGCCGTTGAAGATGCGCAGGATGATCGTCTCGATGCCATACAGGGTGCCGATGGCCAGGACGTAGTATTCCGAGGCCAGCTTGCTCACGGCGTAGGGGTTCTGGGGATGAGGGATGGCCGATTCCTTGATGGGCTGCTCTTCCTGCTCGCCGTAGACCGTCCCTGAGGAGGCCAGCACCACCCGCTTCACCCCCGCGTCCCGCGCGGCCGTCATGAGGCTGACGGTCCCCCCCACGTTTACGGCGTTGTACTCCACCGGGTACAGAACCGACTCTGGCACTGAGACCCGCGCGGCCAGGTGGAAGACGCACTCCACGTCCCGCAGCAGGGTCCACAGCTTGGGGATATCCCGCACGTCGCCCCGGGTGAACAGCACCTGGCTGTTGAGAGCGGTGGGATCCCCGGCGCTCAGATCGTCCAGGACGCGCACATGATGGCCAGCCTCGACCAGGTGGTTGGCCAGAGCCGAGCCCAGAAATCCCGCCCCGCCGGTGATCAGAACCCTCATAACCTCCTCGCTCCTTTGGATTAATCTTACCCCATTCGGCCCCAAAAATCAAGTGCTCAACAACTCTTCGTACAGCCTCACCACCCGCTCCACCATGGTCTCTTTGGAGAACTCCTGGCCCACCCGCGCCCGCCCCCGCTCCCCCATCCGCCTCCGCAACCTCTCATCGGCCAGCAGCCGCCCGATGGCCTCGGCCAGGGCGGATGGATCGCGAGGGGGCACCACCAGCCCCGTCTCGCCGTGGACGTTGACGTAGGAGGTGCCCGTCCCCAGTTCGGTGCAGACTACGGGCTTGCCACAGGCCATGGCCTCTATCTGTACCACGCCGAAGGCCTCGCTACGTTCCGAGGCCGGCAGGACGAAGAGGTCACAGGCGTGATAATAGAGAGGCAAATCGTCGTCACTGACCTCACCCAAGAAAGACACCTTGCCACCCAAGTCCAGCTCCTCAGCCAGAGCTCGCCATTCTCTTTCCATGGGCCCCGTCCCCACTACCAGAAGCCGGGCCTCGATTCTACGCATGGCCTCGAGCAAGTATTGCAGCCCCTTGTAATAGCGCAACCGTCCTACAAATAGCAACAAGGGGTAGCCGTACCGCCTCTTAATGGCCTCAACTTGGCCCATTCCCACGTTCTCAAAATGGGCCAAGTTAATGCCATAAGGAATAATAACGCACTTCTCAGCCATTTGGCTGAGGTAGGGAGAGCTCTGGACGTAGTCGGGAGTAGCAGCAATGATGCGATCGGCTTTGGCCAGGACCTTCCACAGGAAGGGCTTGTACAAGCGCAGCAGGTACTTCTGCCGGACGATGTCGCTGTGGTAGGCGAGGACAAACCTCTGGCTCTGCCCCAGGAGGAGCTGGCCCAGCTCGCCGGGTGGATTAGGGAAGTGCAGATGGGCGATGTCCGGCTTCAGGCGGCATATCCAGGCGTAGAAGCTGAGGCTGATGGGGGCCCCGGAGATGCGGATCGGACAGCCGGCCTTGATCACCGGCACCCCTTCGATCTCCCCGATGGTCGTCCTCGGCCCGGTGTTGGTGACCAGTACCTGGACGTCTATGCCCCGCTGGATCAGCCCCTCGGCCAGCATCTTGATGTGGTTCTCGATCCCGCCCAGGACGGGGTAGTAGTCCTTGTAAATGTGGAGGACCTGCACTAGCTCGCCGCCTCCCGATATACACGAAGCGTCTCCCGGGCCGTCCGCTCCCACGAGAACTTCGCCGCCTGCCGCAAGCCCTGCTCCCGCATCTCCCCCCGCAGCGCCTCATCACCCAAAGCCTCCTCGATCTTTGCCGCCATCTCCGTAACGTCAAGGGGATCGAAGGTCAGGGCCGCGCCACCCACGATCTCTGGCAGGCTGGAGGTGTCCGAACAGACCACGGGCGCGCCGCAGGACATGGCCTCCAGCACGGGCAGCCCGAAGCCCTCGTAGAGGGAAGGGAACACAAAGCAGGTCGCGCCGCTGTAGAGGGCCGGCAGATCCTCTTCGGCCACAGGGCCCAGGAAGCGAACGCACCCCTCTAGGCTCAGTTGCCGGGCCCGCTCCTGAGCCTGGGGGTAGCGGGGGTCCCAGTAGCCGGCGACAACTAGCTGATAGCTGATGGCTGCCCAGGCCTCGATCAGCCTGACCAGGTTCTTGTGGGGCTTGTTGATGCCCAGGTAGAGGACGTACTGGTCCGGGAGGTTCAGGCGGACGCGGAGGGCTGTGACGGCCTCCGGGGATTGGGGACGGAAGGCCGGGTCGGCGGCCAGGGGGATGGCAGTGACCCTCTCCGACGGGGGATGGTAAGTAGTCAGCAGGTCGCGCCGAGTGACCTGGGAGATAGCAATGACGTAGGCTGCTGCTCGCAGGGCTAGGGCCGTCATCCAGCGGAACAGCAGGCGGGCTTGGGCTGAGACGTATTGTGGGTAGCGGAGCGGAATCAGGTCGTACACCGTGAGCACCGTGGGCACGCCGGGGAGGTAGGGCATCGAGTAGTAAGGACTGTGGTAGAGGCCAGCCTGACAACGGCGCAGGAGGCGGGGGATGCCCCACTGCTGGCGAGGCGAGAAGGGGGAGAGGGGTACATCTATCACCTGTACCCGTTCGCCAGCCAGCGCTTTCAGGTCCCAGGGGGAAAGCTGGGTGGGGTCGCGCAGCAGAACCAGTCGCTCGTCCCCACCGAGGAGCGGGGTCATCGCCCGGGCCAGGTTAATCACGTAGCGCCCAATGCCAGGGAAGTGGCTGGTGGCGGCACGAGCGTCGAGGACGTAGCGCACCAGAGCAGACACGTGGCTCCTTATTCTCGGCTTACTGACAGGCTGCTGCCCACACCTTATCTACGGCCACCTCAAATCCCGCCAGCAGCGCCGACCGGGCCATCATCCCCCGCTTAAACACTCCGTGGACGGCGTACCTCTCCCCTTCCAGCGTCAACACCGTGATCTGCTCCTCGTCCGGGTCTACAATCCAATACTCGGGAATGCCGGCCTGGGCATATTCGCGCCGCTTGGTCTCCAGGTCATGACGGCGATAGTCGGGGGAGACCACTTCTATCACCAGATCGGGCACTTCCCAGTACTGCTGATGGCGGCGGTCGGCGTGCTCGGTCAGCATCACCATCAGATCAGGCTCGCGATACTTGCCCGCCCATAGCCGCACCGGCAGAGGCGCAAACAGGACCATCGCCCCTGGCCGATATCGCCTCAGAAACGCCAACAACCGGTCATACAGGTAAGCGACGATCAATTGATGGGCTTCGGTAGGCATGGGCAGCACCTCGATATGACCATGGGAGAACTCGACCAGGTGATTGGTCTCCAGGCTCAGATATTCCTCTTCGCTCCACGTGCCCTGGCGCGGGAACAAATAGGCAACGTCCCAGGCCGGCTCAGCCGCTTCAACTGCCGACGTCGGTTTCATACGTATACCTCCATATTTTGCCGAATATGCATTTGCACCACTGCCTCACTCCAGCAGCCTTCTGCACTCTTGAGAGAAACCTTGGATAGCATCCCAGGCATCGTTCTTCGTCCCTTCTTTGGCGATCTGCGAGAAGTTGCGGCAGAGGGGCAGTAGCATCCTCTTCAGGATGTGCTCTGGCGAAGGTTCGTATTCCTTCTGGCTGTGCTCGATCAACAGCCGGAAGAAGCTGACGGTGGCTTTGACGTTCTTCTTCACTCCGTCACCTCGAGGCGATTTTCCCAAACGATGGCAGAGAATCGCTCCTTTTGGAACTCATAGTTGTAGCCGCAAAGCTTCAGAGCTCTATGAGCGATTTCCTTGAGAGTGACAGGAGGCACATCTTCCAGAGCCAGGGACAGACACCCTCCGCCGCCGGAGATCAGGGTATGAGGGCCCAGTTCGATCATGATAGCCCCTTCCTGCCAGGCGTTTGGATGACTGGCCAACCAGCCTTCCAACTCGTCCGCGGCACAGCTGTGCTCCTTGGAGCCTTGACTGTCCTGGACGAAGATGTCTACCTGCTCGACGGCCAGGATATGGGGCAGAGAACTCACAAAAGGCAGGACACATTTGAGCGGTAGCTCCAGACTCAGGCCGCTGGCGGTGGTTCCCACGTAGATTCGTGGATCACCGACGCGTCTTTCCCTCTTCTGACCTGTCGTTTCTACCCGCAGCCTCTGTAGTTCCTCCCAATCGAGGGCCATGGCGAACTCCCGTTTCTCTTCGGGGGTCAGGCGCTTGATCAACTGCACCAAGGCCAGGGGGATGGCCGATGGCGGGGCAGCCCCTTTTTGCTTCACCTAAACCTCCTCATCCAGTCCGGATGCCAGATATCCCTTCACCTGAGTTCACACTTATCATACTACAGGAAGCCGACCCTGTCAACCGGGACGTCATCTGCGCCAACCCCTGCGGGGTCAACCATGATGCCCGCCTCGCCCACCACTCCGGCAAGTAAATGGGGCCCTCTTCGAACTCAGGGCCCCTTCAGGCTTCCCAGGAAAGCCATTAACTGCGCTCTCAGCGCCCCCAGCGTCTCCATCATCCCTTCGGCCAAGGGACGTATCTTGGCCCACTCCAGGGTGTAGCCGTAGGCATGACGGAAGAAGTGGCGGAACCTCAGATACTCCTCCAGCCTGTCTCGTAATGTCCCCTCTATCACCGCCGACCGTATCTCCTCTCGCTCCTCGGCCATCCGGTTCAGCAGGTCCACGTGCCAATACTCCCCTCGTGGCACCCCCTCCCCCAGATGGATGGCGATGCGTTGGAAAATACGCTCTATGCCGTTGTAGAATTCGTGCAACATACTGGCCATCGCCCGCAACTCGGTCCGAGTTGGCGGTTGGGCGCTCACACCCAGGAGATCCTTCATCTCCTGGGCGACTCGTTCCAATGCGGTCAACTCGTCCTCAATCAATCCTTTCAGCGCCGATATAGGATCTTCAGGCATCTCCACCTCCCCCAGGACGCGGGCCCGCATCTCCGGATAGGCGTCCTCCAGCGGCACCAGGTCCAACCCCAGGCCGGGCGGCAACAGGGCACAGCAGGCCGAATAGGCGGCGAAGAAATCCTCACCGGCCAGACCCTCCACCGCCAGGTCAATATCGGAGCGGTCATGCCAAGGTCCCTCGCCGACGAGGGAGCCGAAGATGATCACCCGGCGGGCGCCGAAGCGGGTCCTGAGCAGGTCGGCGCACGCCTTAGCTGCCGCCAGCGCCTCAGCCTTTTTGTCCTTCACTTCATGCCCTCCAACCCCCTTGGAGCTCATCCCTGGCCTTTCTTCCTCGCCCATCATTATAGCACCGTTGCTCGCCGGCAGCAAGCGGATCGGCATCGGCTTCCGGAGCCCAAAACACTCCGGTAAACCTCCAGGGTCATGGCGGCTGCCCTTCCCCACATGAACCGCCTGGCCCTTTCCAGCCCCTTGGCCCTCATCTCCGCCCGTAAGGGCTCATCCATCAGCACCCGCTCCATGGCCTCGACCAGGCCCCCGACGTGGTGGGGATCAATCAGGATGCCCGCCTCACCCACCACCTCCGGCAGGGACGAGGTGTTTGAGGCGATGACCGGCGTGCCACAGGCCATGGCCTCCAGCGGCGGCAGCCCGAAGCCTTCGTAGAGGGAGGGGAAGACGAAGAGGTCGGCGGCGCTGTAGAGGGCAGGCAGGTCCTCGTCGGGGACGAAGCCGAGGAGGACGACCTCGCCCTCCAGGCCCAGCTCGTGCAGTCTTCGGAAGAAGCCCTCGTACAGCCACCCTTTCCTGCCCACAATCACGAGCTTGAAGCCAGATCCCCCCTCCCTGAGCGCCTGGTACGCCTCCAGAAGCGTCGCCAGGTTCTTGCGCGGCTCGATGGTGCTCACGCAGAGAACGTAGCGTTCGGGCAGGCCATAGCGGGCCCGCATCCTAGCCAGAGCGTCGGGATCGGTCACCGGCTGGAATCGGGCGTCCACACCCTCGTAGACGACGGTGATCTTCTCTGATGGCACGGCGTAGTAGTGCATCAAGTCATCTTTGGTGCACTGCGAGACGGCGATGATGGCGTCGGCACGGCGAACGAAGAGAGGCATAAAGCGATTGAGAAACCACTTATTGAGGGGCAGGTGATATTCAGGAAAGAGCAGGAAGATAAGATCGTGCACTGTCAGCACCGTACGAGCGCCTTTTAGTCGGGGCAGCAGATGTTCGGTGGCGTGGAAGAGGTCGCAGTCCGGCAGCCAGCGGTCGAGCCCGACATTGAGCTGTTGTGAGAAGGCGGCCAAGAGGCGCCAGGGTCTGGTCGCCAGGGGCAGGGCATGGGTCGGCAGGCTGGCCAAGGTCGGCGGCAGCGGGTGCGCCGCATCGCCGTTGTAGAAAGCGGTCAGCGCTGGCTTGTCTTCCAGGGCGAGCAGGCCCTCGGCCAGGCAGTGGGCGTAGGTGCCCAGGCCAGCCCGCTGGTATACCACAGGGGAAAGGTCAAGACAAACGCGCATCTTTGTTCATCCCCGCAAGCAACCCCTCGTAGACAGCTTCGATTTTGCGGGTCAGGTGAGTCACATCGAAGTGGGCTTTGACCCGCTGTCGGCCCGCAGACCCTATTGCCCGTCGGCTCTCCGGATCAGCTAGGAGGGCTAAGACGGCCTCCGCCAGCGCCACCTCGTCACCCGGTGGCACCAGCACCCCCGTCTCCCTATGGGCCACGATTTCCAGCAGCGCCCCGTGGGCGAAGGCCACTATTGGTTTTCCCATCGCCATGGCCTCCAGATTGACCAGGCCGAAGGGCTCCGGGTCCCCAGCGTGCACAAAGACATCCATCGCCGCCAGGGCCGGGCGCACGTCTTCCAAGTGGCCGGTGAAGACCACCCGGCCTGCTAGGCCCAGGTCCGCTGTCAGACATCGGAGTTGCTGCGGGTAGTCATCGGTCACATCGAAGACGGCTCCGCCAACTACAAGGAACCGGGCCTCTGGAATCGCCTCGGCCACCTGGGCCATCGCCCGGAGAAAACGGTCCTGCCTCTTCCAGGGGCGCAGCCGGCCTACAGTGCCTACCAGGGGGGCGTCCGGTGGGATGCCGTGTTGCCTGCGAAAGGGGGTGCCATCCAGCGCCGGGTCGAACTGCGCCACCTCAATGCCGTTGTGCACCACCGTCACCTTGTGGGGGGAGGGGAGGTGGGCGGCGACGGCGTGGGAGTTGGCGATGACGCGGGCCGCCGCAGCGCACAGCAGCCGCTTACCCAGGTGGTCGGCCCAGGGGCGGCGGGGGCAACTTTCAGAGAGCCAGAAGTCGCGCATGTGCCACACGAAGGGGATGCCGGCCAGGCGAGCTGCGGGAGCGGCGTAGAAGGCGGCGCGGACGGTGTTGGCGTGAAGGAGGGTGGTGCCGGTCTCCCGGGCGAGCCGGGCTATGAGGCGGGCGCCGGTCAGCAAATCTGCCAGGAAGCGGGGGGAACGGCGCAGGCGGGGCATGGGCACAAGGTGCACAGGTACGCCCAGGGCGGCCGCCTTCTCCGCCAGCGGCCCACCGGTGCAGGCCAGGTGGGGTTGCCAGCGGGTGCGGTCCAGGTGGTTGAGGAGTAGCAGGAGGCTGCGCTCAGCCCCGCCCAGGGCCGGGGCGTGGTCGAGGAAAAGGATGTCCTTAGGGACCATCAGACGGTGATCCTGAACTGCCCGCAGGCTTTTAGCAGCGTGTTCACATCCGCCAGGTCCCATACCCACACCCCGGCGTCCCTGGCTTCGCGTTCCGATTGCTCCTCGATCCCGGCCAGACAAATGAGGAGCCTCTCCTCGATGTTCCACCCTTTCAGCCTGGTCAGCTTTGTCAGGAATGTCTCCACATCGCGCTCTCGAACAGGGCGCGCCTTGATCTCCCCGACCCAATACGCGCCATCCACCTCGGCTACCAGATCGAACTCCTCGCCGGCGATCTCCCGACGCTCCACACGGCGGAAACGGGGGAGGGACCGACCATGAAGCTTCTGCCGCCCATCAAAGGCCCGAAAGAGCTCCCGCATCCGAGCTTCGTGGCCCTTGCCTACCTCACGTCTATAGGCGGCGATCATGGCCTCTGCCTGTGAGCGAAAGCGCTCGATTTTGACCTCAAAGTCGGCAAGATACACCTCCTCTTGCAGGGGATAGCAGTACTCCAACCAGAACCGCAGCATAGGGTCGGGAACGTAATAGCGTTGATTCCGCTTGGCCAGATAACGGGCGCGCAGCAGAAAGTTGATAGGGAGATTGAGCTCCTGGGGTGAGTAACCTGTCTGCCGGGCGATGTCCGTCAGACGCATTCCTCCGGGGGCAGCGCTTTTGAGAATCTCCAGGTGCTTGCCCAGGTTGCGTTGGAGCAGGGTTTTTTCCAGGGCGTCTACGAAATGAATGTAGATGCGGCCATCGGTCTCGAAGACCTCTTTCTGAAGGGCAGAGACGACGCAGCTTGCCTCGACTGTTCTCTTCCTGGCCTGGCGGCAGAAGAAGGCGACGCTTTCGGCCAAGACGGCCAGGTAGTAGGGGAATCCCGCCGTGAACTCGATGAGGAAATTCAGAAAGAGCTCGGGGAGGGCCAGGCCGGCCCGGTCAAAGATGTGGCGCAGAAAGGCCCGCGCATCTTCATAGGCAAAGGCATTCACCCAGATGACATCGAAATGCCCGAAGAGAGGGGCGGCGCTGTCTGCCAGCACCTTCTGCATGATGCCAACGGCCGAGCCGGCGACCAGGTAGCGCACGTGGCGGTCCTCCATGACCCGCTGGCGCAGGAGGTCCAGAACCGGCAGATCGAAGCCGGCCAGTGTGGCGAACTCGTCCAAACAGATCAAGAAGCGCCTGCCTGAGGCGATGGCAATCTGCTCTGGCAAAGCCAGAAGCTGGGCTGCCATCTCCGCATCGGGTTTGCCGCTGGCCGCCTGGGCCAGCCGCATGAGGGCGGGAGCCAGAGAGGGAAGGGTCTGGACGGCACTGGCCGTCAACTCCTCGATAGGGGTGAACGGATCCACTGCCTCGGCGGAGGCCTCAGCCGAAAGGATGGCGAGCAGGATGGCCCGCAGATACTTGCGGAAGAAAGAGGGAGGTGTCTCTTCGAAAAGGATGTAGATGTAGGGCGTGAGCACCTGAGGGTCGGGATTGCGGTGCAGGTACTCGAGGATGATGGAGGTCTTGCCGACCTTACGCTGCCCGATAAGGGCGAAGTTGCGCTGGGCATTGAGCCGTTCCAAGATGTTCTCCCGGTCGAAGAAGTCCTCTCCGGTCACCGGGCGCTGGATGATTTGCATTGTGCCCCTCCTCGAAATAAACACAGGTGTTTATAAACACGCGTGTTTATTATACAGGTGTTCTGGAGGATTGTCAAGGGCGCGTGGGCTAGAAGAAGCATGGTAGGGGAGAAGGTGTGGTCAAGGCAGGGGATACGATGTGGACTCGTCCCCCCGGAGGCACTGGTCGTATATTTCTTCCAGACGCGCGCCAACGCGGTACATCTCATGCCGTGATTCCACGAAGGCACGCCCGGCTCTTCCCAAGTCCACCCACCGTTCAGGATACCGCAGGAGCTCATCTAGGGCACTGGCCAGCGCCTCTGCATTCCCCTCGGGCACCAGGACCCCTGTTTGCCCATCCTGGACGATAAAGGGGATGTCGCCGTGAAAGGTGGAGACAACCGGCAGGCCCATGGCCTGAGCTTCCAGCAATACGGTCGGGGAGCCTTCCGTTTCCCCGGTTTCCGGGTCGGTGCGGCTGGCCAGGACGAACAGGTGAGCCTGGGCCATGAGGTCGGCTATCCGGGTATGCTCTACCCATCCCCAGAATTCAACTAGCTCTCCAAGCTCCAGTTCGGCTGTCAGGCTCTCCAGCTGAGGGCGTTGAGGCCCGTCGCCAGCGATCCAGAGGCGAAGTGAATAACGGGATTTCAAAGTCGCCAGGGCTTGGAGAAGGATGTTTATCCCCTTCTTGGGAATCAGACGGCCCACGGTGAGGATGCAGATTGGTTCGCCGGGCGCTGGCCTACGCTCAACGAAGCCGAACTTCCGCAGGTCGAGGGGCAGGGGCAGCACTTCTATCCTATCCTCAGGGCAGCCTACTGCTTTGAGGCGTTCCGCCATCGCCGGCCCTACCACCAGGAAGCGATGGCCATATTCCCACAGTGCCTCAAAGTGTCGTTGCCAGGCAGGGTAGGCAGCGAAGACGGAGACATCCGTACCGTGGAAGGAGGTGACCAAGGGTAGGCCATGCCGGCGGGCGACGGGCACGAACAAGGCCCCCAGTTGTCCGAAATGAGCGTGGATCAGCCGCACCTGCTCCGTCCGGAGCACGTGTTCCAGGTATGGGCTGTGGCCCAGCAATCGTAGAGCCACGCGCTCCAACAGACCTGCCCACGGGTCAAATCGTTCGACAGGAGAAAAGTGTTTCTTGACGGGGAAAATCTGCGCATTCTGGCGTGCATGGCGGTTGAGGATAATGGAACTGTAGCGGCGCAGCGCGCTGAGCAAAGTAAAAATGAATGTCTCTGACCTGGGCAGAAAGTGATCTTTAATGTGAGCTACGGTTAGGTTGGCGTTGTCAGGCATTGTCTTCACCGGATGTCACGGATACCCCTAAAGTCTCATGGGCGCTCCAGGACCGCGACTCTTCAACCTTTACGCTATCCCAAATATCCTAAATCTTGCAACTGCTTCTTCACCTGAGCCAGTTCCTCAGCGGTGTATGCCTCTCCAGCACCCTCGCCGATGCCAGCCAGTTCCCGCACCACCGATCTCCGCCGGGGTTCGGCGTCTTCTTCGAACAGGTCCAGAAGCACCTGCCCATCTGCCTCCTTCGGCACCGGCACCCCAGCCAGATGCAGCACAGTCGGAGCAATATCCATGAGGCCAGCGTCCAGCCGCTGGTGAGCAGGGATGCCCGGCCCTTTGGCGATGAGAAGCCCCTCTGGTGTGTGGGTGCCGCTGCGGATCGGATCGGGATCAAAGAGGTCTCTAAAGCCCAGTTCAGCCATCACCTCGGTCCGGTAGTCGTCCATCGCGACGATGAGGTCCGGGGCCTCCTGCAGGAAGGGGCCATTGTAAATCCTCTCCTTGCGGTCCAGTTGGACAGAGACCGGTTCCTCCGTCTTCGGGTCTGGGATATGGCGCAAGCCCTCCTCGATCTCCGTCAGAAGGCGCTCCGCCTCGTCTCCCGGTTCCACCACGCCCTCCGGATCGCGCCCTCGGAGGTTCAGGTAGAGGCTGGCTTCATCGGGGCAATAGGCGCGGGTGCGGGACCAGTCTACGGGCAAGTGATTGAGCCGCACCAGTCCATGCTCTTTGGCCCGCACGTACTCGTCACGCAGGAAGTTGGAGAGGGCACGCTTCTTGAAGGGCGCAGCCAGGCGGCGGAAGGTGGGCGAGGCCTGATTCAACCAGAAGAGAGGGGCAGTCAGGCGACCCAGGAGGCGGGTCCGCCAACCGACCTGCCCGACTTCCTCGTCCTTGAGCACCAGATAGCCCTGCTGCCAGAGCCACTCGTTGAGGTAGAACGTACGCCAGGTCGGGCCGAAGCCGTGATCAGAAACGACGAAGACCCAATCCTCTTCGTCCAGCAGGCTCAACAGCCTTCCCACCTGCGCGTCGCTGGTGCGGTAGATCTCCTGGAGGGCATTACCGAAGCGTGCGGCTAAGGTGGGGTCGTGTCGAGGATGAGTGGGGTCCATATGCCGCCAGAACTGGTGGCTGGCTCGGTCCAGTGAGCTGAGGACTACCAGGGCCACCTGCCAGGGGTAAGTGCGGAGCAGGAGGTGAGCCACGTCGCCGTGCATCTGGAGGATGCGGAGGCGTTCGGCCAGCGTCTCGGCGTCGTTGTCCCTCTCGATGGGTTTGGGGCTGATGAACTCGAAGGGTTGCCCCAGGAAGCGGTCCACCTCTCGGCCGAGTTCAGGGGGATAGGTGTAGGTCAGGTTGCTGCGGTTCAGCGGCGCAGGCCAGCCGGAGAGGAGGAAGCCCTGGACGGGGCGGGGCGGGAAGGTGCCCGGCATGTGGACGATGCCGGTGGTGACCCCATAGCGGCTCAGCCATTCCCAGAAGGGCGGAGCCTGGCAGAAAGAAAAGTTGGCGAAGGTGTAATCGTAGGTGCCCGGTCGGCGCTGGCTGAAGCCGAAGACTCCCAGTTTGGCCGGGTTCATGCCGGTGGCGAAGCAGTACCAGGCAGGGACGGAACGGGGCGGGATGGCGCTCCAGAGGGTGCCGGAAGCCCCCTCTGCCATCAGGCGACGCAGATTGGGCAGGTCGTCCTGCCAGCGTTTAACGAGATAGGGCGAGGCTCCATCCAGGCCGATGATGAGTACCCGGTTCATGCTTTCCCCTTTCGCTGCAACGCTTCCCGATAGGCAGCTAGCAATTGCTCTCCCGCCGCCTCCCACGTGTACTCCTCCGCCCGCCGCCGCCCGGCCCGGCCCATCTCCCGCCGCATGTCAGGGCTTCGATAGAGTTGCTCGATGGCAGCGGCCAGAGCGTCCACGTCCCGGATGGGCACCTGGATGCCCTCGACCCCGTCCCGGGCCGCCGCGCCACTGTTGTAGGTGAAGATGAGGGGGAGGCCGGCGGCCATCGCCTCGTAGGTGACCAGGGCGCTTCCCTCCTCGATGCTGGGCAGAACGAAGGCGCAGGCCTGGCGATAGATGGCAGGGATATCCCGAACGTGCCCCAGGAAGCGGATGGTGGAGTCGTCCCGATAGGGGGCGACGGCCCGCTCGGCATCGGGGGTCACCCGTCCGGCCAACCAGAGTTCCGCCCTAGGCAGGCGCAGCCCTTTCCAGGCCTGGAGCAAGTAAGGGACCCCCTTGCGCAGGGAGACTTGCCCCACGAACAGGAGGCGGAAAGCGTCCGTCGGCGGTTCGCCGGGGGTGAAGCGGGTGGTGTCCACGCCGTAGGGGATCAGGAAGAGGCGCTCCTCCGGAACCCCCTCGTCTACCATGCTCTCGAAGGCGAAGGGGGAGGGGACGGTGATGAAGTCGGCAACCTCGAATTCGGCCAGCCCCCGACGCATCCCCCAGGGTCGAACGGGTTCGTATCCTCGGAATCCCCAGCGCTCGAACTCCTCCTTGACCAGACGGTACTGGGTGCGCTCATGGGAGTTCTGCCGTTCGACGAAGGTCACGGCACCCAGGGCTTTGGCTCGGCGGAGGGAGCGCAGGCATTGGTGGGACCAGCCGTGAAAGATGTCGCAGGGCTGGACGAAGCGGGCGGCGAGCCAGTCAAAGGTGGCATCCCGCAGGGGTTGATAATCCCGGGCCAGACGAGCGATCACCCGCATCCAGGGGAAGGCAACCACTCTCCCCGGGGGGAGGTCGTGACCATTGGTGTAGGAGATGATGGCCCGCTGGAGATATCCGGTTCGGTGAATAGCCTGCACGAATTGATAGGCAATGGAGCCCATGCCGGCTCCAGCGAACTTAGCCGCGTGGGAGTAGACAACGCGCATAATCAATCCAGATACCCCAGCGCCCGCAGGCGCTTCAGCACCTCCTGGGAGCCCTCTTCGGACCAGGCTTTCTCCT
>JBHIEC010000034.1:0-15765 GCA_046760425.1 Anaerolineae bacterium
CCCATGACTCGGAGAACTGGCCCTATTATACACGCTTTGGCTTCAAAATGCAAGGGGAGAATTGACTTACCTATCGCTCTGTCCTGACCCAGCACCTCACCCCATCGGTCACCACCTCGATGGTTCCATGCCGGTCGGTCCGGAAAACCCTTGTCCCGACCAGCCGCTCCAGCACCTCCGGAGCAGGGTGGCCAAAGCGGTTGTCGGCACCCACCTGGATCACCGCCACCTGGGGGTCCACGGCCTCCACGAACCGGTGCGTGGTCGCGTTGCCACTGCCGTGGTGGGAGACCTTGAGCACGGTGCTGCGCAGGGGGGCGCCTGAGGCCACCAGCCGCCCCTCGGCCCCGGCTTCGATGTCACCCGTAAGCAGCACCGACACCTCCCCCCAGGTCAGCCGCAGGACGATGGAGGTATCATTATCCCTCGCCTGGGCGTGGGCCAGGATTTCCTCAGTGGGGTTAAACACCTCGGCCCAGACGCCGTGGCCCAGGCCCAGCCGCATGCCAGCCCGGGCATGTACCACGGGGATATGGCGGGCCTCGACGGTCTCCTCCCACTGGCGGTAAAGGGCCGTGTCGTCGGCCAGGCCGGTCTCCAGCACCTGGCCCACCCGGTAGCGTTCCAGCGCAGGCACCAGCCCCGCGAAGTGGTCGGCGTCAGGATGGGTCATAACCACCAGGTCCAGGCTACGGTCCCAGAAAGGCATGTATCGGCCCAACTGGGCCAGGAGGGCCGAGGGATCGGGGCCGCCGTCAATCAGCACCTGATGGCCGCCCGGCGTCTGGACGAAGATGGCGTCGCCCTGCCCCACGTCGAAGAAGACGACGTGCAGCCACCCGTCTGGCGTGGCCAGGGCTGCGCTCCAGACCAGCAGGGTGATGGCCGCCAGGGCCAGGAGGGCCGCCTTGGTGGACAGACCCCGGGTAAGCCGCTGCCCCATCGTCCTCAGGGGTGTCGTCCCCCGCTGGATCAGGGCCAACCCCCCCATCAGCAGCCCGTAGTAGAGCCCGACCAGCGCCAGGCTGGGCCGTCCCACCTCCAGGGAGGCGTGGGGCACCTGGGCCGTGAGCTCCACTATCCTGAGGGTGTAGGTCAGGAACAGCCAGGCCACCCAGCCGACGATCCGTCCCAGGGGCAGGTAGATCAGCCCCAGGAGAGTGGCCAGCCCACCCCAGACCATGACCCCCGGCTGGGCGGCCAGGATGAGGAAGTTGGCTGGCAGGCTGATGAGGGATAGCCGCCGGAAGTTGTAGACGATGATGGGCAGGGTCATGAACTGAGCCACCAGGGTCACGGTGAAGACCTCGTTCAGGAGCCCGGCCACCTGCTGAGCTCGCTCGCCACCCATCCCCTTGGCGAGCAGGCGGGTCAGCCCCCCGTGGACGAGGGGGGTGTAAAGGATGAGGCCTAACGTGGCAGCGAAGGAGAGCTGGAAACCCACGTCCCAAAGCACCAGGGGCTGGGCGAGGGTCATCAGCACGGCTGCAACGACCAGAGAGGTGAGAGCATCGCCCTGACGCCCGTAGTGGGTGGCGATGACGTACAGGCAGCCCATGATGGCTGCCCGCACCACGGAGGCGTAGGCTCCCACCAGGATGGTATAGACCACGATGCCCGCCACGGCGAAATAGGCTGACCGCCGTCGGCCCAGCAAGTGCCGGCCGACCCGCGACAACATGCCGGCCAGGATGCTGATGTTGAAGCCCGAGATGGCGATCACGTGGCTGGTGCTGGTGGCGTTGAACTGCTCCATGACCTGGGCCGGAATGCCCCGCTCCACGCCCAGCAGAATGCCGGTCAGAAGGGAAGCCTGGGGCTCAGGCAGGATGGCGGCGATGACCGCCTGAGCCCGCCCCTTGAAGGCGTAGAGGGCCGCGTAGAAGGGGTTGCCCTTGCCCCGGGCCAGGAGGGTGATCCGGGGTCGGCGCAGGAGGGAGTAGACCCCCTGGCGGGCCAGGTAGTCCCGGTAGGAGAAGTCGGCGAACTGCGGTGGGGTCTCCAGTTTCCCCTCGATCTCCAGTTCGTCGCCGTAGCTGTAGGCGGGGTAGCGGGGGGCGTGTACCAGAACCATGCCCCGCACCTCGATCCAGTCCTCATCCTCGCAAGCGCTCGCAGCCCAATCGCCGCAGCTCGTGTTGGGCTCAAGCCCTGACAAGCGGTCACGCTCGTCCCGGATCCTTTCAGCCCTTACCTGAGAGCCGCGTGACCACTTGTCACCGCTGCGAGCGCTTGCGACCACCTTCAGGCGCCGCGCTGCCACCCGCAGGTTGGTCCAGCGGTCGCGGACGTCGGGCTCACCGGCCACCAGGCCCTGGAGGGTGACGGGGCCCTTGTCGTTGTAGAAGGCCAGGGAGCTCTGGTTGAAGTGGGGGACGGTTGCGGAGAAGCGCAGAGCGCCCAGGAGAAGGGCCAGGGTGCAGGCGCTGAGGAGGCGGGGTTGGGGTTCCCGCCGCCAGAGGAGGAGGCCGGCCAGGGGCAGGAGGGTCAGGGACCAGAGGAGGCCCGGAGGCGGGCGCAGCAGAGAGCCGAGGCAGATGCCCGCCAGCCAGGCGCAGCCCAGGTAGATGAGAGTCATGGATCGTCAGTCGTTTTTGGTGCTCACGGGCTCTTCCCTTTGCGGGAGGCGTTAGTGGCCATGAAGGCGGCCAGTCGGCGGAAGGCGAACACGCCCAGGGTAGTGCCGCTGGCCAGGAAGAGGAGGCCGCGATAGAGGCGGGGGATGAACTGCAGGGTGAGGTAGTAAAAGATCTCGGGCAGGGGCTGCACCCGGTAGATGTTGACCAGGATGTAGGCCATCCCCAGGCTCAGCCACAGGCCCGCCAGCACCAAGACGAACAGCCACCGCCCCAGGTCGCTGGCCCTGATGGCTGGCACAGCGGGCCCCATCCGTTCCTCGGGCAGGGGCGGAGGGACGCGGGGGAAGGGGCCCAGGCGGCGGGCGATCTCCTCCTCGTGGAGGATGTAGGCCAGGGCCGTGGTCAGGTCGCGGGCCATGGGGAAGTCCTTGTAGGGCGGCTCCTGGTCACCGTAGAGCTCATCAATGGTGCGCTCCCCCAGGACGAGGAAGGGTCGGCAGCCAAGGGCGTAGGCCAGGGCCACATCAGTCGGCGCGTCGCACACCAGGTAGCACTCACTGAGCCTGAGGTTGAGGCGGGCGGCCGCTTCCTGGAGGAGGCCCCCTTCGGGCTCCCAGCAGCCGCAGTCCTCCCCCGGCCGATGGGGGCAGCGCAGGAAGGTGACCGATTCCTCCTCGCCAGGCGGAAAGGCGGGCCTCTCTCGGGGTTGGGGATCAACCACGATGGTCACGAGGCCGCTCTCGGCCAGGGGCCTGAGAACTTCCATGGCTTCGGGCGTCAGCTCTCCTGGCGGCTGTCCGCGGTCCTGAAGGATATCCAGCTTCACAAAGGCTGCTCGCATAGCCCCCTCCTTTTTCTTCACTCTTACAACAACTGACATTGTAGCAGAAGTGTCGCTCACTGTCAAAAGAGAACTGATTGGAATTTTATGCCGATTTGGGGTATAATTGGATCAGTGAAAAGCGGGGGTCCGCAGCCTCAAGACAAAGAGAGGGCGAACTAATGGAAATTGGCACAGTGCGAATGGTTGATATTGATGAGGAGATGCGGGGGGCCTACCTCGATTACGCCATGAGCGTCATCACCGCCCGGGCCCTGCCCGACGTGCGTGACGGGCTCAAGCCCGTGCAACGGCGCATCCTGTACGCCATGCACGACATGGGCCTGCGCTCCGACCGGCCCTATAAGAAGAGCGCCCGTATTGTAGGGGAAGTGCTTGGCAAGTACCATCCTCACGGCGATGCCGCCGTCTACGACGCCATGGTGCGCCTGGCCCAGGACTTCTCCATGCGCTATCCACTGGTGGACGGCCAGGGGAACTTTGGCTGCTTTACCGGTGACACGAAAATCAAACTCCTCGACGGCACCGAGCGGTCATTCGAGGAGCTGGCTGAACTCCCTCCGGATGAAGTCTTCTACGTCTACTCGATTGACAAGAATGGTCGCATCGTAGTTGGCGAGGGTCGAAACGCCCGCATGACCCGGCGGAACGCGCAGCTCATCGAGTTGACCCTTGACAACAGAGAGACGATCCGGTGTACACCTGATCACCGGTTCATGTTGCGCGACGGGACGTATAAAGAAGCCCAATATCTGACAGAGGGCGATGGTCTGATGCCTGGATACTTTGACACAGCGCCTGTGCGTGAAGGACTGAGGTACAACCATCGTGTCGTCGCCATCCGATGGCTGGACGAGCGCGCCGATGTGTATGACATCACCGTTGATGAGCATCATAACTTCCTTCTAGCATGCGGGGTATTCGTTCATAATTCCGTAGACGGCGACAACCCGGCGGCCATGAGATACACCGAGGCCCGCCTGGCCCCCATGGCCGAGGAGATGCTGGCCGACATTGACAAGGACACCGTTGACTTCGTGGATAATTTCGACGGCACCTTGAAGGAGCCAGCCATCCTGCCAGCCAGATTGCCCAACCTGCTCCTCAGCGGTGCCTCGGGCATCGCCGTGGGCATGGCCACCAACATCCCGCCCCACAACCTGAATGAGGTGTGTGATGCCCTGATCCATCTCATTGACCACTACGATGAGATGGACGAAGTCTCCGTTGACGACCTGATGGAATTTATCCAGGGCCCCGATTTCCCCACCGGGGGCACGATCCTGGGTAAGGAGGGCATCCGCAACGCCTACGTCACGGGCAAGGGGCGGGTGGTGATGCGGGCCAAGGCTCACATCGAGGAGATGAGGGGCGGACGGTACCGCATCGTGGTCACCGAGTTGCCCTATCAGGTCAATAAGGCCAGCCTCATCGAGAAAATCGCTGCCCTGGTGCGCTCCAAGCGCATTGACGGCATCTCCGACCTGCGGGACGAGTCGGATCGGCGGGGCATGAGCATCGTCATCGAGCTGAAGCGGGGGGCGGAGCCGCGCACCACCCTCAACCAGCTCCTGAAGTACACCCAGATGCAGTGGACCTTCGGGGTCAATATGCTGGCCCTGGTGGACGGGGAGCCCCGGGTGCTATCCCTCAAGCGGATTCTGCAGCACTACCTCAACCATCGTCAGGAGGTCATCACCCGCCGCACCCGCCACGATCTGGAGCGGGCCAGGCACCGGGCCCACATCCTAGAGGGCCTGCGCATCGCCCTGGACCATCTGGACGCGGTGATCAGCACCATCCGTCGCTCCCGGTCAGCCGACACGGCCAAGAAAAATCTGAGGCGTAAGTTCAAGCTGACAGAGATCCAGGCCCAGGCCATCCTGGACATGCAACTGCGGCGTCTGGCGGCCCTGGAGCGCAAGAAGATCGAGGACGAGTATACTGAGGTCATCAAAAACGTCGCCTATCTGGAGGATTTGCTGGCCAACCCCCGCAAGATTCTGTACCTGGTCCGTGAGGAGTTGAGGGAGCTAAAGGCCAACTATGGCGATGCGCGTCGCACGCGCATTATGGCTGAGGAGACGGAGGAGTTCCGTGAGGAAGACCTCATCCCCGAGGAGGATGTCCTCATCAGCATCACCCAGCGGGGCTACATCAAGCGGGTGCCAGCCAGCACCTATCGCCCTCAGCGGCGGGGCGGACGGGGGATCAAAGGTATGCTCACCCGCAAGCGGGATGCTGTGCTCTACTTCTTCATGGCCAACACTCTGGACAGCCTGCTCTTCTTCACCGACCAGGGGCGGGTCTTTCACCTCAAGGCCCATCAGGTGCCCGAGTCCGAGCGGCAGGCCAAGGGGTTGCCCCTCAGCAACCTCATTGCCTTGGATCAGGAGGAGCGGGTGACGGCCGCTGTAGCTGTGCCCAGCTTCGAGGGGGCGGGGTTCCTGACGATGGCCACGGTGGGGGGCAGGATAAAGCGCACCGTTCTCTCCGAGTTCGCTTCGGTGCGCCCCAGCGGGCTCATAGCCATCACCCTGGACGAGGGCGACGAGTTGGGTTGGGTGAAGCTGACCCGTGGTGACCAGGAGGTGATCTTGGTCACCGAGCAGGGACAGGCCATCCGCTTCCGCGAGGAGGAGGTGCGGTCCATGGGCCGAGCCGCTGGTGGGGTGATGGCTATCAAGCTGGCTAAAGGGGATCGGGTGGCCAGCATGGACGTCGTCTGGCCCGACCACGACCTGTTGATCGTCACAGCTCATGGCTTCGGCAAGCGCACACCCCTGGCCGACTACCCTACCCAGGGGCGATACGGAAGCGGCGTGCGCACCCTCGACGTCAAGAAGCTGGGGCAGACGGGGCCCATCGTCGCGGCGCGGGTGGTACATGAGGCAGATGAGGCGACCCTCATCTCCGCCAAGGGGACCATCCTCCGCACCAGGGTCAAGAACATCCCCCGGATGGGCCGAGCCGCCCGGGGCGCAAAGGTGATGGACCTGAAGAAGGGCGACGCTGTGGCCTCCATCGCCCGTCTCAACGATAAGGCCAGGGAGACACCGCCGCCCACGCCAGCGAAGAAGCCTCGGGCGCGAAAGAGAGCTGCTGCTAAGAAGACCCCGGCGAAGAAGCGCAAGACCGCCGGGCGTAGGAAGTCCACCACGGCGGCCAAGGCGACATCACGGAAGACGGCTGCCACAAGAAAGGCTACCAAGCGCTAGAAAAAAGTACAAACCAATCAGGTGCTTTTGTCAACGCTTGACAAAAGACGCGCTTGCGTTTATCATTAGAGCGGGCATGGCCCCTCTCTTTTTGTTTTGAGGAGACGATGATGGAAGGGCTGAAGTACTGGATCGGGTTTAACATCGTGCAGGGCATTGGGCCGGCCAAGTTCCGGGCGCTCCTCAACCACTTCGGCGACCTGAAGACGGCCTGGCATGCCCACGCAGCCGAACTGAGACGGGCGGGGCTGGATCGGCGCGCTATCGAGAACCTGCTGACCACCCGGGCCAGGATCTCCCTGGATGCGGAGGTGGAGAAGGTGGCCCAGAAGGGAGCCACAGTGCTCACCTGGGACCATCCCGGCTATCCGCCCCTGTTGCGCCATATCCACCACCCGCCGCCTGTGCTCTACGTCAAGGGGGAGATCCGGCCCCAGGACGAGTGGGCCGTGGCCGTAGTGGGCACGCGGCGGGCCACGGTCTATGGCCGGGAGGCGACCCGCCACATCGCCGGCGATCTGGCCCGCAACGGGGTGACCATCGTCAGCGGCCTGGCGCGGGGGATTGACGCCCAGGCCCACAAGGCGGCCCTGGAGGCGGGAGGGCGGACCATCGCCGTCCTGGGCTGCGGCATTGATATCATCTACCCGCCAGAGAACGCCAAGCTGGCCCAGGCCATCATCGAGCAGGGAGCCCTGGTCACCGAGTACGCCCTGGGCACCCCGCCCGAGGGTGGCAACTTCCCGCCCCGCAACCGCATCATCAGCGGGCTGGCCCTGGGGACGGTCATCGTCGAGGCGGGGGAGACCAGCGGGGCGCTGATCACCGCCGACTACGCCGCCGAGCAGGGACGGGAAGTCTTCGCCGTGCCGGGCAACATCTTTCATCGGGGGGCGAAGGGGTGTAACAGGCTGATCCAGCAGGGCGCAACGCCCGTCCTCTCCGTGGAGGACATCCTGGAGCAACTGAACCTGACCATGGTGGGGCAGCAGCAGGAGGTGCGGGAGGTCATCCCGGAGAACGAGACGGAGTCCCTCCTGCTCCAGCACCTCTCCGCCGAGCCGGTCCATGTGGATGAACTCCAGCAGCAGAGCGGCCTGCCCATCGCCACCGTCTCCAGCACCCTGGCCCTGATGGAGCTGAAGGGGATGGTGCGGCAGGTGGGGGGCATGAACTACGTCCTGGCTCGGGAGTCGAGGGTGGAGTACGTGGTGGACTGAGAAGAGGGAAAAGAGGGGAATCAACGGGGTGACACTATGCCTTTTGTAGCGATGACGCTACGGCGCTGTGACGCTGAGACGCTAATCCCAGGAAGGCCTGGAGGTGCAGAGAATTGTACGTCCTGATCATGGCTGGTGGGACGGGGACACGTCTCTGGCCCCGCAGCCGCAAGGAACGCCCTAAGCAACTCCTGAACATCGTCTCCGAGCGAACGATGCTCCAAGAGACCTATGAGCGCCTCCGGCCCCTCATCCCCGACGAGCGGATCTTCGTCGTGACCAATGACGGCTACGTGGACATTGTGCGTCAGCAGGTCCCCACCCTGCCACCAGGCAACGTCATTGGCGAGCCGGAAGGGCATGGCACAGCGCCCTGCATTGGCCTGGGAGCTCTGTACCTCCAGCGCCTTGACCCGCAGGGGGTGATGGCTGTCCTCACCGCCGATCACCTCATCAGGGAGGAGGCAGCTTTCCGACGCGCCCTGCAGGCAGCAGCCCAGGTGGCCGAGGCGGGCCATCTGGTGACCCTGGGCATCCAGCCCACCCACCCCGAGACAGGCTACGGCTACATCCAGCGGGGGGACCTGCTGCAGCGCGTTGGGGGGTACGATGCCTATCGGGTTAGAAGATTCACCGAGAAGCCCGATCGGGATAAGGCTGAGGACTTTGTGGCTAGCGGCGAGTACTACTGGAACAGCGGCATGTTCGTCTGGCAGGTCTCAGTCATCCTGCGGGAGATGGCACGGCTCATGCCCAGGCTCTATGCCCAGTTGATGGAGATCAATGACGCCCTGGGGACGCCTCGGGAGCGGGAGGTGTTAGAGCGGGTGTGGGCCACGGTCGAGGATCAGACCATTGACTTTGGGATCATGGAGCGGGCCGAGGATGTGGCGGTGATCCCCGTGGACATAGGCTGGAGCGACGTGGGCAGTTGGGCCACCCTCTTCGAGCTGCTGCCCTCGGACGGGAACAACAACGTCGTGATCGGCGAGCACTTCGGCGTGGAGACCCATGACACGCTGATCTACAGCCCCAGGCGCCTTATCGCCACCG
This sequence comes from Anaerolineae bacterium, assembly GCA_046760425.1. Lineage (GTDB taxonomy): Bacteria > Chloroflexota > Anaerolineae > JBHIEC01 > JBHIEC01 > JBHIEC01. The sequence continues at coordinate 8,912 of JBHIEC010000034.1, forward strand.
TAGGCATCCAGGATCTGGTCATCGTGGACACCGACGACGCTCTCCTGGTCTGCCCGCGCGATCGGGCCCAGGAGGTCAAGGCCCTGGTGGATGCGTTGAAGAGAGATAACAAGCACAAGTATCTGTGAAGGAGGCTAAGGAGGGTTCCCAATGGCTCTCAAAGACTTGGGCGTCATCGAAAAGGCCAGCGCAGAAGAACTGGAGGAATTAAGACGGGACGCCGAGAACATCGCATGGTGGAATGAGCACGCTCATGAATTTGAAACTAGGTATCGAGGGAAGTACCTGACGGTCATTAACAAAGAGGTCTTTGTAGGGGATACCTACGACGAAGTGTACGAGCAAGCCAAGGCCAAATACCCCGATGAGGAGCCCTTCATTGACCACATTCCCTATAAGAAGAAGATTCTGATCCTGATTGACAAGCCAGATGGGTATCAGGTAGTGAGGGCTGAACAATCATAATGAGCAAGTTGAAGGAACTGATCGAAGATTACACCGTTGACGTCGAATTCCCAGACGTTAGCGGGTTTGAGATCTTGGAGATGCTCGACCTGCGCAGTGAAATCGCGGAGCGGGAGCGTGAATTGAACGACGAAGAGCGCACCATTCTCGAAGAGGCTGATCGCCGCTTCCTCCAGAACGCACCTTTGTTTTACGCGAGCCTCGCCGCCGTGGCTGACTTGGCCGAGATGCGCCGCCGCGCGGGAGCCCCACCCTCTCACTGGTGGTGGTACCCCGATGAGTTGGTACGAGTAGCTGCCTGAGGTGATGAATCGTCTCAGTAATTAGCGACGACTTCAAAGACTTCGCTGACCAGGTCGTGATGTTCTTGCGCAGCATCGAGACCAATCAAGGAGGAAAGCGCAGGTGTCTGCTGATTCCATCCAAGCCTATTGCATGAAGTGCAAAACCAAACGCGCGATGCAAGACCCCCACCCGATCTTCACCGAGAGCGGCCGGCCGGCCACCAAGGGGGTTTGTCCTGTGTGCGGCACGACCATGTTCCGCATGGGCGCGACCCCGGCCCATGCCAACCTGCCCAGGCCGGATCCACCCAAACGCGACGGCAAGCTGGTTATCGTGGAGTCGCCGGCTAAGGCCCGCACCGTAGGCAAGTTCCTGGGCAATCCCTACCGCGTCAAGGCCTCCATCGGCCACGTGCGCGACCTCCTCAGGTCGCGGCTCAGCGTGGACGTGGAGAACGACTTCGCGCCCACCTACCGCGTGCCCAAGGAAAAGCGGGAGGTGGTCAAGGAGCTGCAGGAGGAGGTTAAGAAGGCCAGTGAGGTCTACCTGGCCACAGACCCCGACCGCGAAGGGGAGGCCATCGCCTGGCACCTGATGGAGGCGGCCAAGATCAGCAAGGAGCAGGCGCGGCGGGTGGTCTTCCACGAGATCACCAGGGACGCCATCGCCGAGGCCTTCGCCCACCCACGGGGCATAGACATGCAACTGGTCAACGCCCAACAGGCGCGGCGCATCCTGGATCGCCTGGTGGGCTACAAGGTCAGCCCACTCTTGTGGGAGAAGGTGCGCAGCCGCCTCTCGGCGGGGCGGGTGCAGTCGGTGGCTCTGCGCCTGGTGGTGGAGCGGGAGCGGGAGATCCAGGCCTTTGTCCCCGAGGAGTACTGGTCCCTGGAGGCCGAACTGGCTAAGCAGGACACCCGGGGACAGGACCCCAGACCCAGCTTCCTGGCCAAGCTGCATCGCATTCGGGACAAGAAGGCCGACCTTAAGAACGAAGCCGATGCCCAGGCCATCGTCCAGGCCCTGGAGGGTGCGGCCTACATCGTAGCCAAGGTGGACAAGAGGGAGCGGCGCCGTCGGCCCTCGGCCCCCTTCACCACCAGCACCATGCAGCAGGACGCCTCCCGACGCCTGGGCTTCACCGCCAAGCGCACCATGGCCGTAGCTCAGCAGCTCTACGAGGGCATTGACATCGGCGATGGCGGACCGGTGGGCCTCATCACCTACATGCGCACCGACTCGACCAACGTGGCTGCCGCCGCTCAGGCTGAGGCTCGGGACTACATCGGGGAGAAGTTCGGGGCGCAGTACCTGCCGCCCAAGCCCCCCATCTACAAGACCAAGGCCAAGGGCGCCCAGGAGGCCCACGAGGCCATCCGCCCCACCTCGGTCTGGCGCGAGCCCAAGGCCATCAAGCAGTATCTGACCCGCGACCAGTACCGCCTGTATGAACTGATCTGGAAGCGGTTCGTGGCCAGCCAGATGGCGCCGGCCATCCTGGACGTGACCACGGTGGACATCAAGGCCGGCGACCCCTCGGGCGAGATGCCCTATCTCTTCCGCGCCACGGGCTCGGTGATCAAATTCCCCGGCTTCTTGCGGGTCTACGAGCGACCCAGGGGCCGCGACGAGGCCAAAGAGGAGGGGGAAGGCAAGGTGTTGCCGCCGCTCTCCGTGGACGAGATACTCGATCTGCTGCGGCTGATCCCGGAGCAGCACTTCACCCAGCCGCCGCCCCGCTACAGCGAAGCCACCCTGGTCAAGGCCCTGGAGAAGTATGGCATCGGGCGGCCCAGCACTTATGCCCCCATCCTGTCCACCATCCAGCAGCGGGGCTACGTGGAGCGGGTGGATCGGCGGCTGCACCCCACGGAACTGGGCTTCATCGTCAACGACCTGCTGGTGGAGCACTTCCCCGACATCTTCAACGTGAACTTCACGGCCCACATGGAGGAGGATCTGGACCGCATCGCCCTGGGGGAGCGGGACTGGGTGCATGTGCTGCGGGAGTTCTACGAGCCCTTCCTGGCCGACCTGCGTCGGGCGGAGCAGAATATGCCGAAGGTGGATCTGGAGCCCGAGTACACCGGCGAGGTCTGTGAGAAGTGCGGCCACCCCATGATCGTCAAGACCGGGCGCTACGGCAAGTTCATCGCCTGCAGCAACTTCCCCGCCTGCCGCAACACCAAGCCCTACCAGATCAAGGTGGGCGTGGCCTGCCCCGAATGCAGCGGCGACCTGGTGGAGAAGCGGACGCGTAAGGGACGGATCTTTTATGGCTGCTCCAATTACCCCCAGTGCGAGTTCGCGACCTGGAATCGCCCCCTGCCCCAGCCCTGCCCTGCCTGCGGGGGCCTGTTGACCGTCAAGAACAAGGAATGGGCCCGGTGCATCAAGTGTGGGGAGCAGGTGGCCTTGGCTCGCTTAGAAGAGACGGAGTTGGTGGAGGCGGGTTAAGTGAAGAGGAGAGCAGGTGTCCACTTCAACCAGTTTGGATAGAGGAAAGGGACAGCCGTCCGTTGGCCAGGTGGTGATTGGTATAATTTAAGTGAGCAGAACAACAGAATGGAACCAAGGAGGGAATATGACGGCTACGACAGATGCAACTAGTCTTCACGTTCGGCAGGTGGCTGAACTGGTGCGGCGACTCAATCAAGATGAGATTCGAGAACTGATCCGGCTGGTGCCCCGACTTCAAAGGGAGGTCACTGGAGAACGGAGCGGCCTGGTGCAATGGGCCCGTGAGCAGATGGCCCAATACGCAGACGAAGCCCGCCCTATGCAAGGGGAGGACACTTTCATCGGCAATACGACGGTGGAAGCATACTTCGCCCTGCCGGAGGCAGAACGGGAACGCATCTGGGATGAGTTATATGCTGCAGCTATTGAAACTGCTCGTGCAGTACCTTGAAGAACCGTTTCATTCTACCCGCTCACTTTCGTCGCTGAACGCCTAAAGAAGCCATGGACGAACACCTCAACAACTTCATCACCTATCTCATCATCGAGAAGAACGCCTCCGAGTACACGGTCCGCAACTACCGCCAGGAGATCGGGCAGTTCCTTGATTTCCTCAAAGGGGAGGGGGTGGATTCCTGGGAGGGGGTGGACCGACAGGTGCTGCGACGGTACCTGGTCTGGCTCCAGGCTCAGGGCTACGTCAAAGCCAGCATCGCCCGCAAGGTCTCGGAGTTGCGGTCCTTCTGCCGCTACCTGGTGCGGGAGGGGATTCTGGAGTCTAATCCCATCAGCGCCCTCTCCTCGCCCAAGACCCCCAGGCGGTTGCCCACCATCCTGGATCTCACCGAGGTGGAGGCTCTGCTGGCCGCGCCCGACCCCACCGAACCCCTGGGCCAGCGCGATCGGGCCATCCTGGAGCTGCTCTACGCCTCGGGTGTGCGGCTCAGCGAGCTGGTGGCCCTGGACGTGGGCAACGTTGATCGGGCCCGGGGCCAGGTTCGGGTGTGGGGCAAGGGAGGCAAGGAGAGGATCGCCCTGTTGGGGGAGCCAGCGCTGCGAGCCCTGGAGCGGTACCTGCAGGACGGCCGGAGCCGGTTGGCCCGACGGGGGCCGACCAAGGCCCTTTTCCTCAACCGCTTCGGGAGGCGGCTCTCATCCCGCAGCGTGCAGTACATCCTCGATAAGTACGCCAAGAAAGCGGGGCTGGGCAAGCGGGTCACACCCCACATGCTGCGCCACACCTTCGCCACCCACATGCTGGACGGTGGCGCAGATCTCAGGGTGGTGCAGGAGCTTCTGGGCCACGCTCAACTGACCAGCACCCAGATCTACACCCACGTCAGCCGGACCAGAGCGAGGCAGGTCTATCTGAGAGCACATCCAAGGGCAAAAGAGGGAACTGAGAGATGAAAGTTCGTCTGGACAAATTGCGTCAGAAACTCGTTGAAGAAGAGCTCGACGCCATCCTCATCACCCAGCCGGAGAACCGGCGGTATCTGTCCGGCTTCACCGGCTCGGCGGGGGTGCTGCTCATCTCCGCCGAGCAGGCTATCCTGGCCACCGACTTCCGCTACTACGAGCAGGCGGCGAGAGAGGCTCCCTACTTCCAATTGGCGAAGATCAAGAGCGAGGAGAAGTTCGTGGACATCCTGCCCCATCTGGTGGCACAGGTAGGGGCCAGGCAGGTGGGCTTCGAGAGCGCACACCTTACCTTCGACCAATACGAGGAGTGGGCCAAGGTCGCCGAGGGCTTCGATCTGGTGCCCACCAAGGAGTGGGTTGAGGAACTGCGGGCGGTGAAGGACGAGGGGGAACTGGAGGCCATCCGCCGGGCCGTCGCCCTGGCTGACGAGGCCATGGCCCACATCCTGGGCTTTATGGAGCCAGGCATGACGGAGCGGGCCGTGGCCTGGGAGATCGAGACCTACATGCGCACCCATGGCGCCGACAAGGCCGCCTTCGACATCATCGTGGCCTCCGGTCCTAACGGGGCCATGCCCCACGCTCAAGCCAGCGACGCTCCCATCCGGGCCGACGAGCCCATCGTCATGGACATCGGGGCCCGGATTGATGGCTACCATTCTGATCTGACACGCACCGTCTGCCTGGGGGCGCCCGATGATCGGTTCCGCGAGATATACGACATCGTCCTGCGGGCGCAGTTGGCCGCCGAGGAGGGGATCAAAGCCGGGATGACCGGCAAGGAGGCCGATGCCCTGGCCCGCTCAGTGATCGAGGAGGCGGGTTACGGCGAGTACTCCGGCCATGGCCTGGGCCACGGCGTGGGCTTGGCCATCCACGAGAAGCCCCGGCTGAGCAAGCTGTCCGAGGAGGTGCTCCAGCCAGGGATGGTCTTCACCGTCGAGCCGGGGATTTACCTGTCCGACTGGGGTGGGGTGCGCCTCGAGGACATGGTGGTCATCGGCCAGGAGGGCGTGGAGGTGTTGACCCAGGCCAGCAAAGGGGTTGGTGAATAGGGAGCGATGACCGATGGGTACGGAACTCAGGAACAGGATACGGGCATGGCTTGAAAGCAACGTGCTCGCCGGCACCGCCATAGCCTTCGTCGTGGGGCTGGTCGTCGGCTGGCTGGCCCTGGGCTGGTGGCTCTTCCCCGTGCGCTGGGTCAACGCCCCCCCTGCCGACCTGCAACCCAACTACAAGGAGCACTACGTGGCCATGGTAGCCGACTCCTACGCCCTTAACGGGAATCTGAAGTGGGCCAAGGCGCGGGTCGCCACCTTCCAGGAGGAGGAATTGGCTCAGATCATGGGCAAGCTGGTGAGTGATTACACCGTGAGCAATCAGCCCATGGAGGCTCAGCGGGTACAGACGCTGGCCCGGGCCCTGGGGGTGACTCTTGTAGCCGTTGGCACCCCGGTGGCCGTCGCGCCTCAGCCTACGGCCACACCCCAACCCCTCGCGACACGCCCCCCGGCACCCGGCCAGGCACCCTCCCTCGGCCAGCGGCTGCGGTTCATCGGCGGCATCTTCCTCCTCTCCCTGCTCATCGTCGTAGGCGGCATCCTGGCCTTCGTGTGGCTCACCCGCACCAGGGAGGCCAGGTCCAAGGAGGCGGGGGGGCCCCGCTGGCGGGGCGGCGGCCAGGTGGTGCTGGGACACCCTGTGACCGCTGCCTACTCCCTGGGGGACGAGGGCTACCGGGAATCCTTCCTCATCTACGACGAGGTGGGGGAGTTGCTGGGGGAGTGCGGGCTCCGCATCTCGGAAGTGATCAGCAAAGAGGAGCCCACCCGGGTGGCCGCCTTCAACGTCTGGCTGTTCGACAAAAGGGAGGTGCGCACCGTCACCAAGGTGCTGGCCAGCGAGCACGTTTACGAAGACGAGGCCATGCGCGCCAGGCTGGAGCCGACGGGCGAGGTCGTCCTGGCAGAGCGGGGGCGGATCATCCCTCTGGAGACGGCATGGCTGCGGCTGGAGGCGGAGGTGGTGGACTTCGCCTATGGGATCAACGGTTCCGTTCCGGCCCACAGCTACTTCGACCGGCTCACCGTGGAGTTGACACCCATGAGGCGGGAGGCGGCCAGCGAGGAGGATCAGCCTTTGCCAGAGCCAAGAAACCCACGCTGTGATACACGTTATGCAACCGACACACGATATGCCTGGCACTTTACCAACCGAAT
>JBHIEC010000035.1:0-15312 GCA_046760425.1 Anaerolineae bacterium
GTTAAGGTTGGGGCCGTGAAGGATCAGGATGTGATGTCTGGTCATGATCTTCTCCCTTGCACCGCCCTGGAAGAGGCGGTGCTGGGAGAGAAAATGGGGCCAGCCCCGCCTGTTTTACGGCGGTGTCTGGTCACCGCCTGTTTTACGGCGGTGTCTGGTCATGATCTTCTCCCTTTCGCCCTTTCGCTCAGTCAACGCCTGCAGCACGACCTCCTTGGGCACCTGGTCCGTCACCACTACCTCCCCGATCCGCAGGGGCAGGACGAAGTGCAGCCGTTGGCCGCGCTTCTTCTTGTCGCTGGCCATGGCCTCCCAGATCTTCTCTGGTGTAAAGCCCTGGTAGGCCATGGGCAGGGCGAACCGCTCCAGCAGAGCCTTAAGACGAGCCTCCACGGCCGGATCGCACAGCCCCAGCCTGACGGCAGTCCGCGTCGCCACCACCATGCCTATGCTCACCGCGTAGCCGTGGCGCAGGCCATAGCCGCTCAGGGCCTCCAGGGCGTGGCCGAAGGTGTGGCCCAGATTGAGAATGGCCCGCCGCCCGCCCTCGAAAGGGTCCTCCTCGACGATGGCCACCTTGACGGCGATGGCCTCCCTGAGGACCCGGGCCAGGGGCTCGGCCCCACGGTTCTCCAGGTGAGCGAAGAGGGCCGGCGAGCCGATGAGGCCGGCCTTGACCACCTCGGCCAGGCCGCAGCGGAACTCCTCATGGGGGAGAGTAGCCAGGGTCGTGGGATCGGTGACCACCAGGGCGGGCTGCTTGAAGGCCCCCACCAGGTTCTTGCCCCGGGGCAGATCCACCCCCACCTTACCCCCGATGCTGGCGTCCACCATGGCCAGGAGGGTGGTGGGGACCTGCACCAGGGGCAGGCCGCGCATGTAGGTGGCCGCCGCGAAGCCGGCCGTGTCGCCGATGACGCCACCTCCCAGGGCCACCAGGGTCGAGGTCCGATCCAGCCCCGCCTCCAGGAACTGCTCGTAGAGGCCGCGCACGGTGTCCAGGGTCTTGTAGGCCTCTCCATCGGGCACGGTGAACACCACGGAATTGAGCCCGGCCCGGTCCAGCCCCTCCTGGACCCTCCGGGCGTACAACCCCTTGACGACGGGGTTGGTGACGATGCCTACCTTCCCCGTCAGCCCCCGCTGGCGAAGCAGGGCTCCCATCTGGCCTAACAACCCCTCACCGATGAGAACCTCGTACTCGCTCAGAGGCGCGTGAACGGTTATACGGTCCATGCTTCGAACCGACCCTTCGACGAGGTTTCGACGGGGCTCAACCCAAGGCTCAGGGCACCGCCCTTCATCTCGGCCAGGCTGTCCCCGCCCAGCTTCTCCACCAGGGCCTCGGCCAGCACCCAGGCCACCATGGCCTCGCCCACCACGGCCGCGGCAGGCACGGCGCAGATGTCGGAGCGCTGGTACTGGGTCGTGGCCGGCTGGCCGGTGGAGAGGTCCACGGAGCGCAGGGGGGTCAGGGTGGTGGAGATGGGCTTCATGGCCGCCCGCACCACGACGGGCTGCCCGTTGGTGATGCCCCCCTCCAGGCCGCCGGCTCGGTTGGAGTAACGAGTGATGAGTAATGAGTTACGAGTTTCCTCGTCCCTCGTCCCTTGTCCCTTGTCCCTTTCCACAAAAATCTCATCGTGCACCTCGGTCCCCATCTTGCGAGCGTTCTCGAAGGCTGGGCCGATCTCCACCCCCTTGATGGCGGGGATGCTCATCACCGCTCCGGCCAGTCGCCCACTAAGCCGCCGATCCCAGTGGACGTGGCTGCCCAGCCCCACGGGGACGCCTGTGGCGACCACGACGAAGACGCCGCCCACCGTATCCTTCCGCCGCCTTGCTTCCCTGATCCGCTCCCGCATGGCCCCAGCCGCTTCAGGATCGGGGCAGCGCACGTCTGAGGCCTCGGCGCGGGCGAAGAGCTCCTCGTAGGATAGGTCGGGCACCTGGGCAACCACCCCACCGATCTCGACCACGTAGCTGCCTATAGTTATGTCGAACTCAGCCAGGAGCCGTCGGGCGATGGCGCCGATAGCCACCCGCATGGCTGTCTCCCGGGCGCTGGCCCGCTCCGAGACCAGGCGCAGATCGTCGAGGCCATACTTGAGAGCCCCCGTCAGGTCGGCGTGGCCCGGGCGGGGCACGGTCAGGGGCTCCAGCTCCCTGTCCTTCCAGTTGACCCAGTCCCTGTTCTCGATCCGCAGGGCGATGGGCGCGCCGGTGGTCTTGCCCCTGGCCACCCCACCCAGGATCTCGGCCCGGTCCTGCTCGATCTTCATGCGCCCGCCCCGGCCGTAGCCCACCTGACGCCGGGCCAGGTCGCGGTTTATGTCATCCTCCGTGAGGGACAACCCCGCTGGCATCCCCTCCACGATGCCCATGAGGCAGGGTCCGTGGGATTCGCCAGCAGTCAGAAAACGCAGCACCTTCAACCCTCCTTCAACGCCCGATGGCACGCTTCCATCATCACGTCAACGGGCGGCTCTAACCCCGTCCACAGCCGGAAGGCCGCCGCCCCCTGGTGCACCAGCATCCCCAGCCCACTGATCGTTGTGGCCCCGGCCCCCCTCGCCTGCCGCAGCAGCTTCGTCTCCAGCGGGTTGTAGACGATGTCGCAGACCGTCAGGTGGGACGGGAGGGGCAGGTCATCGGGCCAGGGGGAGCCGTCAATCTGGGGCCACATCCCCAGGGGCGTGGCGTTGACCAGCAGGGCTGTTTCCTGGCCGATCTGGCCCAGGCGCTCCAGCGGATGGACCTGGAACGCCACGTGGGGGAAGATGGCACGGAGGTCCTCCACCAGGCGGGCGGCCCTCTCCACGGTGCGGTTGAACACGACGGGGTGGCCCCCTGCCCAGGCCAGGGCGTAGACCACAGCCCGCGCCCCGCCCCCCGCCCCGATGACAGCGCACCGCTTGCCCGCCGGATCGAACCCAGCGTCTTCCAAGGAGGCGAGAAACCCCACCCAGTCGGTGTTATCCCCGACCAGCCTGCCCGCCTCTCGCACCGCGACGGTGTTAACCGCGCCCATAGCCTGGGCAGCCGGAGTGATCTGGTCCAGGAGGGGCATGACAGCCTGCTTGTGGGGGATGGTCACGCTGGCCCCCGCGAAGCCCAGGGCACGCAGGCCCTCGATGGCCTCAGCCAGCCGCTCGGGCCTCACGGGCAGGGGTACATAGGCCCAGTCCAGGCCCAGGGCCTGGAAGGCGGCGTTGTGTATGGCCGGCGAGAGACTGTGGGCCACCGGCCAGCCGATGATGCCCACCAGTCTGGTCTCGCCCGAGATCACAGGTACAGTGGTGGCCATAAACCCATTATACCCTCGCCTTACCCAAAAGGCAAACGTCATGCTATGCAAGTCCGCTTCAGCGAAGCAGGCTTGCGCCTGCACTCCATATCCCCGACGTGCTACGCTCTCTTCAGGCCGTCAGGCTCCTCAACACCCTCTCAAACCCCGGAAATGAATCCCCGATGCACTCCGCCCCCTCGATCACCGTCTCCCCCTGGGCGATGAGGCCGGCCACGGCCAGGGACATGGCCAGGCGATGGTCGCCGTGGCTGGAGACGTGAGTCCCCCGCAGCAGCGTCGGCCCCTGCACGACGAAGCCGTCGGGCCGCTCCTCGATCTGTGCCCCCAGCTTCCGCAGTTCGGCCACGGTAGCCCCGATGCGATCCGTCTCCTTGACCCGCAGTTCCGCCGCATCCCGCACGACCGTCAGACCCCGGGCCTGGGTGGCGGCCACGGCCAGGATGGGCAGCTCATCTATCATCCTAGGAATAATTTGGCCACCCACCTCCACGCCCGCTAACTCGCTGGTCCTGACCACCAGATCACCTACCGGCTCCCCTGACGCGCCATTGACCTCCCCCCCGCCCTCCACGACGACCTCCGCCCCCATCCGACGCAGGACCTCCAGGAGGCCGGTGCGGGTGGGGTTGACCCCCACGCCCTGGATGGCCACCTCCGAGCCCAGCACCAGCAGGGCAGCAACCAGCAGGAAGGCCGCCGAGGAGAAATCGCCGGGGATGGTTATGTCGAGAGGGGACAGGGGCTGGGGGTCAGGGAGCAGAGTGATCAGCGGGCCCCGGACCTGAACGGCAGCACCCATGGCCCTGAGCATCCGCTCGGTGTGGTCGCGGGCCGGGCCGGGCTCCCGCACCACCGTCTCCCCCTCGGCGTAGAGGCCGGCCAGGAGTATCGCCGACTTGACCTGGGCGCTGGCCACGGGCAGGGCGTACTCGACCCCTCGCAGCCGGCCGCCTCGGATGACCAGGGGCGGGCAGCCCTCGGTCGTGCGCACCTCAGCCCCCATCCGCCGCAGGGGGACGGCCACCCGCTCCATGGGACGGCGGCGGAGGCTGGCGTTGCCTGTGAGGACGCTGGTGAAGGACTGGCCGGCCAGCAGCCCCATCAGCAGCCGCATGGTCGTCCCTGAGCCGCCGCAGTCCAGGACCTCCTCCGGTTCCCGCAGGCCGTGGAGGCCGCGACCGTGGACGACCAGCGTCGTGGCGTTGAGCGCGTCAACCTCGATCCCCAGGGCTCGCACGCAAGCCAGGGTGGCCAGGCAATCGGCCGCGGGGAGGAAGCCCCGCACGCGGGTCTCCCCCTGGGCGATGGCCCCCAGGAGCAGGGCCCGGTGGGAGATGGATTTATCCCCCGGCACCCTCACCTGGCCGCGCAGGCCCCGGCTCTCGCTGATAACCAGCTTCACCGGAACATCCCTCCTCGCCGCTGTCGGGCTCTCTCCAGAAGTTGGCGCAGCCTGCCCTGATCCCGGCCCTCCAGGAGCGCAGCCAGGCCCTCCAGACGCTGACCGAAGCGCTGGATCATCTCGGCCACGTGTCCTCGATTGGTCAGCAGGATGTCCAGCATCATGGTCGCTTCGCTGGCCGCCAGACGGCTGGTATCGCGGAAGCCGCTGGCCGCCAGGGTCCAGAGCAATTCGTCCTCGGCTGCCACCTCCTCGGCCAGGCCCACCAGGGCTACGGCCAGGAGATAGGGCAGGTGGCTGATGGCGGCTACCAGCCGGTCGTGGCGCTGGGGGTCGAGCACCAGGGGCCGGGCACCCACTGCCCTGGCCAGCGCCTGGCCCATCTCCCGGGCCCGGGGGCTGGTGCGAGACAGCGGTGTCAGGGCCCAGACGGCGCCCTCATACAGGTTGGCCTCGGCGGCTTCGAGGCCTGCCGCCTCCTTGCCGCACATGGGATGCCCCCCCAGGGGCTGGACATGGGGCGGCAGGTCCTCCATGGCCTCCACAATGGCTGCCTTGGTACTGCCCACATCGGTGAGCAAACAATTGGCGGCCAGCAGCGGGCCCAGGCGGGGGATAAGCTCGATGATGGTCCGCACGGGGGTGGCCAGGACGACGATGTCAGCATCGGCCACTCCCTCGGCCAGGTCGAGGGTGCCGCTGTCAATGGCCCCCATCTCCAGGGCCTTCCTCACGCTCGCGGGTCTCCTGGCCACGCCCCACACCTGGCGGCAGGCCCGGCGCCTTCGCAGGGCCAGGCCCAGGGAGCCGCCCATCAGCCCCAGGCCGATGATGGTCACTTGAGCGTCCCTCAACTTACACATCCTCACTTCCCTTCCGATAACTGGGAACAAGGTATCAGGTAGCAGGGGAACAAGTAGACAAGTACACAAGTAGACAAGTAGATAAGGAACAAGGAGCGACCTCATCATTCCTTGTTTCCTTGTTTCCTTGCCCATCTACAGCTTCCGATCAACGGCCGCTGCCACCCGCCTCAGTTCCTCCATGAGAGCGGCAAAGTGCTCCGGCTTCAGGGACTGAGCGCCGTCGGATAGGGCCTCATCGGGGTGAGGGTGCACCTCGATGAGGAGCCCATCGGCCCCCGCAGCGATGGCCGCCCTAGAGGCGGCGCCCACCAGATACCATTTGCCCGTGCTGTGGCTGGGATCCACGATGATAGGCAGGTGGGACAGCCTCTTGATCACCGGCACGGCATTGATGTCCAGGGTGTTGCGGGTGTACTTCTCGAAGGTGCGGATGCCCCGCTCACAGAGCATGACCCGATAGTTGCCGTGGGACAGGATATACTCCGCCGCCATCAGGAGCTCCTCCAGGGTGCACATCATACCCCGCTTGAGGAGGGCCGGATGTCCGGACTCGCCCACGGCGTGGAGCAGGCTGTAGTTCTGCATGTTGCGGGTGCCGATCTGGAGGATGTCGGCATACCGGGCCACCAGGGGGACGTCGTGGGGGGCCATCACCTCGGTGACGACCAGCAGCCCCGTCTCCTCCCTGGCTTCAGCCAGGAGCTCCAGCCCCTCGCGGCCCAGCCCCTGGAAGCTGTAGGGCGAGGTGCGGGGCTTGAAAGCGCCGCCGCGCAACACCTTGGCCCCGGCCTCCTTCACCGCCCAGGCCGCCTCCAAGAGCTGCTCCCGGCTCTCCACAGCACAGGGTCCAGCCATGACCACGACCTCCTCCCCGCCGATGGTCACGCCATTCAGAGTGAAGACGGAGTCCTCGGGGTGGAAATCGCGGCTGGCCAGCTTAAAGGGATGGAGGACGCGCATCACCTTCTCCACGCCTTGCAACGTCTCCAAGGTTTGAGGGATCAGAGAGCGCTCATCGCCGATAACGCCAATGATGGTCCTCTCCACCCCCTTGGAGAGATGGACCTGGTACCCCAGGTCCTTCACCCGTTTGACGACGTTGTCTATCTCTTTATCGGTGACGCCCATCCTCATGACGATGATCATGGCGCTGACCTCCTTAGTCTCGCTTCCGGTGCAAAACTCAGCAGAGGCGGCTCCCACGCTTGTCCTGAGCGAGGTCGAAGGGCCGCCGAATCGCCGGGCGTGGGAGCCCGGCCAGCTAGTTTCGCACCAAGAACTAGTCTCGCTGTCTGGCCCCCGCTGAGCTGCCAGCGGGGCCGCCAAAGTGTGAGGGTGTGTTACCTCTGCTCCCTGCCTCCCGGGTTGTGCCTTTCCTCCTGACGATGGCCATGGTCTGCCTCCCTCCTTTTGAAGTCAATGGATAGCCCATCTGCTATGCGCACAACGCCCTGTCTGGCCGCAGGGCCTGGGCTCCCTTGAGATAGACGTGTCGGATCTCGGCCGCGCTCTTCTCCGTGTTCCAGTGGATGAGGACCCGGATGCATCGCGCAAGACTGCCCGGCACATCCATCTCGTGGCTGCAAAGGAGCGCGACGTCGCGCCACCCTAGAGCCCGGGCAGCCAGGGTCGGGAACTCGGCGTTGAGGTCAGGGGTGGTGGTGAAGATGACGCTGGCCACATCTTCGATCTCGATGCCGTTAGCGGCGATGATCCGCTCCAGGAGCTCTTTGGTGGCGGCGATGATTTCCTCGGCAGTGTTGTGCTCGACCGTTGTCGCCCCGCGGACGCCCCGACAGTACATGCCCTGTCCCCCTCCAGGTCCAGATAATCAAAAAAGCGTGGGCTTTACTGCTCCACGCTTCGAAAAAACAGTTGATGTGATTGGCTACGCTAGGTGACTACTGCTCCCCTCTTGGCGTGAAGCATGACCAAGAACGCCTCAAAATAGGCGTAAAAGTAGGCATAGAAATAGTCACGCCAAGCATCCAGGATGCAGTCTGTCATCGCCCTGATCTCTCCGTGGTCATATAATAGCACAACACGGGCGGAAAGTCAAATTGCATGTATGCAGCGAGTGCGGACACAAGTCCGCTCCATAAGCAGGCTCGCGCCTGCACTCCTTGTCCCCAACGTGTTACGCTCTCCGCCCTTTGCTATCATAAAACGCAGAAATCCCCCCTTGGATACGGCCTATCCAACCCCTCTCGCAGGCTTCCTACAAACCTCCTGACCGCTTCCACCGGGCGGTCGGCTTCCCCCGCCAGCCGAACGATGGCGCTGCCCACGATGACCCCATCAGCCACGGCGGCGACCCGGCGCGCCTGCTCCGGGTTGCCCACGCCGAATCCCACCGCCAGGGGCATGTCCGTCACGGCCCGCACCCGGGCCACGAAGGCCTCCAGGTCGGGAGGCAAGCGATGGCGCGCCCCGGTGACGCCGGTCAGGGAGATCAGGTAGATGAATCCGGTGGCCATTCGGGCTACCATTCGTACCCGCTCCTGGGTGCTGGTGGGAGCCAGCAGGAAGATCAGGTCCAGGCCGTTGGCCTGACACCCCCCTCGCAGCTCCAACGCCTCCTCAGGAGGCAGATCGGGGACGATGAGGCCGTCAGCGCCAGCGGCTGCGGCGACCCGGCAGAAGGCAGCCAGGCCCCGCTGGAAGACGGGGTTGTAGTAACTCATGAGGATGAGGGGGGTCTCGATGCCGTCCTCACGGAGCCGGCGGACCGTCTCCAGACACGTCTCCACTGTCACCCCCTGCTGCAGGGCCACGTGGGTCGCCTGCTGGATGGTGGCGCCATCGGCCAGGGGGTCGGAGAAGGGGATGCCCAGCTCGACAAAATCTGCCCCGCCGGCGACGAGCGCCGGGACCAGTTCCAGCGTGGCCTCCAGACTGGGATAGCCGATGGTCAGGTAGGGCATCAAAGCCGTGCGTCCTTGCGCCCTGAGCGCAGCGAAGGCCTCCGCGATGTGGTTCACAAGCTCACCTCCAGGGCCTCAGCCACGGTGTTCATGTCCTTGTCGCCCCGGCCGGAGAGGTTGACGATGAGGACGTCGTTGCCCGACAGGGGCGGTGCCTGTTTCACCGCCTCGGCCACGGCGTGGGCCGATTCCAGGGCCGGGATGATGCCCTCGGTGCGGCAGAGGAGCTGGAAAGCCTCCAGCGCCTCCTGGTCTGTGGCGTAGGTGTACTCCGCCCGGCCGATCTCTCGCAGGTAGGCGTGCTCCGGCCCCACGGCCGGGTAGTCCAGCCCGGCCGAGATGCTGTGGGTGGGGGCGATCTGCCCGTCGGCGTCCTGGAGCACGTAGGTCTGGGTGCCGTGGAGCACCCCCAGGCGGCCCAGGCGGCGGTCGGAGAAGCGGGCGGCGTGCTGGCCGCTCTCGATGCCCAGCCCTCCGGCCTCCACACCCATCAGCCGCACCGGGTCGTCCCGAAAAGCATGGAAGATGCCGATAGCGTTGCTGCCCCCACCCACACAGGCGATGACCGCCGTAGGGAGCCGTCCCTCCGCCTCCAGGATCTGCGCCCGGGCTTCGATGCCGATGACCGACTGGAAGTCGCGGACCATGACGGGGTACGGGTGCGGGCCCAGGGCCGAGCCCAGCAGATAGTGGGTCGTGGCCACGTTGGTCACCCAGTCACGGATGGCTTCGTTGATGGCGTCCTTGAGGGTGCGACTGCCGCTGTCCACAGGCCGCACCTGGGCGCCCAGCAGTTTCATGCGGAAGACGTTGAGGGACTGGCGGCGAATGTCCTCGGTGCCCATGTAGATGACGCACTCCAGCCCCAGCATGGCCGCCACCGTCGCTGTGGCCACGCCGTGTTGGCCGGCGCCCGTCTCAGCGATGAGCCGGCCCTTGCCCATGCATCGGGCCAGCAGCCCCTGGCCCAGGGCATTGTTGATCTTGTGGGCGCCCGTGTGGGCCAGATCCTCCCGCTTGAGGTATATCTTCGCCCCGCCCAGCCTCTCTGTCAACCTGGAGGCGAAGGTGAGGGGCGTCGGCCGGCCAGCGTAGGTGCGGAGCAGTCCATCGAACTCGGCCCGGAAGTGGGGGTCGGTCCAAGCCTCCCGGTAGGCGGCCTCCAGCTCCGCCAGGGCAGGCATCAGCGTCTCGGGGACAAAGATGCCACCATAGCGGCCGAAGCGGCCCCGGGTGTCGGGCAGTGTGGCGGTGCTCAGGGTCTGTTTCATCAATCCTCCTCGATGGGAATGTGAGCCGCCTCGATGAAGCGGCGCACCTTCTGCGGGTCCTTCCGACCGGGCCCTGCCTCCACCCCGCTGGCGACGTCCACGCCCCAGGGCTGCACCGTGCGGACGGCATCGGCCACGTTCTCGGGGGTCAGGCCGCCGGCCAGCAGGAGGGGATAGCGCCGGGCCACGGCGTAGATGGCCGGCCAGGGGGCCACCTGTCCCGTGCCGCCCAGCTTCCACGGGTGATAGGCGTCCACCAAGAAGCTAGGACGATCGGGCCGGACGACCAGGGCCCCGGCGTAGGCAGCGATAGCGGCCTCGGCCTCGGCGCGGTTCTTGGGCCGGATCGCCTTGTAGGCCCGGTCGGCCAGCCGGGCGACCTCGGCCGGGGGTTCGCTGCCGTGGAGCTGGGCCAGGTCCAGGCCGCAATCGTCCAGGACGGCCCGCACGCGCTCCGGGGGCTCATCCACGAAGACGCCGACCAGGAGGGGGCATCGGTCGGAAAGGCGATCTCGCAGGGCCTGGACGATCTCCAGGACCTGCTCAGGCGTCACGTAGCGTGGGCTCCTGGGGTAGAAGATGAAACCCAGCAGGTCGGCCCCCGCCTCCGCAGCCATGAGGGCGTCCTCCAGGCTGGTCGTGCCGCAGATCTTGACTCTGGGGATCATGGCCTGTTCCATCCCACCAGTTCCCGCACTTTGGCTCCCACGTCTGCCGCCCTCATCAGGGCGGTCCCCACCAGAACCGCGTCCACGCCTGCCTCAGCCAGGCGCTGGACATCGGCCCGGGTGTGGATGCCGCTTTCGGCCACCACAATTGTACCATCAGGGATGCGAGGACGCAAACGCAGGGTGGTCTCCAGACGGACGGAGAAGTCCCGCAGGTCGCGGTTGTTCACGCCGACGATCCGGGGTCCGACGGCCAGGGCTCGGTCCAGTTCCCCTTCGTCGTGCACCTCGACCAAGGCAGCCATGCTCAACTCCCGGGTCAGGGTCAGGAGGTCAGCCAGTTGGACATCGTCGAGGATGGCTACGATGAGGAGGACGGCGTCGGCACCGGCGGCCCGGGCTTCGTAGAGCTGGTAGGGATCGAGGAAGAAGTCCTTGCAAAGGGCCGGGGACGAGCTGACGGCCTTGACGGCGGTGAGGTGGGCCAGGGTACCGCCGAAGAACCGCTCGTCGGTGAGTACCGAGAGAGCGCGGGCGCCGTTTTGGACGTAGGTGCGGGCCAGGGCCAGGGGGTCAAAGTCGGCCCGGAGGGGGCCGGCCGAAGGGGAGGCCCGCTTGATCTCAGCGATGAGGGAGACGCCGGGCGCGGTCAGGGCAGCGGCGAAGTCGGCCGGCGGCGGGGCCGAGACGGCGTGACGCCGAAGCTCTGGTTCAGGGACGGCGGCCTTCCGCTCGGTCAGCTCTTCCCTCTTGTGCTCGACGATGCGCTGCAGGATCATGCGCCCACGCTCCGGGTGAAGGCCACGAGCCGCTCCAGGGTGCGCAGGGCAGCGCCGGAGTCCACGGCCTCCGTCGCCCGAGCCAGGCCCTCGCGCAGGTCGGCTGCCCTGCCCCCGGCCACCAGGGCGGCTGCAGCGTTGAGGAGGACCACATTCCGTCTCGGCCCCGGCTCACCGGAGAGGATAGCCTGGGTGATGGCGGCGTTCTGCTCCGGCGAGCCGCCCCGCAGATCCTCCAGTCGGGCCCGGGGCAGGCCCAGCTCCCGGGGGTCCAGCTCATAGGTCTGGATGACATCGCTGTCGAAGGCGCTCACCCGGTTGGGTCCGGTGGTGGACAGCTCGTCCAGGCCGTCGGCCCCGTGGACGACGAAGGCGGACCGGTTGCCCAGGCTCATGAGGACACCCGCCAGGGGCTCCGTCAAGGCCGCATCGTACACCCCCATGATCTGGGCCCGAGCGCCGGCCGGGTTGGTCAGGGGACCCAGGATGTTGAACACGGTGCGGATGCCCAGCTCTCGTCTGGGGCCGATGGCGTGCTTCATGGCCGGGTGGAGCCTGGGGGCGAAGAGGAAGCCGATGCCCACGTCGTCAATGCAGTCGGCCACCTGCTGGGGCGTCAGGTCCAGGTTCACGCCCAGGGCCTCCAGGACATCGGCGCTGCCACAGCGGCTGGAGACGGAGCGGTTGCCGTGCTTGGCCACCGCCAGCCCCGCCCCTGCGACGACAAAGGCCGCCGTGGTGGAGATGTTGAAAGTGCCGGCTCCGTCGCCGCCGGTGCCGCAGGTGTCCACCAGGTCATCGCGCCGGGGCTGGACCGGGATGGCTGCCCGGCGCATGGCCCGGGCGCAGCCGGTGATCTCCGCCACGGTCTCCCCTTTGATGCGCAGGGCCGTGAGGAAGGCGCCGATCTGGGCCGGGGTGGCATTGCCCGTCATGATCTGCTCCATGACGGCCTCGGCCTCCTGCGCGGTCAGGTCCCGACCCTCGATGAGTTTAGCGATGGCTGCTTTGATCATCTCTGCCTCCTTTGATCTCATTTTGTAGGTAACCCTTGCGAAGGTTTAAAAGTCACTTTCAGGGGAAAAGAGGATTCTCTTATGCCAAAGATTGTGCCATTCCAGGGCTATTTACAACCTTCGCAAGGGTTACGGGTCTGGGAGGGTTCCCATCGGACGCGTCAGACCCCTCGGTCCAGGAAGTTCCTCAGGATCTGCTTTCCGTGCTTGGTCAAAATGGACTCCGGATGGAACTGCACGCCCTCCAGGGGGTAGCGCGTATGGCGAAGACCCATCAGCTCGCCCTGGGCGGTGAAGGCGGTGACCTCCAGCTCCTCAGGCAGGGGCTCCTCCACGATGAGGGAGTGGTAGCGGGTGGCCTGGAAGGGGTTGGGCAGGCCGGAGAAGAGGCCCTTGCCGTCGTGGTAGATCAGGGAGGTTTTGCCGTGCATGAGCCGTGGAGCGCGGCTCACCCGGCCACCGAAGACGTAGCCCAGGCACTGGTGGCCCAGGCAGACGCCCAGGATGGGCACGCGTTGGTGGAAGCGACGGATGACGTCGTTGGAGATGCCCGCATCCCTGGGATCGCCCGGCCCGGGCGAGATGACGATGTGGCTGGGCGCCAGGGCTCCGATCTCGTCCAGGCTCACGGCATCGTTCCGGAAGACCCGTACCTCGGCGCCCAGCTCGCCCAGGTATTGGACCAGGTTGTAGGTAAAAGAATCGTAGTTGTCAATCACGATAATCATGGATTTACCTCCTGTTGGGGGTCTCAACCTCTCTCCGCCACGCTGATCGCCTCCGCCAAGGCCTTCGCCTTATTCATCGTCTCCTCGTACTCGCGGGCCGGGTCAGAGTCGGCGACGATGCCGGCGCCGGCCTGGACGTAGGCGGTGTCGCCGTGCATGATGATGGTGCGGATGGTGATGCAGGTGTCCATGGTCCCGCCGTAGCCGAAATAGCCCACGGCACCGGCGTACGGCCCCCGGCGCACGCCCTCCAGCTCCTCGATGATCTCCATGGCCCGCACCTTGGGGGCACCAGAGACGGTGCCGGCCGGGAAGGTGGCCCGCAGCAAGTCGAAGGCATCGTGTCGGCCGTTGAGCTGCCCCTTGACGCTGGAGACGATGTGCATCACGTGGCTGTACCGCTCGATGACCATGAGCTCTGGCACGTGAACGCTCCCGTAGGCGCAGACCCGTCCCAGGTCATTGCGGCCCAGGTCCACCAGCATGACGTGCTCCGCCCGCTCCTTGGGATCGTCCAGCAGCTCCGCCGCCAGAGCCGCGTCCTCTTCCGGCGTGTGGCCCCGGGGTCGGGTGCCGGCGATGGGGCGAAGCTCCGCCACACGGTCCTCCAGGCGGACGAGCATCTCCGGCGAGGAGCCGATGAGGTGTAATGGCCTCTCGCCGGCCACGGGCCCCAGGTTCAGGTAGAACATGTAAGGCGAGGGGTTGATCATCCGCAGGGCCCGGTAGATGGCGAAGGGATCGGCCGCCGTCCGACGTTGGAGCCGCTGGGAAAGGACGACCTGGAAGATGTCGCCCGCCGCGATGTACTCTTTGGCCTCCCTGACCATAGCCTCGAACCGCTGTGGGGGCATGTTAGACGTCAGGCGTGGGTCCGACGCAGGGCCCGGCGGGTAGGGCAGGGGAAGGGGCTGACGCAGCCGGGCGACGAGGCCCTCGATCTTCGCCGTGGCCGCCTGGTACGCACCTTCGGCATCGCCCTCGACGTGGGCGTTGGCGATCACCAGGAGCCGGTGCTTCACGTGGTCGAAGACGATGAGCGTGTCGGTAAAGAGGAAGACGGTGTCAGGCAGGCCCAGGTCATCTTCTGCCGTGGCCGGGAGGCGCTCAAAGAAGCGGACGGTGTCGTACCCGATATAGCCCACGGCGCCGCCGAAGAATCGGGGCAGGCCGGGCAGGATGATAGGCCGCGTACGGCTCAGGATGTCCCGGATCACGTCCAGGGGGTCGCGGCCGTCCAGGGGTTGGGATGCGATGATGCCGTTGTCCCGCAGGACGGCTTGGCGGTCGCGGGTGATGAGCGTCATCTCGGGGTCGGTGCCCAGGAAGGAGTAGCGGCCCAACTGCTCACCTCCCTCCACACTCTCCAGCAGGAAAGAGGGGCCATGCCCCCGCAGCTTGAGGTAGACGGAGACGGGCGTCTCCAGGTCGGCTGGAAGCTGCCGATAGACAGGGACCAGATTGCCGGTCCCGGCCTCGACCAGGCGTTTCATCTCGTCCAGCGAAGGTGTGTACATGGGTCACCTCCACACAAATCAAAAAACCTCCCGTCCCTCATGGGGACGAGAGGTTCATCACCTTCCCGTGGTGCCACCCCGGTTAGGCCGCTCCACCAAAGAAAAACCCCGCCGTGACAGCGGGGGTATGTCCCTGTGAGCCAGCCTCACTCATTGCAGGTACGGGACCTCTCATGCGTCGCCGCATCTGAGATCCGATACCCTCGGCCCTGATAACGGTGGCGACTCCGGCGGGTACTACTCGTGGATTCGTGAAGCGGACCCCGAACCCACTTTCGATCCGCGACTCCCAGGTCCATTCACCCTCGCCGTGGGCATCGGACTTGCACCATCACGGAGACATGGAGAGCACGGAATCCTTGTTAGCTCTCCCCTATTTCCGTGTTTCCGACTCTCTGGAGCCCCGTATCGAGGGCTACTAGTCCTGTTCACGGTCTTTAGGTATCGAATTTGGGACACAGTATACCACAGAATAACGAGTTTGTCAAATCGCATTCAGTCGGGGGGCAGGAGCGTCGATTTTAGCTGTCAAGGGGCGTCCACGCCCCGTCTAGGGGCATTCAGTTTTCGAGACGGGTTTCGAACTGGAGAGCGGCACCGCATAAATGACGGTGCCTGGGCGTGTTTTTTCCCCAGGCGGCGTGATTTATCCGCCGCCTCTTAGCCATACGACCTAGAAAACCGAATGGCCCTGCAGGCGGGGGTAAAGTCTCTTGTAACTGTTCACCTCATTTGCTGAAGAAGGCATTCTGAGGCGTGGGGCAGGTGAACAGTTACAGTCTCTTGACAGACGACCTTCTCCGGTGTATACTCTGCCCACCAGTTCCTATG
>JBHIEC010000036.1:0-14660 GCA_046760425.1 Anaerolineae bacterium
TGGGGGCGGCGTGGGGGTGGGGGTCGGCAGGGGAACGGGGGTGCAGGCGATCGCCACAAGGAGACACAGAGCTGCCCCGAGCCATCGGCCTCTTGTCATGGATTCTGTCTTCCTCCACATGGAGTGCAACGTCTCCTGACGTTGCAAATGCTCACCCCTGAAACAGGGGCACGAACTCGAACCTGGTCACGTCCACCAGCCCCTTATCCGTCAGCCTCAGCTCGGGGATGACTGGCAAGCTCAGGAAGGCGAGGGTCATGAAGGGGTCGTCCAGGGGGCAGCCCAGCGCCCGGGCCACGGCCACCACGCGGTCGAAGCCGGCCCGCACGGTCCCCACCGGCTGGTCGGACATGAGGCCGGCGATGGGCAGGGGCAGCGAGGCCCGCATCTCGCCGTTGGCCACGGCCACCAGCCCCCCCTGCATGGCCACGATGGCCTCGGCCGCGATGCGCATGTCCACGTCGTTAGTGCCGACGACAATGATGTTGTGGGAATCGTGAGCCACCGAGGAGGCCAGGGCGCCCTGCTGGAGCTGGAAGCCCTGGACGAAACCCAGCCCGGTGTTGCCTGAGGCCCGGTGTCGCTCGATGACAGCCAGCTTCAGGATGTCGCGCTCGGGGTCAGCTATGGCGTAGCCATCCAGCGTTTTGACCTCGGCCCATAGAGTGCGGGTGACGATCTGTCCCGGGGTAAGACCGATGACCCGTGCCTGGCGGCCGTTGACAGGGATGGCGAAGTCGCCGGGCGTGATGCGGCGCACGTTCACCGAGCCCCGGATGGGCACCGGGTGCGGCCTCTGCTCCAGGGGGAGTATGTGGCCGTCCTCAGCCACCAGTCGTCCGCCGCGGAAGACCTTCTCGATGGTGAAGTGCTTGAAGTCGTCGAAGACCACGAGATCGGCCCGGTAGCCGGGCGCTATGGCCCCCAGGTCGCGCAGCCCGAAGTACTCGGCGGCGTTGATGGTTGCCATCTGGATGGCGGTGACCGGATCCAGCCCCAGGCCGATGGCCTGTTTGATCAGAGCGTTGATGTGCCCCACGTCCTGGAGCCTGGCAGGATTGATGTCGTCGGTGCAGAACATGCAGCGCCGGGCGTTGGCCGTGGTCACCAGGGGCAGCAGGTCGGCCAGATTGTGGGCCGTGGAGCCCTGACGGATCATGATGTGCATCCCCAGCCGCAGCTTCTCCCGTGCCTCCTCCAGGGTGGTGGACTCATGGTCAGAGCGGACGCCCGCGCCCACGTAGGCGCACAGGTCACGGCCGGAGAGGCCCGGGGCATGGCCGTCAATCCGCTTATCCCCGGCGATGCGCAGCTTATCCAGGACCTCTGGATCCCGCGCCAGCACGCCCGGATAGTTCATCATCTCCGCCACACCGGCCACCCACTTCTGGTTGAGGAAAGGGGAGAGGTCATAATCCATCAGCCGCGCTCCGGCCGTCTCCAGGTCCGTGGAGGGGACGCAGGAGGGAAGCATGATGAACACGCTCAGGGGGTTGTACTTGCTGGACTCCAGCATGTAACGGATGCCATCCAACCCCAGGACGTTGGCGATCTCGTGGGGGTCAATGACCACGGCCGTCGTGCCCTGGGGCACCACGGCCCGGGCGAACTCCGGCACTGTCAGCATGGTGCTCTCGATGTGGATGTGGGCATCAATGAAGCCGGGGCAGAGGTAGCGTCCCCCCAGATCCATCTCCTCCCGGGCCCGGTAATCGCCCAGGCCCACGATCCAAGAGCGGGCGATAGCCACGTTGCTGTCATAGATATCCCCCGACAGGACGTTCACCACCCGTGCATTCTTGAGCAGAAGATCGGCCTCCACCTCGCCCCGGGCTACCTGAATCAAGTCGTCGAGTTCCACAATCGCCTCCTTTCGGGGTCCCGTTGTCAAAAGGCGATGGGAAATGTACCACGATCCCCCATCGCCTCAGTTATCCTATCGGATTCCTCTCACTTTCGCAGACCAATTATACCAGCGAATCTCGATTTTGGCAACACCCCGTTTGTTCACTTACAGCGTGGGCTTCAAGATGTGGGGTATTTCTCTTGTTTGTCAAGGCGGGGGGCCTGTGCTAAAATAGAGACGAGGAACGAGCCATGGATATTCTGGAGAACCTGAACCCGGCCCAACGGGAGGCGGTGCAGACCATTGAGGGGCCAGTGCTGGTGCTGGCCGGCCCTGGCAGCGGCAAGACCCGCGTCCTCACCCACCGCGTGGCCTATCTGATCAGGGAGTGCGGCATCCCGCCCTACAACATCATGGCCGTCACCTTCACTAACAAGGCGGCGCGGGAGATGAAGGAGCGGCTGCACCACCTCATCGGGCGGCGGCTGGGCCAGTTGACCATCGGCACCTTCCACGCCACCTGCGCTCGAATCCTGCGTCGGGAGGCTCAGCACCTGGGCCTGGAGCGCAGCTTCGTCATCTACGACGACGGCGACCAGCTCAGCCTGATCAAGCAGGCGGTGAAGGAGCTGGACCTGGACGACAAGATGTACCGCCCCACGGCCATCCAGGGGGCCATCCGCCGGGCCAAGCAAGAGCTGATCAGCCCCGATGCCTACACCCCCCAGACCTACTGGCACGAGGTGGCGCGCCGGGTCTACACCCGCTACCAGGAGCTCCTGCGAGCCAACAACGCCCTGGATTTCGACGACCTGCTGATGGCCACCGCTCAGCTCTTCCGGGAGCATCCTGAGGTGCTGGAGAAGTACCAGCGCCGTTATCTGCACATCTTAGTGGACGAGTTCCAGGACACCAACATGGCCCAGTACGAGCTCGTCAAGCTGCTGGCGGGCGGGCGCCGCAACCCCTTCGTCGTGGCTGATGAGGACCAGAGTATCTATGGGTGGCGCGGCGCCGATTTCCGCAACATCCAACGCTTCCGAAGGGATTTCCCTGAGGCGAAGATAATCCTCCTGGAGCAGAACTACCGCTCCACCCAGGCCATCCTCGATGCTGCCCGGAGCGTCATCGCCCTCAACACCCAACGCACGGACAAGCGCCTCTGGACCGATAAAAAGGGCGGGGTGCCCCTCACCCTCTTCGAAGCCTATAACGAGCAGGAGGAGGCGGAGTACGTGGTGAGTGAGATCCAGCGGCTGGTGGCCCGGGATGGCTATCGGCCCGGGGATTGCGCCGTCATGTACCGCACCAACGCCCAGTCGCGGGCCCTGGAGGATGCCTTCGTGCGGCGGGGCGTGCCTTACAAGCTGGTGGGGGCCACCCGCTTCTACGAGCGCCGGGAGATCAGGGACATCCTGGCCTACCTGCGCCTCATCCACAACCCCTTCGATCAGATCAGCCTGGAGCGGATCATCAATGTGCCGCCACGGGGTATCGGGCGGGTGACTCTGGCTCAGTTGGCCCGCTGGGCGGAAAAGCTCAACGTGCCCGTCTACACTGCTCTACAGCTACTAAAAGAGGAAACGGGGCAACGCAAAAAAGGGGCGGGGGAGCCAGTGGTGCCGTTCAATACCCGCACCCAGGGTGTCCTCCTGAACTTCCTGGCCCTGCTGGATGACCTCATCGCCGCCCGCCAGGAGAAGAGCGTGCCGGAGTTGTTGGACCTGGTGCTGGAGCGGACGGGCTACGCCGAGTACATCCGGGATGGCACGGAGGAGGGGGAGGACCGCTGGGCCAACCTGCTGGAGCTGCGTGGTGTGGCCCAGGAGTACGCCGGGCTGGGGCCAGAGATGGGGCTGACCACCTTCCTGGAGGAGGTGGCCCTGGTCTCCGACGTGGACAACCTGGACGAGCGGGTGGACGCCCCCACCCTCCTCACCCTCCACTCCGCCAAGGGGCTGGAGTTCCCCGTGGTTTTCATCGTCGGCCTGGAGGAGGGTCTCCTGCCCCACTCCCGCTCCATGGACGATCCCAACCAGATGGAGGAGGAGCGGCGATTGTGCTACGTGGGTCTCACCCGGGCCAAGGAGCGGCTGTATCTGGTCTACACCTTCCGCCACACCCTCCACGGCACCAGCGCCATCAGCGAGCCCTCCCGTTTCCTGGGGGACATCCCGCCCCATCTGATCAGAGGGTGGAATGGAACAGCCGTCGGTGGAACAGAGGTGAGGGAACTCGTGGGAACTGGAGGAACTGAAGGGACGGGTCTTGTGGGCTCCTTCAAAGCGGGAGACAAAGTACGCCACCCCAAATTCGGCGAGGGGATTGTAGTCAGCGCCAGGGTGACGGGGGACGACGAGGAGGTGGAGGTAGCCTTCGTGGGCCATGGGGTGAAGAAACTGCTGGTCAGCTTCGCGCGATTGGAGAAGATGGATTGACTACGGCGTCGGCGCCTTAATCACCTCGCCCCCCTTGATCACCACGATGACGCTGGCCATAGCGCTGATGTCCTGCAATGGGTCGCCGTCCACGACGATGATATCGGCTTGTTTGCCGGGCTCGATGGTGCCCACCTTGTCTTCAAGGTTGCAGACGTGGGCGGCGTGCTTCGTGCCAGCCATGATCACTTGCATAGGTGTCATGCCGGCCTCCACCATC
This sequence comes from Anaerolineae bacterium, assembly GCA_046760425.1. Lineage (GTDB taxonomy): Bacteria > Chloroflexota > Anaerolineae > JBHIEC01 > JBHIEC01 > JBHIEC01. Next base: position 4,505 of record JBHIEC010000036.1, read on the forward strand.
AATTCCATCTCCCGCAGGGGCATGCCCGGCTCGACGCCGGGGTTCCCGAAGTCGTTCCCCAGGGCCACCTTCCCTCCGGCGGCAACGAAGCGCCGCAGGTTGGACTTCATGGCGTCCAATGCCTGCTTGACTTGCTCCTGGGTAGCCCCTCGCCACTTTAGACCAGCTTCCCGCACGAACAGAGTTGGAACCATGTAGACGTCCTTTTCCACCATCAGGCGGATCAGTTCATCGGGTACCTCGTCCCACACCATGTGGGCTGCATCGTCCACGCCACCCTCTACCGCCCTCCAGAGATCTGCGGTTGTGGACACATGGGCACTCACTCGGGTGCCCCGTTGGTGAGCCACCTCTACGATAGCCTGGATCTGCTCCAGGGTCAACTCCGGCCAGAGACGGTCCGGGGCGTGTCCTCTCGTGACAGCAATCTTGATGATGTCCACGCCTGCATCCAGGAGTTGCTCCACCCCCTCCCTGGCCGCGGCTGTATCCCCCATCTCCAGGGCGATAGCGCGCCCCCAGATCGGCACCGGGTAGCCGCCAGGCGCTGTAATGATGGGCCCAGCCACGACGAGGGTGGGGACGCGGTTGCCCTTCTTGGCTTGTAAGCGCTTGAAGGTGAGGATGCCGTTCAAAGAGGCGCCTAGATCCCGCACCGTCGTCACGCCCGCCTCGGTCCAGGGCTCCAGCCAGGAGCCGCCGGCCAGGATATGGACGTGGGCGTTAATAATCCCCGGCAGGATGGTGCCGCCTCCCGCATCAATGGCGCGGATGCCCTTCGGGAACTGAAACTTGCGCTCCGGTCCCACAGCCACGATGGTCTGGCCCTCGATGACTACAGCCGCATCTTTGACCGGCTTGCTCCCTGTCCCATCTATCAGTGTCCCGTTCTTGACCACCAGGGCCCCGGGGCGCACCTGGATCCGCTGCTCCCGGGTCAGCGTGGGGCTGGGCGTTGGTCTACAGGCGGCCAGAGACGTCGCCAAGATCAGCAGGAGCAACCATGCCCTATGTGACGTTGACCACGACATTGATGACCTCATGCAGCCTCCCTCTGGCATCGCCTCACTGCAAAGAAATAGAGCTGAAAAGGGGTCGGCGTAAGGGTGAAATCGGCCAGCTCTGCGCCGGCCCAGGCCCCTTGCCCGTACTCATCTCAGTCCTGGCCGGTCAGCAGGTCGTGCAGCCGATAACAGCCTTTGGCAGCCAAGCCTAGCTGCTTCACCGGCAGGCCAAAAGTGAAGGTCGTCTTCTCCGGCCAGAGGCTGATCAGGCCCCACACCTCTTCGCTCTTATGATGGCGGACGATGCTCAACACCCACTCGTTGTCGCAGGTGACCGCGTTGTAAAGCGTCTCCCCCTCCCTCAGCGCCGGCGACGCTCGGCGGGCGGCGAAGAGGCGACGGTAGAACTCCTCCTGTCCCACCTCTTGCCCGGCCCACACCATGGGCACGAAGCCGGCCAGGACCAGGGCGGCGAACCCGGCTCGGGCCAGTTGCGAACCCCGCAGCCCATAGGCCGGAGGATAAAACCCCCGCGTGTCGTGGGTCTCGGTGAAGCAAACGCGGATGGCCCCCTCGGGGAGGGCAGCCCGATGGTCACGCATGTACTCCGCCCATTCCCAAGGGGTGAAGCGCTGCCCCAGGAGCTGGTAGGTCTGAACGCAGGGCAGGTAATCGCAGGCCAGGTCGAGGGACATTTGCTACGGCATCCGCAACACCTGGTTCTGACAAGCAACAGCCCCTCCCGTCAGGAGAACCAGGAGGGACTGCTCTTCTCTAAGCTCGGTTACCCCGACAGCAGACACGTCCGGCCTGTCGGCCCATCCAGCAGCCATTTATACCGGCGTATGAACTGCAGTCCGATCAGGAATACCTGATTGTCCCAGAACGTCTCCACCATGACCGGAATTGCAATACCCAGGGCGGGGATCAAGACCTCTGCATCGGCTGCCGGCAGAGCGAGGGTCTGCCCGGATACGGTCTCCCCGACACCCCAATCCTCTTCCGGTCGCTCCCACTTAAACAAACCGATTTCAGCGTACAACTCAAAGGGCACCAAAAGCTCACCATCATAGCCTGTATCGATCTTCACCCGCAACTCATCAGGTGGATAGATCAGACCATCGCGAGTCCGCAACTGGAGGCCTATGACGAAGCTGGTGGGGTCGTCCCAGCAGACGAGTTCCTGGCCTTGCGTTGGATCTTCCAACCTAGCGACCTTTTCTTAGGGGGATGATCGCCGATCTTAAAGACAAGGCGGTGATGAGCATCACGAGCGATGTTGCGGGCCTCCTCAGGGGAGTCCACCACTGTCTGCAACTCGCCGTGAGCGATGACAGCATACTTGCCCGCATAGTCCCGCTCCAACTGATCGCGCAGACGCTGGTAGGCAGCATTGTTCAACCGGCGTTCCGTGGCAACCAGGTCCTGCTCAGTCTGGGTCAGCCATAGGCGTATCGCAGCCATCACCGCATCATTGAGCCCACCCGGCCCGAAAATGGCTTGGGCGCGCTGTTCCAATTCTGCTTTCAGTTCATCGGGAATATCTACCGCGATCACCATTGCCCTTCGCTCCTTAGCCATGAGATTATAGCACACCATCAATTACCCTGCAACTCGCGTTTCGTTGTGACCGTGGTGGGGTTCTCGGCGGCTGTGGGGCTGTTCTTCGGGCTGTACCCGGCCGCCCGAGCCTCCGCCCTTAACCTCATCGAGGCCCTGCGGTACGAGGGACCGTCTGGTTCGTACCCTGTAGTTTCAGCAGCAAACTCCTCTACGACACCCCCTTCAATACGCGCTATCCGCCGGCCGGTTACTTGTGGTAGCCGAGCCACAATGCGGGATCGAGATTGGCCTCAAGTCATGCGTAAGATGAGATTGCCATCTTTATTTGGTGCTCGGTAGCAAGTGCAACTCTTGCCTGGCTGCTGCTTGCAATCGGATGAGAGGTAAGTGCAGAATCCACAAACGGGCTGGGGGTGAATGTCGTAAGCCCGATGAAACGCTCCGGGATGAGCTCTTTCTTACTTCCGTCCACGGGTGCTCGTTGCTCATTTAACGCGCCGCGATCTCCGCGTCCACAGCGCAACTGGGTTACACCGACACCAACGCCAGTTGTTCGTACGTGACAATTGAGACCTCAAAACCAGAGCGGTGTATCTGCTTGAGCAGATTATCCACCTGCGCGGCTACCTCGCTGGTCATGATTGCTTCGCTGCACTGGGTGCACACCTCGGCAGGGACGCCCTTAATGACCACAACGCTAGAGCCCACTACAAAGGAGAGCGTCGCCAGGCCAGGCGCCAGTTTGCCGCCACAAAAATAACACCGGTCATTTTCTGGTTCGCCAGTCATCTTCCCACTCCTGTGCCGTTGGCTGATAAACCGTAACAATCAGAATGTAGTCCTGAGATTCATTGATGGCAATAACACAGTGTATCGGCTTGTCAGGGGGAACAAAAGCCAGAGCCAGGCAATCGGGCAAGTATCGGTGCAGGTGAGGATAGTCCTCAATGTCGTTGGGCCAGACTCAAATTCGCTCATGCGTCCCTGTCCTGTTCACAGGAGTAGGTACGCTAGCCCACGTTCTCGATGAACATCATGGGATTGCTGCGCAAGATAGCTTCCACGCAAGTATCAAGGCCTCTTGGCAGTCAGCAGCGGCACCTGGGCAAAGTCGCCCGGCCCCAGGGCGTCCATGTCCTTCTCCTGAGAAGGCGGGTATGCCCCCAGGATCTCCTCCTGGGTGGGCGTCGCCCCGGCCGGCCAGGCCAGGTCCACGATGCGGGTGTGGTTGGTGTCCGGAGGCGCTCCGCCCATCCGCCACTGCCTGGCCGTCGCCTCCACCTCGCGCACCCGCCACACGCCGGGCGCGGAAACCCTCCTGGCTCAGCACCGCCGCCACGTAGCCCCATTTCGTTAGGTTAGGGGTGGCGCCTTGCTGGCCAGGGCGCGGTGGTACAGCTCCACGTACTTCCTGGCCGAGGCTTGCCAGGAGAAGTCGGCCGTCATGCCTTTGATCTGGAGCTGGCGCCAGACATCCTTGTATCTGTAGGTCTCCAGGGCCCGTACCAGGGCGGCGAAGAAGGCCCAGCGGTCGTAGCGGCGAAAAGTGAAGCCGTTCCCCTCTCCAGTGCGAGGATCGAAGTTGTGCACCGTGTCCGCCAGGCCCCCTGTGGCCCGCACCACGGGCACGCTGCCGTAGTGCATGGCGATCATCTGCCCCAGCCCGCAGGGCTCGAAACGGGAGGGCATGAGGAATATGTCGCTGCTGGCATAGATTTTCTGGGCCAGGGGGGCGTTGAAGGTGAGGAAGATGGCCGCCTTCTGGGGATAACGCTGGGCCATGTGGCTGAACATCTCGTGGTAGTGCTGGTCGCCAGTGCCCAGTAGGACGAATTGGACGTCCATGTCCAGGATGTGGTCAATGGCGTCGCCCAGGATGTCGAAGCCCTTCTGGTCGGTCAGGCGGGAGATGATGGCGATGAGGGGCATGTGGGGATCCTGGGGCAGGTTAGCCTCCCGCTGCAGGGCCAGCTTGTTCTCCACCCGGCGGTCCAGGGTCTCGACATCGTAGTTGACAGCGATATGGGGATCGGTGGCCGGGTTGTAGACCTCGTAGTCAATGCCGTTGAGGATGCCAAAGAGATGATCCCGCCGATCCCGCAACAGGGGATCCAACCGCTCGCCGAACTCCGGGGTGAGGATCTCCTGGGCGTAGCGCTCGCTGACGGTGTTGATCACATCAGCGAAGAGGATGCCCCGCCCCATGAAGTCCACCACCTCGTTGAGGTCGGCCGTCTCGGGGTGGGCGATGAAGCCGTACTCGTCAATGCCGGCGATCTCCAGGACGCGGTGGCCGAAGATGCCCTGGTAGGCCAGGTTATGGATGGTGTAGACGGTGGCCGTGTGGGCGAAGAAGGGATCGTTCTGGTAGATGGTCTTCATCCAGTTGGGGACGATGGCTGTGTGCCAGTCGTGGCAGTGGATGATGTCCGGCCGCCAGTCCATGACCTTGAGCATCTCCACGGCGGCGCGGCAGAAGAAGATGAACCGCTCGGCGTCGTCGGGGTACATGTAGATGCCCTCGCGATCGTAGTACCTGGCGTTGTCAATGAAGTAGACGGGCACCTCCCCGATGGCGCCCTGGAACACGCCAGCGGGCTCGGTTTCGTCGTCCATGGGCACGGGGAAGGGGTCCAGAACCCTGGTCAGCCCGAAGCGCTCCACCCCGATGCGGCCGTAGCGGGGCATGGCTACTCGCACATCGTGGCCCAGAGCGTGGAGCGCCTTGGGGAGGGACCCGACCACATCGGCCAGTCCTCCCACCTTGGCGAAGGGCACGACCTCAGCGGCCAGAAACAGGATCTTGAGGGGTTTGTTGGCCTCCATGTGAGTCTTCTCCTCCTTGTTCAGCGTCCATGAGAATCCGTTTATTCGTTTGGCATCCGTTGTGTGACGAACCCCTCCATTAATAGGGAAACTCGATGCCCAGACCAGCTATCTCATCCCTCACCCGCCGATACAGGGCCTGGTACTCGGGGGTTGGCAAGGCACGGCGGGGGTCGTAGCACTCCTGGAACGGCTTCCCCGGAGGGGCGTCAGCTACCCGATCCTCGTACTTCGCCAGAAGCGCCAGCACGATCTCGTTGGCCTGCTCCCGCCTCAGGCCCATTCTGGCCGCAGCGTGCCCCACCTCGCAGGCCATCCGCGCCTCTAGAGGGGTGGCGTAGTTCTTCAGCTTGTTGTGAGCCGGCGCCGCCTCCCACAGATGGGCCCCCGAGACGGTGGCCACCAACCCGTGGGCTGCGGCCTCGTAGAGCACCATCTCCGTGGCTGGGCCAGCGTTGAGAAAGCCGTTGGCCACAGACAGGATACGGCTGTTGCGGGCCACAGCCTGATGGCTGACGCTGACCACCCACAGCAACTCCCGGGTGCTGTTGGAGGTGTAGTGCAGGTGGAAAGGGAAGTTCATCTGGTAGTGGGCCTGGTGCACCAGGAGCCCCATCAGATGGTAGGCCACCTGCAAAACCGCCGTCCCCTCCGCCCCTCCCGCGTAGCCCCCGTAGATGGGTCCCGTGAGGCTGCCGCTGAAACAGCCGAACTGCTGATAGTGGGCCGCTTTGTTGAGCAACTGGTTGTTGATCTTCAGCTCGGATAGAGCACCCACCAGGCGGCTGTCGGTGGCCCGCACCCCCCACTGGTCGTGGCTGACGGAGATCTGCCCCGTATCCGACTCGGCCGTGCCCACGGCCACCAGGAACAGCCCCGGCCGGCCCACCAGCTTGGCCGCCTGGCGCAGGCTCATGGCGTGCTCGATGACCCCGGCCAGTTCCGTGGGCGTCCCGGCCCTGACCTTGAGACCCATGCTCTCCTCCAGGATGGGGGCACAGACCCCGTCGGCCAGGGGCTCCTGAAGATAGGCGATGGACATGGGCAGGAAGTACGCCTCGTCGCAGGTGATGTCGGGGCTGAAGATGCAGAAGGGCGGCGCCGGGTCCTCCACCTGACGATGGCGGAAGGGCCGTGCGTCCTTGCCGGCGCCCACCAGGTACTCGCCAGGGACGTGGTACAGGGCCTCTCTGACCTCCCCCTCATCGAACTGGATGATGCGGTGGTTGTCCACGTTGAGCACCCCCACCTGCAGGAAGAACTCCACCCCGGCCTGCCAGAGGGCATCGGCCAGGTTGTCATCGGCAGGGATGGGCGTAGCCGGGTCGTAGGTGATGCCGTACCTGGCGATGATCTCCTGCAGCCGGGGTATGAAGCGGTCCATGATGAACGCTTCATCCTCGCAGAAGGGACCGCTCCTGGCGCGCTCCATGATCTCCCACATCCTATAAGGGGGCACGGCTCTTCCTCCTTTCGGCCATCACCTGCTCAAAGATGGCAACCGCCTGGGCGGCGTTCTCTCCCCAACTGTCGGCCCCGATCTCGTCGGCCCACTCCTGGGTGACCGGCGCTCCGCCCACGGCGACGTGATACTTGTCCCGCACGCCCTTGTCGCGGAGGATGTGGATGATCTCCTGCTGGGCTGGCATGGTGGTGGTCATCAGGGCAGAGGCACCGATAATGTCCGCCCCCACCGCCTCGGCCCGGCGGACGAACTCCAGGGCGTCCACGTCGGCCCCCAGGTCGTGGACCTCGAAGCCGTGCACCCGCAGCAGGGTGGCCACGATGTCCTTGCCGATCTCGTGGATGTCCCCCTGCACCGTGCCCAGGACGACGACCCCCTTCTTCTCACGGGTCTGGGCCCGCCTGACCAGCTCCTGCTCCAGTCTGGCCATCACCCCCTGCATGGCCCGCGCAGCCAGCATCATCCCCGGCAGGAAAATCTCCATGCGCTCGAAGCGCTCCCCCACCTGGCGCATGGCCACTGTCAGTTCGTCAATGAGGGCATTGACCTCGCAGCCGGCCTGGAGAGCTTCCTCGGCCGCAGCCAGGGCGGCCTCCGGTTCGCCGGCCTGAACCGCCTGCACCAATCTCTGAATGATCTCCACCTTTCTTTGGCCTCCTATCTTTGCGGTGTTCACCCCTATAAAAAGCCTCTGGTGCGCAGCGTCCACCAGAGGCCAGACCTCGCGAGGTCTGCTAAAACCTCACCTCGCCAGTAACCCCTTGCTGCTCAGGAGCGCCCGAGGGTCAACCATGTTCTTGTTGAAGGCCGTGGCCTTGTCACCCAGCCCGAAGGCCAGGGCCATCAACTGGGTGAAGTACAGGATGGGCAGCTCGTAGTCCAGGTCCATCTGCTGCTGGCGCCCGTCCAGGTTGGCCTGGCACAGGGGGCAGCCCACGACGATGGCTTCGGCGCCCACGGCGTGGGCGTCGTCCAGGATGCGGTGGCTTAACTCCAGAGCCAGCTCGGTGCGGATCAGGGACAGGTTGGCCCCGCAGCAGTCAGTCTTGGAGCACCAATCCAGGCTCTCCGCCCCCAGGGCCTCCATCACGCGATCCATGGCCATAGGATACTCCGGGTGCTTGGCGCCCGTCACCCTGGGGGGGCGGGTGAGGAGACAGCCGTAGTAGCTGACGACCTTCAGACCCCTCAAGGGATTCTTAACCTTGTCAGCGATGGCCGGCAGTCCCACCCGGTCCACCATGAGGTCCAGGAGAGATAGAACCTGCACCATGTCCTGATATGCATACCCCACCTCCTGATCCACCCGCGCCTTCAGCTCCGGCTCGTGGTGGATGGCGTACAGGGCGGCCTTGAAGCGGGAGAAGCAGGCGATGCAGGGAGCCGTCACCTCTTTGAACCCGCTGCGCTCGATGAGAGCCAGGTTCTTGATGGGCAGGGCCGTGGCCAGGAGATGGTCGGTGCTGTGGGCTGGGCTGCTGCCACAGCAGACCCAGCCTCGGGGCTCCACCAGGTCCAGGCCCAGCTCGCGGCACACGGCCCGGGTCGAGGCGTCCAGCTCCGAGGCACTGGAGTGCAGGGCACAGCCGGGATAGTAGGCGATCTGGTTCGGTCGGGGTTCCACCCGCTTTACCTGACGGGGATAGCGCACCAACCGGGGGAAGAGTTTGATCTTGCCCTTGCGGATCATCTCCAGGCCCATGGGCAGGTCCTTGAATGGCTGGTGGGTGCGCAGGTTGAGCTCGGCCATGAGGCCCAGCTCGTACAGGCGGCCCAGGTAGTTGATGCCCCGCAGGAAAACCTCACTGAAGAGGGCCACCTCGGGCACCTGGGGCTGGAGGCCCCGGCGCCGGGCCTCGATGCGCAGCTCGTCCATGATGCCAGCGATGTCCAGCCCCTGGGGGCAGCGGGTGGTACAGGTCTGGCAGGAGGCGCACAGCCAGATGGTGCGGGAGTTGAGTACCAGCTCCTCGCGGCCCAACTGGACAGCCCTCATCACCTGGTTAGGGGTCAGGTCGAAGTGCTCCGCCAGGGGGCAGCCGCTGGTGCATTTGACGCACTGGTAGCAGAGGTAGACGTTCTGGCCCGTCTCGGCCTCGATGATCTTAGCCAGATTGGTTTGAAGTTCTAGGGCCAAGGTTCACTCCTCTCACATCCCCCGCTCCAGGATCTCCTGCAACCGCAGGATGTGCTCCGGATCCAGGGGCAGGAGGGATAGCTTCCGTTGGGTGGCCGCCCGGTCGTAGTCCACGTGCCGGATGGCCAGCTCTCCGTCCTGCCACACGGCGTAGGTGGCGCTGGGGGTGCCGTGGCGGGGCTGACCCAGGCTGCCGGGGTTGACCAGATAGGTCGTGTCCACGCGGCGTATGGCCGGAACGTGGGTGTGGCCCAGGAGGATGATGTCGGCGGCGAGGCCCTTGATCTCTTGCTTCAGCTCTTTCTGAGGCGTGGCGATCAGGTCCACGGACTTGTAGAGGGGATCGCTGGGCGCGGCGTGGGTCAAGTAGAACGTAGCTCCGCCCAGGGTCACCGTCTCTTCCAGGGGCAGGCTTCCCAGGTATTGCAGATCCGCCTCGTTGAGGGCTCGCCAGGTATGCTCCCTGGAGGCCACAGAGAGGTCATGGTATTCGGGGCTGCATCGGCAATCAACCCGCCTGGCCACAGCATGGTCGTGGTTGCCCCGCACGGCGTAGGTGGCGTTTCGCCGCACCCAGGCCAGGCAGGCCTTGGGGTCGGGCCCGAAGCCCACGACGTCGCCCAGGAAGAGGAGGGCGTCGGGGCGGCTCTCGGCCGCCTGCAGGGCCTGCAAGGCCTCCCAGTTGCCGTGTAAGTCCGAGAAGATTAGAATCTTCATTGTGTTCATGATGATCGTGCAGGGTGGGATTAACTTGACGACAGCAGATTAATCTGTTATCATAAAGTGGAAAGGAGATGATGACATGGCTATAAAAGAGAGAGAATACGAAGAAGTCTTCACCATATCAGACGTAGCGAAAATATTCAAGCTCTCTGTGACAACAATTCGTCAATTGATCCGTGACGGCGAATTGCCAGCGATACGCATCGGTAGAAATTATCGCATTCCAAAGTCAGCCGTTGATCGCTACTTCGCTCAACCAGCGGCTACGGTTTTCACTCCTGAAGAGGCTGGCTTTGGCATGTGGAAAGATCGGGAGGACATCGGCGACAGCGTGGATTACGTGAACAAAATCCGCCAAGAGGGCGAAAAGAGCTTGCGCGAAACCATCGAAGAGCTAGAGGAATGGGAACGAGAACAAGCTTTCTAGTCGACACCGAT
>JBHIEC010000037.1:0-14588 GCA_046760425.1 Anaerolineae bacterium
TGAACACGGGCCGAACCGCCTCCGGCAGGTTCATGCGGTGGGTTGGGCTGCCCATGACGACCAGGTCAACACCTTTCATGTCAGAGGCCGTGAGCTCATCCAGGCTGAGCACACGAATGGAACCTGCTGACTTCAGTGTCTCAGCGATCACTTCGGCGACTTTCTGCGTGTTGCCGAATTTGGAGAAGTAGACGACCAAAGCATTCATGTTCACTCGTCCTTTCCAGTGGCGCAAATTCGGTGCGCATCCGCCACCTGCCATATCCAGAACACCATGCCATAGGCTGCGAACAAATCATGGAGGGGTCTTGGCAGCGTATAGGCCCAGAATGCTCCGGCCCTGGGACTGACGTTGGCAAAGAGGCTTAACCAAATCGCATTCAGATCCTCCAAAGATATTTTACCCCCTTTCCTCGCGCCACACAACGGACCAGCGGCGTATCTTTGGCTCATAAAAAAGACCGATGGTGAGATCGGTCTTGAAGAGTAGAGGAATACATCTCAGGTCCTAGGACCTGAGATGTAGTTTTAGGCGTGGCGGCGAGGACGCCGCCTGAAAGCGAATGATGCGTCGCCTGTCCCGTCGTCCGAAGGAAAGACGGTGAGACCCAGCCTACTCCTCCGGCACCAGGCCCTCTTTGAGGGCGTAGATAGCCGCCTGGGTGCGGTCGGCCAGGTGCAGCTTGCTCAGGATGTTGCTGACATGGGTCTTGACCGTCTTCTCACTGATCACCAGCTCCTGGGCAATCTCGCGGTTGCTCCGCCCCCTGGCGATGAGACACAGCACCTCCAGCTCCCGCGCGGTGAGTTCCTCAGGAAGGGGCTCTCTGGCTCGGGCCGAGAACTCGTCCATCAGCTTCCTGGCGATCTCAGGGTGCAACTGGGCCTCCCCCCGGTGGGCAGCCTGGATGGCCTTGATGAGATCTGCCGGGGAGACGTCCTTGAGGAGGTAGCCCAGGGCGCCTGCTTTGATGGAGGGGAAGACCTTCTCGTCCTCGGCGAAGCTGGTCAGGACGATGACCCGCGTGTTGGGGCTGATGGCCCGGATCCTCCGCGTGGCCTCGATGCCGTCCATTCCAGGCATCACCAGGTCCATGAGCACCACATCGGGCAGAAGCTGGCGCACCTGATCCACGGCCTCGGTACCATTAGCGGCTTCCCCCACCACCTCGATGTCCTCCCGCAGATCGAGGAAGGTCCGCAGCCCCTGCCGCACCATGGCGTGGTCATCCACCACCAGCACACGAATCGGTTCGGTCATCGGAGCACCTCTCATGAAAGTGCGAAGTGCAAAGTGCGAAGTGCACTGTCAGGGGGTCAGGCTCCTGGACTTTGACTTCGATCTTAGGTAACGGATGAAGCCGCTGATCAGATTCTTGGTTTCGACAGCCTGGAGATAGATGCGGTCGAATTCGGCCTGGCCAATGTAGCCTTGATCAAGAGCAATGTAGAGTTGGGATTGGATTTCGGTGGCTGATCATCTGGCGTAGCCCAGAAATTGGATAAACCCAGCATCTGACCCGGCGTCAAACCCTTCGGCGATGTTGGACATCACCGAAATGGCTGCCCCCTGGATTTGATCCCGTAGGCGGTAGTCTCTGGCGAAGCGCCCCTGCGTGGATATGGCATAGACCATGCGTGTCAGTTCTCGCGCCGCCTGCCAGGCCTGAATGTCCTCAAAGCGCGTGATTGCCATGTCTATTCCTCTATGAACGATCAAAGCAGGCTCAGACCTTAGACGTTGGACCTTGCACCTCGGACTTTGCACTTTGGACCTTGCACTACAACTATAATCCGCGTCCCCTCCCCGGGCCGGGAATCAATCTCCAAAGTGCCGCCCAGCATCTCCGCTCGCTCACGCATGTTGATCAGGCCCATGGTCTCCCCCTCACGCACCGCTGTGCGGGGGTCGAAGCCTATCCCGTCGTCGGCCACCAGCAGGAAGACAGCCTCCTCCCCCATCTTCAGTTCCACCACCGCCCTCTCGGTCTGGGCGTGCTTGACCACGTTGTTCAGGGCCTCCTGGACGATGCGGAACAACCCCTCCTCCTGCTCCGCGGGCAGCCGTCGCTCCCCCTCCACGCGGAGGTCTACCGCCAGACCATCGCGGCTCCTCACTGCGGCTATGTGCTTGCGCAGGGCTGAGACCAACCCCTCCTCCTCCACGGCGGTGGGACGGAGCTGGAAGATGAGGGAGCGCATCTCGGCCAGGGCCCCCTGAGCCAACTCCTGGAGGCGGGCCAGTTGAGGCGCCGCCCGCTGAGGGTCCCGCTCCAGCAGGGTGCGGGCCGCCTGGGCGGTGAGGGTCATGCTGAACAGGGACTGGGTCACGGAGTCGTGCAGCTCACGGGCCAGGCGCTGGCGCTCCTCCACCACGGCCAACTGTTGGGCCTGCTCGTAGAGGCGCGCATTCTCGATGGCGATGGCCGCCTGGTGGGCCAGGGATTGGAGCACCACCAGGTCGCTCTCGTCGAAGGCGTTCAGGCGGTCGCTCTCGACGTCCAACACACCGATGACCTCAGTCTTCGTCTTCAGGGGCACGGCCAGCTCCGAGCGGATCTCGGTGGAGTTGGGTAGGAGGAGATATCGCGGCTCCTGGCTCACGTCGGGCGCCAGGAGAGGCTCACCTGTGGCGGCTACCCAGGCCGTGATCCCCTTTCCGCCCACTTTGAGGCGCGAGGGTTGGAACTGGGGGTCATCCCAGTGGGCCCCAGCCCCTGTCTTGATCACCAACTCGTCGCCCTCGATCAGGCCAATAGCGGCATGGTAGTATCCCAAGGTCTCCTTGACCAAGCGGACGATCTCCCCCAGTAACTCATCAACGGCCAGGATGGAGGTCATGCGGCGTCCTACCTCGCTGATGACACGGAACTGCTCTGCGCGGCGCTGCTCGGCCTCGAAGAGGCGCGCGTTCTCTACAGCTACCCCGATCTGGTGGCCGATTGAGAGAAGCAAGTCAACATCCTGTTGGCGGAAACGACGCAACTGGCGGCTGGCGGTGGTCAGCACACCCTGTACCTGCCCCTTGGAGAGGAGGGGGATGCTGGCCACGGAGCGGTATCCTTCCTCTACCACCTCTTTCGGCGCGTCGGGTTCTTTGAGGAGGTCGTCTATAATGATAGGGTCGCCAGACTCTGCCGCTCTGGCAGAGATTATGCCTTTGGCCACCACACGGCGGAATGCCTCGGAGAGCCCGCGATGACAAGCCATCTGGAGTTCACCTGTTTTGAGGTCCTTCACATATATCGCCCCCGACTCGAACTCCAATACCTCCAGCACCTTATCCAGGGTGGCGGTCAGCGTGGTCTCCAGATCCAGGGACTGGCTCACCGTGACGGCGATGGCGTTGAGAGCAGCCAGTTCCTGATTGCGTTGCTCTGTCTCCGTCAGGAGGTTCTTCAGCCGCTGGCGGGATCGGCTCAGGCTTTGGGCCATCTGGTTCATGGTGGCAGCCAGTTGGGCCAACTCATCGGTGCCGGACATGGGCACCCGGGCCTGCAGATCGCCGCGCTTGAGGGCTTCCGTGGCGGCCAGGAGCGCATGGATGGGCTCGGTGATGCTGCGGGTGATCAAGACCGCCGCCCAGCCTCCACCCACCAGGGCCAGGGCCACCAGGGCCAGGGAGATGGTCACGGCGCGGGCCATCTGGCGCTTGGCCTTGGCCGCGTTGTCGGCCATGGCCTGGTCCTGCAGGGCGATGAACCCCTCGATCTCGGCCGTCAGGGCTGCCTTGGCACTCTGGCTGCCCTTCTGCCGCAGGAAGATGGCCGTGCGGGGCCAGCCCTGGCGGTGCAGGGCGATCTCCTCCTCGGCCGCCGTGATGAAGGCCGCGTCCAAGCGCTTGATCTCGGCCAGGGCCTCCTGCTCCTGGGGGCTCGTGATTAAGCCTTCCAGTTGCGCCATGGCCTGCTCGTACGCCCTCTGCCCGGTGTGGAAGGGTTGTAGGTAAGCCTCGTCTCCCGAGAGCAGGAAGCCCAGCAGACCATCACTCTGTTGCTCGACGGCAACCTCCAGGCGCAGAGCGTTGGCCTCCAGCAGCCGATCCCGCTCCGCCATCTGGCTCAGCCCCTGGCCCACGCTGCGCAGGTGATAGATGGATATGGCGGCCACCAGCAGGGTGACGATGGCCGTCAGACCGAGGGCCAGGAGAATCCGTCGCCCGATCCTGGGGGCTAGCCACTCAATGATCTTCTCTCTCACAGCACATCACCTCGGCGCCTCAAGGAGGGCGTTCACCTTCGGCACGACCTTCTCGATGACCTCCTGGGCCGTCTCCTGGCCCCGCCACAGGGGTTTGAGGGCGCGATCGAAGGTTTCCATCACCTGGCTGGCTCCTGAGAAGGTGGGAAAGGGGCGTCCCAGCTCCGTCTCCTCAAGGAAGACCCGGGCGTTGTAGGGCAGGGAATGTCCCAGGAAGACCTCGGACTGCCCCACTGAGCGTCGGGCCGGCACGGCCACGCCGGCCTCGGTGAAGAGGGCCTGCCCCTTGAGGCTCTCCAGGAACTTGAGGAAAGTCCAGGCCGCCTCCTTGTGCTGGGATCGGCTGGAGATGGCGTAGCCCGCCCCACCGGCCACATTGACTTTCAGCTTGCCTCGCGGCAGGCCGACCACGTCCCACCTCAGCCCCTCTATCTGGGCGAAGGCGGGCACCAGGGCGTGGTTGCCAAAGGCCATGGCCAATTGCCCTTTCTGAAACAGGCGGCCAATACTCAGGGAGCTTCGCTGCACCTCGAAGGGGGGTGTGACCTGATCCACATTGGTAAGGTCAGCCAGGAACTGCAGGGCCTCTATCGCCTGGGGGGAATTAATCGTCGTCCTGGTGGGGGCGAAGTCGTCGTCGAAAACTTCCCCGCCGTTCTGCCAGACCCACAGGATCCACCACTCCATGGGCTCGTAGGCGAAGCCGTACTGGACGATCTTGCCCATCACGTCCTCCCGCCGGGTCAGCTTGAGGGCCAGCTCCCGCAGGTCCTGCCACGTCCAATCGTCCGAGGGATAAGGCAACCCCGCTTCGTCGAAGAGCTGCTTATTGTAGAAGATGACCTTGGTGTCGTTGTCGCGGGGCAGGCCGTAGAGGGAATCCTGATACTTGAAGAGCTCCAGCAGCCCCGGATAGAAGTCGCTGAGGTCGTAATCGTCCTTGGCAATGTACGGGTCCAGGTTCTCCAGGAGACCTCGGGCGGCGTAGAGGGGGATATCGTCCAAGAACATGACATCGGGCCATTGACCCTGCGCCCATTGGGCCTCCAGCCAGTCGAAGTAGATGTCCCTGGGGACGGTTCGTGCCAGGATGGTGATATGGGGGTATTCCACCTGGAAGGTGTTGATGACCCTCATGTTGATGTCCACCTCCCAAGGGTCTCCCCAGAAGGACCAGGTGACAGCCACGGGGGTGGGGAGAGGAGTCGTGGTGGGGGTCGGCGTGGGGGCTGACACGGTTCCCGTACAGCGGACGAGCAGGGGAATGGCCACGAGGGCTATGATGAATCGCCGGCAGTAGATTGCTGAATTGGTGTTCCGCACGCCCAAGACTATGCCTCCTGGAAACTGGGCACCGCGAAGCGTCATCTCGTGATGAGAGGCAGATATATGCTGTCGAAGAAGGGATTCACGCCATCCTCGATAGTGGCTACGTTGACAATGGCCGTTGGTTCGGCCAGATGGCTATCCATAGCGACCTGGAAGATGATGGTCACTGAGAGGCCAGGCGTTATGGGGCCTGTCCATTGTATCCCTTCGGTATCGGTGATGACCCCTGAGGTGGCGCTGGCACTCCTGAGCATGTAGGAGGTGTTAGCGGGAACAGGATCCGTGACGCTCGCCGGGCTGGCCTCCTCATCTCCCGTGTTGGAGAGGGTGATGGTGTAGGTCAACGTATCATCAGGAACAGCTATCGCTCTTATGAAGCTCCGCATCGTCGCCCCTTCCCCCTCGATTCTGTCTTATTATACCATAGATTGAGAGCATTCGGTAATTCGCCGATCGCCCGGAGGTCAAACCTCCGGGCTAAGTTTACGAAGGCCTTCGGCCTGGATCAGCCCGGCAGGGCTTTGTAACCCTTCGGGTTGAGCCCTCAGGGCGAAGCCTGAGCCCGGCGGATTTCAGCGCCGGGCGGGGCTGCTCGGCAGAACCAGATCGCAATTACCGAACGCTCTCTAGCTCGACATTGTTAAATCCCGTCAGAAACCAGGTTTTTTGCGTCCAAAATCAGGAGATATGGCTGTTCCAGTCGCGTTCACTGGCTCGAACTCTACCTAATTCAAAGAAAAACCTGGTTTCTTTGCGGAACATATCTCAAATCTAACAATGTCAAGCTAGATTTCAAAAGGGGTGGTAACGGTCTATTGCCTATTACAGGGGTGTACTCTTTGGGGGAGATTGGAGCGAAAAAATCGAGCCCTGTGGAGCTATGCGTGCCCCCAGGGCTTTGCCAGTGGAGCGATCGGCCCAGCCGGGTCTACGAGGCCGAGCCAGCCAGGGCCGCCGTTTCAACGAGCATGGGCCGCTCCAGGGTGGCGGCCACGTATCTCGCCAGATCAACAACCCGGCAGGCATAGCCCCACTCATTGTCGTACCAGGCTGAAACCTTGATCAGTTGCCCGACACCCATGGTAAAGGCGGCATCCACGATGGCCGAATGGGGATCGCCGATAAAGTCTGAGGACACCAGGGGCTCGTCGCAGACCTTGAGGATGCCGCGCAGTTCCCCCTGGGCGGCCTCCCGGAGGGCGTCGTTAACGGCTCTGGCGTCCACGGGGGCCTCGACCTGGGCCACCAGGTCCATCAGGGACACGGCCGGCACCGGTACCCGGAGCGCGGTCCCGTTCATCCTGGGGCCCAGGGTGGGGAGGACGGCCCCGATCTCCTTTGAGGCTCCGGTAGTCGTGGGGATGATGTTGACGGCTGCCGCCCGTGCCCGCCGGGGATCAGGGTGTGTCTTGTCCAGCAGCCGCTGACTGTTGGTGTAAGCGTGCACCGTGGTCATCAGGCCGGAGACGAGGCCAAAGCGTCGGTGGAGGACGTGGGCGATGGGTGCCAGGCAGTTGGTGGTGCAGGATGAGGCCGAGATGATGTGGTGATGCAGGGGGTGGTAATGGTCCTGATTGACGCCCCACACAATCGTCACATCGGCACCGGTCGTAGGTGCCGTGACGATCACTTTGTGAGCGCCAGCCCGCAGGTGGTCGTCCAGTTCCCAGCGCTGCTTCAGCAAGCCAGTGGCTTCGATGACCAGGTCCACGCCCATCCGGCCCCAGAAGGGGACAGGGCCATAGCGGTTGCAGCCGCAGATGCGAATCTCCTGGCCATCCACGTAGATGGCATTGATGTGGCCGTTCACGCGGGCTTCCACGTGGGCCGGGAAGGCGCCATAGGTCGAGTCATGTTTCAACAAATGCGCCCGCGTTTCGGTTTGGCTCGGATCCGTCACGCCAATGGCCACCACCTGCAGGCTGTCCGAATGCTGCTGGTGGATGATCTTCAGAACCTGGCGGCCGATGCGACCAAAACCGTTGATGGCGACTCTGGTTGTCATGGGATCTTCTTTAGTCCATGAATCCAGAACTGGGACCCAAGAAGTAGCTTCCGCTCCGGAGGCCAGAAACCGGGTTTTTTCTCTGGCAGAGAGCGCTGCGTGGCCAATGCCCCTGGCCTGAAAGCGGAAGGTACTTTTCCCAGGCAAAAACCCGGTTTCTCTGGTCCCATGTAGCCCTTAGTCCGACATGGACCTTGGATCAAGGACTTCGGACTACCCCACAAAGCTGTCCAGGTAAGTGCTGCACATGTAGCGTCCACGGTCAAAGCCGAAGACCAGGAGGGGGCACCCACGGTGCATCTCGCGCTCAGTGCAGTGGGGGCAATCAGGGTGATAGGGATTGCCGACCGATGCCTCCGAGACGGGGGACAGCCTGGCAAAGCCCGTGAAGGGGTCCGTAGCCATGGTGAGGTCTAGGAGGTGATCCTGGGGAAAAGCTTGGGGTTCCATAGTCAGCGCCTCCTTGCGCGTAGGGAGAAGAGCAGAGGAGCCTACATCGTGAATATTATACCAGGCGCTGAAGCATTTGTCAAGTTATTTAACTTTTGTTCAATTTGATCAAATGATAAACAATAGCTCACTCAATCTAAATGATTTGACTTTATGAACAAATTGGATTATACTGAACATAGTTTCACGCATTCTTCTATCATGTGGGGAGGAGGGTCTATCATGCGTGATGACCGACTGCTGCTGGAAGTGGCCAAGCTGCACTACGAGGACGGTTTGACCCAGGCCGAGATCGCGGATGCGGTGGGCGTATCTCGGGTCAAGGTCAACCGATTGTTGCAGGCCGCCCGCGAGGCCGGTATCGTGCAGTTCCTGGTAGTGCCACGGATCCAACACGCCTATCTGCGGGGTATCGAGGATGCGCTGAAGGAGGCGTACAATCTCAGGGATGTGCTGTTGGTGCCCGGGCGGGAAGAGATCCTAAACGGCACCCTGCCCCAGAACACCCGGCAGGCTATCGTCGAGCTTCTGGCCCGCACTGCGGCCGAATACCTGGACCGGAATCTCACCAATGAGGACACCCTGTGTGTGAACTGGGGCCGGGTGATGCGCAGTGTGGTAGACCATCTGCGGCCTACCCGCCCGCTGCCAGGACTGACAGTCCTGCCCATGCTGGGCATCCTCAATGTGCGGGCTGATGCCTTCGAGGCCAACCAGTTGGCCTTCGAGATTGCTGCTGCCTATGCCGCCGATTATGCCTACCTGGTGGCCCCCGCCATCGTACGCAACCTGGAGCAAAAGAAAGTGGCGGTGCAATTGCCCCTGGTGGCGGAGACCCTGGCCCGCATCCGCCAGTGCACGGTGGCCATCACGGCCATCGCGCCAGCTGATCCCGTGCACGCCACGATGGTTCAGCGTGGCTGGCTGAAGCGCAAGGAGGTAGAAGCTCTGGTGGCTCGGGGGGCAGTGGGGGAGATCTGCTCCTGGTGGTTTGACGCGGCCGGCACCGAGGTCCGCGACGATACCTGCTATCCCATCGGCCTGGGCCTGGACGGGCTGAAACGCATGGTGGCCGAGGGGAAGCGGGTTATTGCTGTGGTGGGGGCGGACCGCGAGCGATTCGCTCCCCTGCGGGCAGCATTGCTGGGCCGGATCGTCAACGTGGTGATTACCGATCACATGACGGCCAGCCAGCTGTTAGCCCGGGCTGGTGACGCGCCATCACGCTCCTTCGCAAGGCCATAGCGATCTGCGAGCGCTTGCGACCCTCGGACGGCTCGACTGAGGCTTCGACGGTGAGCGGCTCGACAGAGCTCGCCGAAGCAAAGGGCCCGAGGCTAAAGCCGTCGGGCTGAAAGAGCGAAGCCCTCTGGGCTACAATCATGAACCCCGGAGGCGGTGCCCTGAGCCTTGTCCTGAGCTCTGTCGAAGGATTGTCGAAGGGGACTTTGCTCTCTCTGACAAGCGCTCGCAGGGGTGACAAGCGGTCACGCGGCTCACGGCTAAGAGTTGATGAGAAACTCAAGGTTTGTAGTGTGAAACAGCACTAGGAGACCACTTCTCCCACCACCATCGCTCCGGCCTCCACCACCGAACCCCGCAGGACGACCGCATCCTTGATGGTCACACCGTGCCCAATGCGGCAGTCCCGCTCGATGTAGACGCGGGGGCCAATGACGCAATCCTCGCCGATGGTCGTCCCCTCCTCGATGCGCAAGGGGGTGATCAAATGGGTGTTCTTGCCCACGGTGTAGGGTGCCAACTGCGGCCGGTCATGGCCGTTGACCAGGTAGTGGCGGTTGATGACCAGGAGGTCCCGCGGCCCCGTCAGTTGCAGGCGGCTGTTGGTGAAGACACCCCGCACCCGCCCCTCGCGCTGGATGAGCATCTGGATGGCATCCTGCAACTCGTACTCGCCTCGGGGCGAGAGCTTCACCTGGGGCAGGTAATCCAGGATGCGGGGGGTGAAGACGTAGAGGGGCAGGCTGGCGATGTCCGTAGGCGCCTCCTCCGGCGCGGGCTTCTCCACGATGCGCGTCACCCACTGACCGTCCATCTCCACAATCCCCATGCGGCCCAGCAGAGAGCGGTCAATGCGCATCAGGCTTAACACGGCATTGATCTCCCGATCGGTCTGATGGCAGGCCATCAGCTCGGCCACGTGCTCCGTTGAAACCAAGTTGTCACAAGCGGACAGGATGAACGGACCCCGGATAAAAGGAACGGCATATTTCAGGGCGTCGGCCATGCCCAGCCGCTCCTCCTGCACCACAAACTGAATGTCCGCCTCCAGGGGTGATTCCTCCTGAAAGTAGCGGACGATCTCCGAGTCCACCCGGCTGACCACCAGGATGAACTCCCGCACCCCGTTGATCCACAGGGTCTCCATGACCCGCTCCACAATGGGCCGGCCCAGGATGGGCAGCATGGCCTTGGATCGCTTGGTGGTGATGGGATGGAGCCGCGAGCCCTTGCCCGCAGCCAGGATCACACCCTGCAATCGAAACCTCCTCACTCTTAGGATTCAACCGATACCGTGAGCCCCTTACGGGCAACTTGGCACTTGAAGACCTGGGCCCGGGTCAGACCGTGCTCCAGCGCCGCCTCCCGCAAGACCTGGATCATGCGCTCCTCGTCTCCAGGCTCCACCAGGGCGAAGACGGAACCGCCCCCGCCAGCTCCCGTCAACTTGGCCCCCAGGGCACCGTGGGCCAGGGCGGCCTCGATCAGAAGGTTGTTGGCCCAGCCAGCCCCTTCGGTGTGGCCGCAATAGGCCATCATCTGATCCACCAGGCGGTGGTTCTCGTTCATCAGGGCCCCGAAGGCGGCCCAATCCCCCTCTAGAAGGGTGATCTTGCCCCGCCAGGCCGTGGCTCCGATCTCGGCCATGATCTGGACCATGAAGGGCACCTGGCCTCCCCTCTGATACGTGGCGTACTCCTCCAGATATCTGGCCCGCATGCCCCGATGGATGTCTCCCGAGTCGCGGATGACCCCCGTGTAGGCGATGACCAGGGGCAGGTCTTCCACATAGCCGTCCAGCCGCTCGTAGGTGACGTAGGGCTCCTGGCCGATGAGCTTGTGGTGGAGCTTGCCTCGATAGTCCAGATAGGCCAGGCCGCCGAAGAGGGGCACGTAGCGGTCGGAGAAGCCACAGGTGATCCCCAGCTCCAGGGCCTCCACCCGCTGGGCCAGCTCCGCCAGGAGGTAATCGTTGTGTCGCCTGGGGTCCAACTCATAAAAGGCCCGCAAGCCTCCCAGGGTCAGCAGCACGAAGAGGGAGGAGCCACCCAGGCCACTCTGGCGGGGCACGTCGGTCCAGGTGGAGATTTTGATCTTCTGTTCCGCCAGTTTCTGGCGGAACTCAGGGCTGTGCTGGCTCAGGCGGTTGATGGCCCCCTTGATCAGGTCGAAGCGGCCATCGTAAGGCAGGGGCCAGGAGCTGTACTCCCCCCGATCCACGACCACCAGCTCTCCCTGCTCGTTGCGGGCCAATTCCTCCAGGACCAGCCTCTCCGACGGCTCCACGAAGGCCCCGGCCCGCACCTCGATGGCCGCCGAGATGGTGCTGTGGGCTCCCTCGTTGGCGTCGGCCGGGTTGCCCAGGATGTTGACCCGCGCCGGGATGGTCAGGGCATAGCGCACTATTGCGGTCCCTCCAGCAACATGGGCTCGGCGTGGCGCATCCAGGCGTGGACGGGGTCGTCGGACCAGGCCCGGTAACGCTTCTCCCGGCCCAGCATGGCCCAGAAGTAATAGAGCTGATAGCCCGGCGCCGCCACGACCGGGTGATAGCCGCAGGGCAGAACCACGGTGTCACCGTTCTCCACCACGTAGACCTCATCCAGGGCGTCGTCACCGTCGCTCCGCGTGTAGACCCGCTGGATGCCAAAGCCGACCTCGGGGCGGGTCAGGTAGAAGTAGACCTCCTCGAAGCGGCCTTCGGCCGGCGGGTTGTCCGTGTCGTGCTTATGGGGGGGATAGCTGGACCAGTTGCCCGGCGGGTTGATGGTCTCCCCCACCATCAGCCGCTGCGTGGGCCCCTCCTCCACCGAGCCCAGGTTAACCCGACGCCGCCAGTTGGCCGCCCCCACGGAGATGACCTCCACGTCGGAGGGGCGGATCAGGGCCGGCTGGCCCTGTGAACTATGTGTTTCACGGGGCTGGCCGCCGCCTGTCACGGGGGCCTTGGCCACCGCGACGTCCAGTTGATAGGATCGGGCCACGACCCGGTAGGTCGTCCCTGGCGGCAGGTAGACCATGGTCGGTGGGGCGGAGAAGACGTCATCCCGCCAGCCGATGTTACGGTAGGCGCAGCTCTCCCCCTGCCCTTCGACCTCTACGTCGGCCCGGCCGGTGAGGATGTTGAGCACCACCTCGTAGCCCCCGGTGTGGTCGGTGTATGGCTTACCCTGGGCCAGCAATTGCAGCCGCCCGAATTCCAGTTCCTGGAGCGGGCTGTTGCGGGGCGAGGCGATCTCCACATAGCCCTCTTGAAAGCCGTTGTTCTTGATCAGCAGGTTCATGTGGTCCCCCTTGTGTAATGATGTGGTATACCCCCCAGCGGCCTTCCAGATCAACCAGCGCGCGGGATGAGCGTTCGTCGCGCCGAATCAGCCGTACATCTTCCAGCGCAGTCTCTGCTTTGGCGATCAGGGTGTCGAGAGTTGCTCCAGGCGGCTCAACCATTCGCGCAATTCCTTGACGTAAAATTTCCACACCCGGTCTGACGACGTTGCTGTCAGGAATCAGTCTCTCCTTCTGCGGCCAGTGCGGCCAGCCGTTGGCGAACCACCTGGATAAACTCGCCCGGCCGTTGCACGCTGATTTGCTGGCTGGTCGGGCGAAAGTGGCGCACGTTGAATGTCAGAAGGTAGGCGCAACCCTCTTGCAGAGCGGCCACCAGGATGGGCAGATCCTCCGGATCAGCCTGCCCGGCATAGGGGGACAGGTCGGCCGGCTCCGGGTCTGGCACCACGCGCAGACAGCGGCTGGCAATCAGCCGGAACTCCGGAAGTTTGGCCGGCAACTTATCAGCGAGATTGCGCTCGACTTCGCTGATGGCCTGCTGCGACGTCACGCAGTCGAGCAACGTGATTTCGCCCATTTGCAGCACCACGTGGCTGGCGCTGTGTTCTGACGGGGCCACCGAGCCAGCAAAGATGACGTCGGCATCCACAAACACCTTCAGTTTTTGACCCATCCTAGCGGGCATACTTTTCCTGGTAATATCGTTCACGTTGTTCCCGCAGCCCCTTGAGCAGTTCGTCTACTGTCAGGCCAGCTTCCAGGCGAGCCCGCTCGATCTCGCGGGCTAACTCCGGCACCATAGGTACCATAGGCGTCAGGACGAAGATCCCGTCCAGGTCAATGAGCCGAAAGGTATCGCCCGGCCGGATGCCGTACTTGGAGCGCAGCTCAGCAGGCAGGGTCAGATTACCGCGTTGTCGCACTTGAACCGTCACTTCCATCGCCTTCTCCTTCTGCATTTCTGAGTAAGCAGATTTTCTGCAACAATAGTATACACCGGTTGGCCGTGAAAAGCAAGTATTCCTGGAAACCAACACTTGACCTAACCTGCTTCGTTGGATCTCGCACTCCGATGGCCGAACAAGCTGAACTCGGCTGGTTTCAGAAGTGGCCCGAGGCTAAAGCCGTCGGGCTGAAAGAACAAAGCACCCTGAAGGGCGCTCTTATCGCCCTTCGCCCTCTTAACCTGGGGGTTCAGCCCCAGGCACCGTTCCTCTGAGCGCTCTCCACACCCTCTCCGGCGTCAGCGGGAGCTCCTTGATCCGCACACCCGTGGCATCGAGGACGGCGTTGGCCACGGCCGGTGCCACCCCGTCCATGGGGATCTCGGCCACGGCCTTGACCCCGAAGGGGCCCGTCGGCTCGTAGGTCTCGACGAAGATGGTTTCCAGCTTCGGCACCTCGTCGGCGCGGAAGATCTTGTAGGGCCCGAAGCGGGGGTTGAGCAGCCGCCCCTTCTCGTCGTAGGCCATCTCCTCGCACAGGGCGTAGCCCAGGGCCATCACCATCCCCCCCTCCACCTGGCCCGAGGCCGTGGCCGGGTTGACGATCACGCCGCTGTCCACGGCCATCACCAGCCGATCCACCGTCACCTGGCCCGTCTCCGTGTCCACCGTCACCTCGGCGAGCTGGGCGGCGAAGGGCGGCGGGGCCTGGGTGGTGACGAAGGTGCCCATCCCCATGATCTGGCGCTGCTGCTCGTGGTGCAGCGAGTTCAGGGCGACCTCAGCCAGGGTCACCGAGCGGCCGTCGGGGGCCAAGGCCCGGCGGTTGGCCAGGGTGATCTCATCGGGGGCGACTGGGCCGTCACGGCTCAGCAGCCGGGCCGCCACCTCCCGGATCTGCGACGCCGCCTGCTCGGCGGCCCGCACCACCGCCATGCCGCTGACGTAGGTGGTGCTGGAGGCGTAGGCCCCCTTGTCGAAGGGGGTGAAGTCGGTGTCCGAGGAGTAGATGATGATGTCCGAAAGCACGCAGCCCAGCACCTCGGCGGCCATCTGGGCCAGCACGGTGTCGGAGCCGGTGCCCAGGTCCGTGGCGCCCACCAGCAGGTTGAAGGAGCCGTCGTCGTTCA
>JBHIEC010000038.1:0-14416 GCA_046760425.1 Anaerolineae bacterium
CCCAGGGCCGCTTCGATCTCAGCGGCATGCTCCGGAGCCTTGATGGCGAAGGCGCGGATCAGGCCGAAGCAGCCGGCCAGCATCATGTCCCCGTGGGGCACGGCCTGGTAGGTGGGGAGGGACGAGCCCCGCAGCAGCCCCCGACGAGGGCCTGTGACGGCCAGGAAGGAGGGCACCTCCGCCGGGTGGAAGAGGACGAGGGCCCCGTGCCCCATGTCATCGAAGACCTCCTGGTTGGTGATCGTCCCTTGGGCCAACTTCACGAGATAGCGCTCCAGTTCCTCCCGGGAGAGTCGGCCCGTGTGATGCTCGAAGAGTCCGGCCACGTCCCCATCGGCCAGGTGGAAGGCCAGGGTGTGGAAGTTACCGATGTTGACCACGATACAGGGGTTTTGGGCCCGCACCTGGGGATCCTCCAGAGCGCCCAGGACGGCGGCGGGGCCTGTGTCCATGACCAGGAGGGGGAGGGGCAGGTCCACGGTGTCAGCCACAGCCTGCAGGCGGGTGAGGCGGGGCGGGATCTCCTCTCGCCAGAAGGCGAAGCCGGCCAGACCATGGCCGTCCCGCAGCCGCTCTGCCAGGTACTCGAAGCGGAAGAGGCGGTCGCTCACACCGGGGGGCGCGTGGCCGTGGTCGAAGACGGCCACGGCCAGAGCGTCCACTTGAAAGCGCTCACCCGTCGAAAGCGCTTCTTCTGACCTGAGAGGTTCGACAGGCGGGTGAGCGCTTTCAACCTCCAGATCCACCTGGAAGGCGCCCAGCGCCTGGGCGATGGCCTGGTAGTCGAAATCCTTCATCTCGATGCGGCGCAGGTGCGCCAACTCCTCGGCCTCGTCCTCGCCGATGACCCGCACGCCCATGTCCTCCACCCGCGCCAGGTCGTCGTCGAAGGTGCGGGCCGCAGCCGGGGTGGCGTAGACCTTGAAGCCAGCTTCGAGGTGGTCGTTGGCCGCCCAGGCACAGGGCCCCCCACCCATGGTCACCCCGGTCAGGAGCAGGTCCTCGCCCCGGGCCGTGGCCTCCCGGATAGCCTGGGCCACCAGGACCGTGGGCGAGGGCATGACCATCTTGAAGCAGTTCTCGACCTCTTTCTGACTATCGAAGAGGAGGATGTCCTGCGTTCCCGTGCCCACGTCTACCGCCAGGATGCGCATCCCTGCCTCCCAAATCAGCCCCCTCCGTTGGATAGGAATTATAGCATACTTCAACCCTTGAGCCAAGTCAACGGATAAAGAGCGGATAAACGGATGGGAGTATCCGCTTATCCGTTCTTAATCCGTTGACCCCCTTGCCAAGGCGGCGAAAAAGGCGTAAAATAGGGGTAGACGGCGAGAGGAGGGGGTTGATGATTCGAAGAGCAGCGCTGCTGGGGATCGTCCTGTTGGGGCTCGTGGGCTGCGGTGGTGGAACTGGTGAGCCGAGGGGTACGGTGGTGCCGGCCCGCACACCCACCCCCACCCACACACCGACGGCAGTTCCCACCCTGCCCCCGGCCCAACCCCATGGCCTCGCCCCTACGCCCACCTCTGCCCCCATCCCTTCGCCCACCGGCATTCCCATCTCTGCCTACATCGGCGTGTCCCACGAGGGGGGGACGCTGGGCGACATCTGGCACCTGGCCGACATACGCATGGGGCTGCATCCTAACCGGGTGCGGGTGGTGTGGGAGATGCAGGAGGCGCGGGCCAGCGCCCCCCACTTCACGGTGGTGGAGGTGGACAATGCCCTGACGCCCTTCCCCAGCGGCCCTGGCGGCCAGACAACCTACGACCCCTCCTGGGGCCAGGCGCGGCTCGACATCGTGGTCAGCGACCTGTACGCCATCGGCTTCCCCCTCCAGGAGCGGTTGCCCCTGGTCGCGCCGGAGAACCCCGTGGTGACCAGGGTCGGCCTCTACCCCACCTATGACGACGCTCTGATGGGCTTCTCCATCGGCCTGAAGCATCCCGCGCCCTACGAGGTCACGACCCTGACCGAGCCGGTGAGAATCGTGATTGACGTGTTGTATTGAGGAGGAAAGGGAACCGAAGGAACGTTCCCTCTTGGATAGAAAGAGCGGCATATGCAAGAAGTTCAAGATTTCGCCACTAAGGTGATCAACAACGTGGAGCACGTCATCGTGGGCAAGCGGGAGGCCATCGAGTTCCTCATGGTGGCCCTGCTGTGCGAGGGGCATGTCCTCATCGAGGATGTGCCGGGTGTGGGCAAGACCATGCTGGCTCGGGCCATGGCCATCTCCCTGGGCTGCTCCTTCAAGCGGCTGCAGTGCACGCCGGATCTGTTGCCCAACGACATCACCGGCGTCTCCGTCTTCAACCAGAAGACGAACCAGTTCGAGTTCCGGCCCGGCCCTGCCTTCGTCAACGTGCTCCTGGCCGACGAGATCAACCGCGCCACCCCTCGCACCCAGTCGGCCCTGCTGGAAGCCATGCAGGAGCGGCAGGTCACTGTGGACGGGGTGACCCGACCCCTGCCCCGCCCCTTCCTCGTTCTGGCCACTCAGAACCCCATCGAGTACGAGGGCACCTTCCCCCTGCCCGAGGCCCAGCTCGACCGCTTCCTCATCCGCCTCTCCCTGGGCTACCCCTCCTTCAGCGACGAGCGCCAGCTCCTCTACAACCTGCAGCGGGTGCACCCCATCGAGACCATCGGGCAGGTGGTGGATGGCGAGCGGCTGATGAATCTGCAGCGGCTGGTCTGGGAGGTCCACGTGGAGGATTCGGTGCGGGACTACATCACCCGCATCGTGCGGGCCACCCGGGAGCACCACGATGTGGCCCTGGGCGCCTCCCCCCGGGGCACCCTGGCCCTCTTCAAGACGGCCCAGGCCCTGGCCGCGCTGCAGGGTCGGGACTACGTCATCCCCGACGACGTCAAGCGCCTGGCCCCCCTGGCCCTGAGCCATCGTCTCATCGTCAAGCCCGAGAGCCAGTTGCGCGGCCGCACGGCGGAGGGCGTGCTCCACGACGTGTTGCATCAGGTGGAACTGGACATCGGGGAGTTGAAGTGAAGGGGCCAGGGAACTAAAGGAACTGATGGATTATGTCTGATTTCTTGCTCTTTATCCTTATCCTGTTTGCCATCGCCGCCTTGTTACGGGTTGATTTCTTCTTCTACATCCTGTACCTCTTCTTCGGCCTCTATGTCCTGACCCGGGCCTGGACGGGGCGTGCCCTCCAGGCCATCAGCTATCAGCGCCGTTTCGAGGGCCGCGCCTTCCTGGGTGAACGCGTCTCCGTTGACCTGGAGATCACCAACCGGGGGCTCCTGCCCCTGCCCTGGCTGAGGATCCACGAGAGCCTGCCCATCGAGCTCACGGCACCCAACTTCTTCCGCCGCGTCCTGGCGCTACTGCCCAGGGAACGGGTCTCTTTCTCCTATCAACTGCATTGCCGCCGTCGGGGGTATTATCCTCTAGGTCCCCTCTTCCTGAACACGGGTGACCTGTTCGGCCTGGAGGAGCGGCAGGCGCGGAAGGCGGATGTGGACCACCTGATCGTCTACCCCAAAATCGTACCTCTGGAGAAGCTGGGGCTGCCCTCCAGATCGCCCTTCGTCTCTCTGCCCAGCGGGCCGCGCCTGTTCGAGGATCCGGCGCGGGTGCGGGGTGTGCGCGACTACCATGCTGGCGACTCCCCGCGCCACATCAACTGGAAGACCAGCGCCAGCCAGGGCCAGCTCCTGGTGAAGCAATACGAGCCAGCCATCGCCCAGGAGGTGGCCATCTTCCTGAACCTCAACGTGACTGAGTATAAGCGGCGTCGGCGCGAGGAGGCGACGGAGCTGGCCATCGTGGTGGCGGCGTCCCTGGCCAACCATCTGATAGGCCAGCGTCAGGCGGTGGGCCTGTGCACCAACGGGTGGGATCCCCTTCAAGGGAGCGAAACCGCTTGTCAAGGCCAGCCCATCGCCCTGCCGCCGCGCAAGGAGCGGGCCCACCTGATGCAGATCCTGGACGTGCTGGCCCGCATTGAGGCCGCCGAGACCGGGCCTTTCGTTGACCTGTTGCGCCGGGAGGGCCTGCGCCTGCCCTGGGCCACGACGCTGATCGTTATCACTGCGCGCGAAGGCGAGGAACTGTTCGACGTCCTCTTCCAGTTGCGGCGGGCCGGGTTCAGCGCTGCCCTGGTCCTGGTTGATGCTGGAACCCGCCCCAGCCCGGCTCAGCGCCGCGTCGAGCGGTTGGGCATCCCTGTGTACCGGCTGCGGGGTGAGGAGGATCTGGACTTATGGCGGTAGGAGAGGCTACTGTGGAAGAGAACCACTGGGTTAGGAATCTCTTCCGCCCCCTGGTCGTGGCGGGGATGATGACCTGCGTGGCCGTCTCCGTCGTGGGCCTGGTTCGGCTCTTTGTGCCTGCCTGGGATGCCACCTATCTCTTGGTGGCTGTCTTCCTCATCTCCCTGGAGGCTATCACCTCCAACCGTCTTATCAGGCACCATAGCCTGAGGGGCGGCAACCTCCTGCGGTTCAGAGCCGCCGAGTGGGTGGTCATCCTCCTGGCTCTGAAGCTCCTGAGCTACCTGCCTCAAGGCCTCGACCAGCTTCTGGCCGACCTGGCCCTGTGGCGGCAGGATTTCTCCTTCTTTGTCACCCCTGAGTACATCGTGGCCGGGCTCCTGGCCCTTTTTGCCTGGGATGGGGCGACCTTCGTCGGTCGAGACCTGGACCTGCTGGGGATGCCGCCCGAGTATGGGCCTCTCGATCGCCAGGCCATCCTGGGCCGCCTGATGGGCAGGTTCTTCTGGGGCGGGATTCTGCTCCTCATCTGCTCGGGCCTGGCGCGCCTGGGCCTGGCTGCCATCCTGGCCCTCGATCACCCCCCGGTGCCGGGCATCATCCTCAACGCCCTGGTCTATTTCGTCCTGGGCCTGCTGCTCCTCAGCCAGGCCCGGCTCTCGGTGCTTCAGACGAGCTGGCAGCTTCAGCAGATCGAGGCTGCGCCCACCATCGCCACCCGCTGGGCCTGGTACGGTCTGAGCTTCATCACCCTGGTGGCCTGCCTGGCCCTCCTCTTGCCCACCGGCTACTCCGTGGGCCTGCTGGAGACCCTGGGGGCCATCCTGAGCCTGATCCTTGACACCCTGCTCTTTATCCTGATGTTGCTGCAATTGCTTCTGATGCTCATCCTGGGTGGGCTCGCTCGATTGCTCTTCGACACCGCTCTCCCGCTGCCCCAGCCGCCCTCCCAGACAGCACCCCTACCCCGGGAGCCCATTAGCCCCATGGGGGGGCCGTCCCTTCTGGAGTTGATCCGCTCCCTTCTCTTCTGGGCCCTCGTCCTGGGCATCGTGGGCTATTCGCTGCGCAACTACATCCAGTATCGCCGTGGCCTCTTTGCCCCCCTCCTGGGGAGCCGGCCCTGGCGCGCGCTCAGGGCCCTGCTGCGGGCCCTGTGGCAGAGGCTGCGAGGGGTCGCCGAAGCCGTGGCTGAGCCGTTGGCCCGTCGCCTGGCCAGGCCGGGCCTGTCCGTGCCCAGGGGCGACAGGCGGTTGATCCCCCCTTTCCTGCTGCTCTCCTCCCTGGCACCACGGGAGCTGGTACAGTACTTCTACCTCTCCATCGTCAAGCGCGCCGCCAGGCTGGGGCAGCCCCGTCAGATATATCAGACCCCTTACGAGTACACGGCCAGCCTGGGCGCCCACCTGCCTGAGGCCGTGCCCGACCTGGCAACGCTGACCCAGGCCTTCGTCGAGGCCCGCTACAGCCGACACCCCGTCACCAAGGAAGAGGCGAACCTGGTCAAGCGGCACTGGCAGCGGGTGAAGGCAGCGTTGAGGAGGGCCCAAGGGGGTTGAAGGGACAAATGGAGTGCGGGCGCAAGCCCGCCCACAGGCAGCCTTGCGGCTGCACTCCGTACAACTTAACCCATCGGTTATGCGCGCTAACCAAAAATGCGCGCCTCCCTATCCTCGCTCCCATCCGTGCTCTACTCTTCGATGAGCTCAGGGCACCGCGTTTCAGTCCGCCAACTCCGTATCAACCTCCAGGGCGCCAGAGGGGGCGAAATCGGGTGGTCACCCCTTTGGGAGTTGGTGATGGAACGCGGGGCTCCAGGCCCTTGAGCGCCGCATAAATGACGGCGCCTGGTTCGGTCTGGAGAGCCAGGCGGCGTGCTTTTAGCCGCCGCCTTTGCACCAACTCTGGAGAGGGAAACTACCCGAAATCGGCAGGGGTCTTGTGGATGGTCGGCGGGCTCACGTAGCGGCGCACCAGGTCTACGGTGTCCACCACGTTCAGCTTACGGAACAGGAGACCGAAGCGGTCCTCCAGGCTCTCCCCCAGCTTCTGTCGCACGTCGGCGGGCAGACCCCACCACTGGGCCTTGAAGGGGCCAAAGGCCATTTTGCGCGTCTTGTAGACGAACTGCTCATCGGTCTGGCCCTCCTTGCGCTCGTCAGCGTGGGCTTCCTTCAGGTAGGCGTAGACCTCCTGGCGTAGCTCATCGGGCAGGGCCGGGTGCTCGTATATGATGTTCTGGAAAGCCGTGGCCAGGTGCACCTCGGCTGTCTCCGTCTGGGGGAACTTGTCGAAGGCCTCCTCCGGCAGGGTGGAGGCCCCGTGCTGCACCGCCCCGCTCAGGCCGTACTCCTCCCGGGCCACGCGGGACAGGCGCTCCAGGGTGTCGAAGTCCAGCTTGACCCGGGCGATGGAGCCGTCGGGCAGGACGACCCCGCCGTGGGTGGTGCCCGTCTGGATGCTGACCTTGCTCAGGCCCGCCAGATCGGCGCCCCGCTGGGCCAGGGTGCGGTCATAGCCGTCCAGGTAGGCCCGCAGCTCCTCTTCGGTGCTGTTCTTGCCCCCCACCTCCCCGATCTCGCCGCCCAGGGAGATGGTGACCCCCTCCGGCTCCAGGGAGCGGACGAAGTCGCTCAGTTCCGCCGAGAGCTCATAGTTCACCCGCTGCTGCTCGTCCACGGTGGGCTGGCTCAGGTCAACCAGGGTGGAGGCGTCAATGTCAATATTGTAGAAGCCGCCCGCGATGGCCTCGCGGATCAGCTCCTTGATCACCCCCACCTCTTCCTCCAGGCTGTGGCGGAATCGCCTGGGGTTGAGCTGGAAGTGGTCGCCCTGGACGAAGAGGGGCCCTCGGAAGCCTTCTTTGATGGCCGCTGCCAGGACGGCGCAGGTGTACTCGGCCGGTGGCTGCTGGGTATAGCCGATCTCCGAGCGGGCGATCTCGAAGATGAAAGCTCCCACCCTGTGCTTGAGGGCCGCCCGGAAGACGGCGCGGGCCATGTCGTAGGTCATCCCCCGCAGGTTCATGGCCGGCACGGTGAGGCCATGGAACTCCCCCCGGCCGCGGGCCATGTAGAGGTCGTGGATGGAGGCGGGCTTGATGCCCAGGGCCTGGCCCAGCTCCCAGATGAGCCAGCGGGCCTCGGCCTGTACCGCCTCCGTGCCGAAGACGGCATCCCACACCAGGGCGTCAATGGCCCGGTCCCGCAGCCGCCTCTCGTCCAGCACCTCCACCGTGCTATCCCTCACCTGGACGACGCCCTCCAGGGAAGCTAACAGGTCTTTCACCGTCTTGTGGGTCATACTTCATTTCCTCCTTAGAGCCTATCGAAAACCGTGGCGCAGGCTTTCGAGCCTGCGTGGGCAGCCTGGAAACCTTTAAGCGCCGCATAAATGACGGCGCCGTTCGGCTGAGCTCACGGCCGAAGCCTGGCTCGATCTGGGGAGCCAGGCGGCGTGCTTCTAGCCGCCGCCTTTGCTCATATTATAGCACACTACGCCTCATTTGCGAACTCGATGACCAGCCGCCCCTCCTCGTCGTAGCTGTACCGGGCGAAGAAGGGCGGCGCCTCGGGTGGCATGGATAGCAACCTGGGGAGCAGCACTCGCAGATCCTCCACCAGGTCCAGCTCCAGGGCACGATCCCTGGGCACCCACTCCAGCGTGCCCTCAGCCGAGGGCCTGACTGAGCGGCTGAGGCTGGCCGCGGTGAAGACGAAGAGCAGGATGCCGGGGCTCTGCCCTCCCACATCCACGTGGATCACGCCCCGCAGCCGGAGGTCGGTCACCGACAATCCCGTCTCCTCGCGGATCTCCCGCAGGGCGGCGGCTCGCACGTCCTCCCCCGGCTCCACGTGGCCGCCCACGCCGTTGTACCGATTCGGCCAGAGGGGCTTGTCGGGCGCACCCTTGAGGAGCAGCACCTCGTGGCCGTGGGTGATAAAGCTCAGGGTGCGGGGGATGACGGCGTAGCGCCCCGGGCTGCTGAGGGCCAGTTGGTCGGCTTTCTTCATTCCCTCCCCTTCGCGAGGATCATCCTCCCAGCAGAGACAGGAGCTCCCCCTGCTCTTCAGGCGGCAACTTCTTCATCCCCTTTGATGATCTAGCGGGTATCCTTGCTGGCTTCCGCAGCATGCTCGACCAGGAACTCAAAAACCTCCTGCGGATACCGCTTGCTCATCTCCCGCAAGATCCAGGCCACAGCCTTCTTGACGTCCGGGGCCCGGTCCCGCATCACCAGCTCCAAGATCTCGAACTCTCGGCCCGACAGGTGATACTTTTTGTCCTTGCCTTCTCAAAATCCTCAAAACCAACAGCGTGATCCACCTCGACGGCTCCTTCTTCTGCCCGAAGTCGAAATCGGCCCAGGCCCGGTAGACGCTCTCGGCCCGAAAGCGCCCCCGTTCATCTCCTTTGCCTACCATGATCCCCACTATCTCCCGGAAGCGGGTGTCGTCGTGGACGGCGGGGATCCGCGACAGCACGTCGGCGACCTTAAGGATATGGTACCAGATGAAGGGGTACTTGAGCTTCTGGAAACCCCGCCCGGCGCCAAAGCCGATGGGCCGATAGGGCTCTTCCCGCCGCGCCCAGTGGCTCAACAGGTACCGTGCTCCGGCGACCACAGCCGGGTGATCTCGCAGCTCGGGGTCCTCGACCAGGACCCGCAGGGCGTCCAGGGTGGTCTGAGGGCAACTCAGCTCCCGTTGCACGACCCGCTCCAGGACCGTCGAGCGGGGCTGGTACCAGGGCTCGTAGAGGGGCGCCTGCTGGTGTTGTGGGGCGCGACAATCCCAGCCGCCGTCGGGACGAGGGATGGCCAGGGTCCAGGCCACGGCCCGCCGCACCCGAGGGTCCTCCCCCAGCCCCATCCGCACCAGGGGGTAGAGGGCCGGGGCCGAGAGGCAGGTCAGGGCCTGGCGCAGGTAAGGAACATAGCGCAGGCCGCCGTCCTCGTCCTGCAGGCTGAGGATCCCCTCGGCCACCTGCCCCAGCCGTTGGTCGTCTTCCACCCGCAGCCCGAAGTCGGCCAACACACCTAACGCATGGAAGGGCATCCTGGCGTCGCGGAGGGCGGTCCAGGGCGGGTCCGTCCAATCCACGGCGGCCACCCGAGCCAGGAGTTCCTGCACCTGGGGATGGGCCAGCATGGCCCGGCGGGTGGCGGCGACCTCTGGATCGTCCTCTGGGCGGTCGAGGAGGTCCACCAGGGCCCGGTAACGAGCCCAGGGCGGGCCCTCGGCCAGGAGCCAGGGGAGGGGGTCAGCGTCAGGGTTGCTCACCCGCACTCTTTGCCAGGGATCAGGTCACAGCCCCTTGGAGCAGGGGGTGGGGGTCCGAAGCTGCTCCATCAGGACTGCCCTTACTTGAGGCTGGCGATGAAGTCATCAATGGGGATGGCTGCCAGGGTCTGGATCTTGACGCTCCCCCGGGCGGCCAGCTCGGCTGAGACGCGGGCCACGGTCTCGTTGTCGGGCGCCTCCACAATGTTCACGAAGTCGTAGGGCCCCAACACGGCGTACTGGGCAACCACCTTGACGCCCAGGGCTTCGATCTCCCTGTTCACCTCCTTGATGCGTCCGGGGTTCTGCTTGATGGTCTTGGCCCCCTCGTCCGTGAGGGTGCTGAGCATGACATAGGTTGCCATTTTCCTCCCTCCTTGCTCTTGCCGCAAACGGCGGCGGAAACGAAGTAGATCGGCAAAAGTTCTTTTGACTTTTTCCGCTGCTACGGAGAGGCGTCCTCTGACAAGCGGTCACGCAGGTCTGGGCAAAAGCTGGGAATGAGACAAGCGAGCGTGACCGCTTGTCACCGCTTTCTCCGTTGTGTAACCCACTCTTCTACCCTCTGGCCCCTGACCTCAGGCGGAAGTCCACGCCCAGTTTCCGGGCCCACACCTCCGTGTTAGTGGTCAGGAGCCCTGCCGCCCAGGCCTGATAGCCGGGCCAGCGTTGGGCAGCGAAGGCCCGCAGTTCTTCATCAGGGACCTGCCGCCCATCGAAGTAGAAGGTCCACAGTGCCTGGCGCACGAAGAGGTCCAGGTGCAGGATGTCGCGGCGGCGCAGGGCCAGGATCAACGCCAGGTCGGCGGTGTAGGGCCCAACACCGGGCAGCTTGATCAGCTCCCGCCTGGCTTCCTCCAGGGGCAAGGCTGCGATGTGCTCCAGATTGACCTGCCCGCTGGCCACCGCTTCGGCGATGCCCTTGATGTACTTGTCGCGGTAGCCTACCTTGCAGGCCCGGATGTCCTCGATGGGGGCGGCGGCCAGTTGCTCCGGCGTGGGGAAGACGTGATAGGCCACGCCATCGAGCACCACGCTGTCGCCGAAGCGCTGGCAGAGGTTACGCAGCATGGCATAGAGCCGCTTGAAGATCACATTCTGGGCACAGATGCAGCCCACGATGGCCTCGAAGACGCTGTAGCCAGCCTTGTCCTTGGCCCCATAGTGCATGGCGATGGCGGCCTGCATGACCGGATCGTCCTTGACCAGCCTGTAGAAGGGCTTCAGGTCCTCGTGCAGGCCCAGGAACCAGGCCACCCGATCTGTGGCCTCCCGCACCTCAGCTTTTGAGAGCTGCCGGGCCGACTGAACCGTCAGCTCCAGAGCAGGGTGCTCCACCGTCCCCAGGGAGCGCACCTCCACCTTGACGATTTCTCCGCTCCCCAGCCGGACGACCTCAACCAGGACGTCATCCACCCGGGTCTCGGGGTAGAGGACGTAGTGGTCCAGTTGATAGGCGAAATCATACGGCGGGACGATCTCGCGTTCGTCGAGGGTCAGCTTCTCAGTGAACATTGTACCAGAGCGAACACCTCATCCAGCATGGCCTCTGTCAGCCGGCCCGTCTGGGTGTTCTGGCGGCTGGGATGGTAGGAGGCCACCAGCGTCGGCAGGGGCGGTTCAAGCCGATAGCAGGCTCCGTGGCGGAAGGTCAGGCGGGGGAGGTCGGCGCCCTGCTCCCGCAGCAGCCGCAGGTAGCCGTCGAAGGCCACCCGCCCCAGGGCCACCACGACCCTGACCGAAGGGAGCAGCGCCAGTTCGCGGGCCAGGAAGGGGCGGCAGTTGGCCAGCTCCTGCGCCGTGGGCCGGTTGCCGGGCGGGGCACAGCGCACCACGGCCGTCAGGAAGGCCCCCCGCAGGGCCAGGCCGTCGTCCCCATGCTCCGAGGTCGGCTGGTTGGCGAAGCCGGCGCGGTAGAGGGCCGCCATGAGGGTCTGGCCGGAGCTGTCGCCGGTGAACATGCGCCCCGTGCGGTTGGCGCCATGGGCAGCCGGCGCCAGGCCGATGATCACCACCTGGGCCTGGGGGTCACCGAAGCCGGGCACGGGCCGGCCCCAGTACTCCCAGTCACGGAAGGCGCGGCGCTTGGTGCGAGCCACCTCCTGGCGGTAGGCCACCAGCCGGGGGCAGGCGGTGCAGGCCACAATCTGGGCGTTTAACTGCGCCCACCGAGGGGGGAATGTCTCTCCCCTTGCAGCCTCTTGGGCCATCACAGATGAACGGCGAACTCCCCCACCTTGGGCTGGGCCAGGCGGGCGAAATCGGCGTAGGGGATCTTCATCGTATCCCGATGGGTGCCCACCTGGAAGACGATGTCGGCATCGTCGTCGAAGGCGCTGTCGGCGTAGACGGGCAGGTCGTACAGGTTGCCGAAGGGGGGCATGGCGCCCAACTCGCAGTCGGGGAAGATGTCGCCGAACTCCTCTTCCCTGGCCAGCCGGGCCTTCTTGACGCCCAGGAGGGCGGTGAGCTTCTTGAAATCCACGCGGTAGCTGGCCGGCAGGACCAGCATCACCATCCCTCCATCGGCCAGGACCATGACCACCTTGGCCACCTGTTTGCCCGGCACGTGCTGGGCCGCCGCCACCTCCTGAGCGGTGTAGACCTCCGGGTGGGTCATGCTCTGGAAGGACACCCCATTGTCCCGCAGGTACTGCTCCATGCGTTCTTTGCAGGTCATCTCCCTTCCCTCCCTCTGCTTGAAAAGGCCGGCGTTCCTCGAGCAGAATTATAAAGCCTTCTGGCCGATCCGTCAACATCGCCACAGCCTGGCCTCAAAACAAAGGGGCGACCCTATTCCTAGGGCTTTCCGGTTCTCTAACGAAGACAGACCTCCGAGGTCTCCAGGAGACCGTTTTGCCCTGCTGCGTGCGTCAGAAGGTTGCCATCCTGCCCTGGAAAGCCGCTTCCGAGACCTCGGAGGTCTTATAGGTCAAAGCACTGAAAAGCCCTTCCTATTCCGTCACCCCTTGACTCTTGCCAGAAGCTATCTCTCTTTCTTCCGCACCGCGTAGCGCAGAAGGTGCGACGCCTCTCCTCTGGGGTCCGTATGCCCGACAGGTATTCCTCCTCGTGCGGGCCGACGATTTCGTAACCCTTCTTCTCGATGAACTCGTACAGGATTTTCAGCGTCTCCGCCTCGGTGGCATAGGGGCCGGTGTGGATGATCTCGGCCATCGTCTCTTCCGGCCACACTTTGACTTTCACTTCCGCCACCTCCGGCAGCACCTGCACCAGCTCGGTCGTGCCGTCGGGGATGGGCACGGCCAGCTTGAAGCGCTTCTCTTCGTCCGGCGCGTCGGGATGGTAGAAGTAGCGGCCACGCATCTTGCCGGCCGGCTTGAAGCCTTTGCCATGAAGCTTCTTCGAGGCGTACACCGCTTTGTAGAGGGCAGGAACCAGTCTGGGGACTTCGGTGGTCGGGTTGCCTACCCCTTCGACGACGGCAACGGTGCAGGCAGGTATGGTTTTGATTCTTGGCCTGGGCATGATAGTCTCCTTCATTGAAGAAGACGGCCCATAGGGAAGGGCCCACCCTCCGCTATGGGCCGTGTTCACGAAGATAGGGACTGGGCCTCGCTCAGCTCTACCCCTCCAGCTCGGCCAGGAACTGGTCGTGGGTCATAGGATGGGAGTAGATGGGGTAGTTGGTCTTGACCGTGAATTCCTGGATGTCCCAGGAGGTGGCGGCCGTGCAGTCGGTCAGGGTGATGACGTTGTAGCCCTTCTCGTAGGCGGTGCGCATGGTGGACTCCACGCAGACGTTGGTCAGGAAGCCGGCCA
The DNA here is from genome assembly GCA_046760425.1 of Anaerolineae bacterium. Lineage (GTDB taxonomy): Bacteria > Chloroflexota > Anaerolineae > JBHIEC01 > JBHIEC01 > JBHIEC01. The sequence goes on from JBHIEC010000038.1 coordinate 13,305, forward strand.
GGGCCACGTTCTTGATGCCCCGCTGCCGCAGGGCGAAGTCCAGATTGGTGGTGGCGAAGCCGCACAGGCCCCGCTTGCCCTCGATGATCAGATCGCCGGGCTGGGGCGTGAGCTCCTCGATGATCTCCACCGCCTTGGTCCCTTTGCGGAAGGCCTTGCCGTCCTTCACCGCTTTGAGGATGCCGTAGGGCTCCTCCATCAGCTCGTGGTAATCCTCGGTGAAGGAGATGGGCACGTAGACGATCTGGACGCCCTTGGCCCGGGCCTTGGCCACCAGGTCCACGGTGTTGGGGATAGTGTTGTTCTTCTCCAGCACCTCTTTGACCGCCCCGTAGAGGGCTCCGTCGGGCGAGCAGAACTCGTTCTGGAACTCGATCAGCACCACAGCGGTCTCTTTGGGATCCATCTTTACCTCCTCCGTTAACAAGGGGTTTCAAAGGGGTTTAGGGGTCTCAGGGGCAACAAGCTTGGGGCTCTCACCTCCTCTCCGAAGGGCGATCATGCTGCAATGCACAGGGAACGTTTGCCTCACCGTGCTCCTATTATACCCCCTTTTCAGCGCCGTGACAAGGGTGGTTGAAAAGTTAGGCCAAATGGTGTATAATCTAAACGACTAAGGCTCTGCGAAGACTTCGGAAGTCTAGGTGAACAATTACGGCTTTGCTACGCCGGAGGCCTGATCTACGTGACTTTGGAGGTAGATCGGGAGGAGGGATAGGAGGTCAAAATGTCATCTATGGAAAGTCGAGCTCGTTTGGTGACTAGGACAATTGTGGTGGGCAAAGATGAGCCTATCGCTATACCGGAAGAATTCAGGGCAGTCCTTGGGCTAGATGAGGGGGGGGCCTATACTGTCGTCCAATTTGATTCCTTTCTTCTCCTCCATCCCAAACGTTTGGTTAGTTTAGAAGCCTTGGAAAGGATGAGGCAAGTTTTTGAGGAGGAGGGAGTGTCTTTAGACGATTTACTCGAAGGCCTCGACGAAGTGCGGCAGAAGATATATGAGGAGAGGTATGGCGGCAGGGAATGAAACGTCCCAGAGTGTTTCTCGATGCCAGCGTTTTATTTGCGGCTGCCGCTTCGGCTACAGGAGCCAGCCGAGCAATCATCGT
>JBHIEC010000039.1:0-14366 GCA_046760425.1 Anaerolineae bacterium
AGGTGAGGGTGGTCTTCCCATGATCCACGTGCCCAATGGTGCCCACGTTCACGTGGGGCTTGTCCCGGATAAACTTCGGCTTGGACATAGATTGATCTCCTTTTCGATAAGTGATTCCTTATCTCCTCCTCACCCTTACCCCACCGGCGATCTTCTCCGCCAATTGGGGCGGCACCTCGGCGTAGTGGTCGAACTCCATGGTGAAGATACCTCGCCCCTGGGTCATGGAGCGCAGGTCCGTGGCATAGCCGAACATCTCCCCCAGAGGCACCAGAGCCCGCACGGCCTGGATGCCCCCGCTGCGCGGTTCCATGCCCTCGATCTGGGCGCGGCGGGCGTTCAGGTTGCCGATCACGTCACCGATGAACTCCTCCGGCACCACCACCTCCACCTTCATGATGGGCTCCAGAAGGATCGGGCCAGCGCGCTCCACGCCCTCCTTGAGGGCCATGGAGCCCGCGATTTTGAAGGCCAGATCGGAGGAATCAACCTCATGGTAGGAACCATCAACCAGTCGGGCCTTGAGATCCACGACGGGGTAGCCTGCCAGCACCCCGCTCTCCATGGCCTCGCGGATGCCCTGGTCAACAGCGGAGACGAACTCCTTAGGGATGACGTTGCCCCTGAGGCTGTCCTCAAACCGATACCCCTGGCCCTTCTCCAGGGGCTCCAGCTCCAGGACGACATGACCATACTGGCCCCGCCCCCCCGTCTGGCGTATAAACCGCCCCTCGGCCCGTACAGGGCGCGTGATGGTCTCCCGGTAGGCCACCTGGGGCTTGCCCACGTTGGCCCACACCCTGAACTCCCGCAGCATGCGGTCCACCAGGACTTCCAGGTGGAGTTCGCCCATGCCGGAGATGAGGACCTGCCCTGTCTCCTCATCGGTGCGGACCTTGAAGGTGGGATCCTCCTCCGCCAGCCGCTGCAGGGCCTCGCTCATCTTGTCCTGATCGGCCTTGGTGCGGGGTTCGATGGCCACGGAGATAACCGGCTCAGGGAATTTGATGGACTCCAGGATGATGGGATGTGCCTCATCGCACAGGGTATCGCCTGTGAAGGTGAACTTGGGACCTGTCACAGCAGCGATGTCGCCCACGTAGACGGTGCTGATCTCCTCGCGGTGGTTGGCGTGCATCTGCAGCAGCCGTCCCACCCGCTCCTTGCGGTCCTTGGTGGCGTTGTAGACCCGTGACCCGGCGTCCAGCCGCCCGGAATAAACCCGCAGATAGGCCAGCCGGCCCACGTACGGATCGGACACGATTTTGAAGGCCAGGGCGGCGAAGGGCTCCTCCTCCTTGACCAGACGGGCCTCCTTCTCCCCCGTCAGAGGGTTGATCCCCTCAATGGGAGGCACATCCAGGGGGGAAGGCAGGTAGTAGACCACGGCGTCTAGCAGAGGCTGCACCCCTTTGTTGCGCAGGGCCGAGCCACACAGGACGGGCACCAGCTTGGAACTCAGCGTCGCCTTGCGCAGGGCTGCTCGTAGCTCCTCGGTGCTAATCTCCTCCCCCTCCAGATATTTCAAGGTCAGGGTCTCATCGGTCTCGGCCACCTTCTCGATGAGGGCCTCCCGTTGCTTGGCCGCCTGCTCCCGCAACTCGGATGGGATCTCCGTCTCATTCAACCGCGTACCCAGGTCGTCGGTGTAGAGGATGGCCTCGTTCCGTAGGAGATCAACCACGCCCTGGAAATTGGCCTCGGTCCCGATGGGGATCTGGAGCGCCACAGGCTCTGCCTTCAGCCGCTCGCGGATCATGTCCATGGTACGCCACAGATCGGCGCCGGGCCGGTCCATCTTGTTGACGAAGCAGATGCGAGGAACGCCGTAACGATCGGCCTGGCGCCACACCGTCTCCGATTGGGGCTCGACGCCGGCCACGGCATCGAAGATAACGATGCCCCCGTCCAGCACCCGCAGGCTGCGTTGCACCTCCACGGTGAAGTCGATGTGGCCTGGCGTGTCAATGATGTTGATCTGGTGATCACGCCAGTAGCAGGTGACGGCCGCGGCGGTGATGGTGATCCCCCGCTCACGCTCCTGTTCCATCCAGTCGGTGACCGTTGTGCCCTCATCCACATTGCCCATCTTGTAGGTCTTGCCGGTGTAGAACAGGATGCGCTCTGTCGTCGTCGTCTTGCCCGCGTCTATGTGAGCAATGATACCGATATTTCGTGTTCGCTCTAAAGGAAATGGTCGTGGCATGGCAATAGGTACTAAATCTACCAACGGTAGTGGGCGAAGGCCTTATTGGCCTCAGCCATCTTATGAGTATCCTCTTTCTTCTTGATAGTGGCCCCGGTATTGTTGGCAGCGTCCATCAATTCGTGGGCCAGCTTCTCGGCCATGGACTTGCCGGGCCGGGCGCGGGCAGATTGGATCAGCCAGCGCATGGCCAGGGACAGGCGGCGGTCCCCCTGGATTTCCACAGGCACCTGGTAAGTGGCGCCGCCGACACGGCGGGGCTTCACCTCCAGGATGGGGGTGGCGTTCCTGATGGCCTGCTCGAAGACAGCCATGGGGTTCTTGTGCATCCGCGCCTCAATGAGGTCAAAGGCGTCGTAGACGATCCGCTCTGCCAGGCTCTTCTTGCCCCGCCGCATGACCTTGTTGATGAACCTGGCCACCATCTGATTATTGTATCTGGGATCGGGCTCTATCTCCCTTTTCGGAACTCGACCGCGTCTTGGCATCTTTCCTCCCTCGTGACAACAAAAAGCAAGGAGAACAGGCAAAAACGATCCCTCTGAGTTGGGACGAGGCTGAGAGGTAATACCCTTCCTCTGTCTCGGAAACGCCCAATCTCAAAGGGACCAGCTCTCCTCACCCTGTATGGAACAGGCCCCAGGGCAGCCTAAAGGAGCCTATCCCCTACTTGGGACGCTTCGAACCGTATTTGGAGCGCCCTCGCTTGCGGCCCTCGACCCCGTCGGAGTCCAGAGCCCCACGCACCACGTGATAACGTACGCCGGGCAGGTCCTTCACCCTGCCACCTCGGATCAGGACCGTCGAGTGCTCCTGCAGGTTGTGGCCCTCCCCCGGGATGTAGGCGGTCACCTCCATGCCGTTGGTGAGCCTGACCCGGGCGACCTTGCGCAGGGCCGAGTTAGGCTTCTTGGGCGTGGTCGTCCTGACCTGAGTACAGACCCCCCTCTTCTGGGGCGCACCCGGGCCCCACTTCGTCTTCCGCTTGAGGGCATTGAAGGTATAGCGCAGAGCTGGCGCCTTGCTCTTCTTCCGCTGCTTCTTGCGACTTCTGCGAACTAACTGATTGATAGTTGGCAAATTCTTCCCTCCTGGTCTTCCGATCCACGAACGGGAATTATACTACAGGAAGAGGAAAAAGTCAAATCGCTCACGACCCCTACCCCCTCCTCCTGCGGCGAGCCCGGGACGCCTGCAGGCCCAGACCCAGGCGCGGCACCCGCTCCTCCCGCTCGTCCTTGCCGAACTGGATACTCTCCCCTTTGTCATTCAGAACCTCCACCGTCAGGCCCAGGCTCTGCAGTTCCTTGACCAGGACGCGGAAGGATTCGGGAGCTCCGGGCTCGATGATCTCCTCCCCCTTAACGATGGCCTCGTAGGTCTTCACCCGGCCCGTCACATCATCAGACTTGATGGTCAGCATCTCCTGCAGGGTATGGGCTGCACCGTAGGCCTCCAGGGCCCAAACCTCCATCTCTCCGAAGCGCTGCCCGCCAAACTGGGCCTTGCCGCCCAGGGGCTGCTGAGTGACCAGGGAGTAGGGGCCTGTGGAGCGGGCATGGACCTTGTCCTCCACCAGGTGGGCCAGCTTCATCATGTAGATCATGCCCACCGTCACCGGTTGATCGAAAGGTTCACCGGTCTTGCCATCATAGACGATCATCTTGCCCGAGGTGGGCAAAGGCCAGCCCGTCTCCTTACTGACCCGCTCCGCCTCCTTTTCGACCTCATCGTCGGTCAGGCCCTGGGGATCACAACCCCGATCCTCCAGCCAGAGCCGCAGGCAGGCCAAGCGGGCTTTGCGGTCGGCCTCCTGTCGTTCGGCCAGGGGGCGCTCGTCATCCTCGAAGACCAGGAGCTCGTCGGGATCGTAGCCTCGCTCCTTCAGCCAGTGACGCAGGTTCGTTCGGCGGGCGTAGATCCGATCCGAGGTCAGACGTGCCGGGTCATAGTCCCCGTCCCGCAGCCACTCCTGAAGATATATGAGCCTGGCTTCCTCATCGTCGGTCAACTGCTCCAGATCGTACTCCTGCTCCTTTAGCCACGACCAGGCCCGCTCTGTCAGATCCTGCCACGCTCGGTCTATCATCCAGGCCCGGGCCAACTCGGCGGCGATCTCGTCCTCTTTGGCGCCATCGAAAACGGGTGAGATGGCCCGGAAGCCCAGCCGGTCGGCCGCCCAGCCCAGATGGGTCTCTAGGATCTGGCCGATGTTCATGCGCGAGGGGACCCCCAGGGGGTTGAGGATGATCTCCACCGGCGTGCCATCCGGCAGGTAAGGCATATCTTCGACAGGCACGATCCTGGAGATGACCCCCTTGTTACCGTGGCGCCCGGCCATCTTGTCACCTTCGGTGACCTTCCGCTGCTGGGCTACACTGACCCGCACCATCTTGTCCACACCGGCCGGCAGGTCCCAGTTCTCCTCACGGGTGAAGGTCCTAACATCAACGACCTTCCCCCTCTCGCCATGAGGCAGCCGCAGGGAAGAGTCCTTGACTTCACGGGCCTTCTCGCCGAAGATGGCCCGCAGAAGTTTCTCCTCGGGGGTCAGATCCGTCTCCCCCTTGGGGGTGATCTTGCCCACCAGGATGTCCCCCGGCCCCACCTCGGCGCCGATGCGGATGACCCCCTCTTCGTCCAGGTTCTTAAGGGCCTCTTCGCCCACGTTGGGGATATCGCGGGTGATCTCCTCCGGGCCCAGCTTGGTCTCGCGGGCCTCGATCTCGTGCTTCTCGATGTGGATGGAGGTGAACTTGTCGTCGCGCACCACGCTCTCACTGACCAGGATGGCATCCTCGTAGTTCCCGCCCTCCCAAGAGATGAAGGCCACCAGGACGTTCTGGCCCAGGGCTAGTTCCCCGTGATCGGTGGAGGAGCTATCGGCGATAACCTGGCCAGCCTGGACCCAGTCCCCCTTGTCCACGATGGCTCGCTGGTCAATGCAGGTGCTCTGGTTGGAGCGGTTGTATTTCCTCAAGCGATAGATCCGCTCGCCGTTCTCTCCCCTGATCACAATCTGGGTGGAGGTGACGCTCACCACCTCCCCCTCCTCCTCGGCCATGACCACCTGGCCCGAGTCCAGGGCAGCCTGACGCTCCATGCCCGTGCCCACCAGGGGTGCCTCTGGGGTGATGAGGGGCACACCCTGACGCTGCATGTTGGAGCCCATGAGGGCCCGGTTGGCGTCATCGTGCTCCAGGAAGGGGATAAGGGCGGCGGAGACGGAGACGATCTGCTTGGGCGAGACATCCATGAAGTCCACCCGATCCACATTCTCCATTAGGAACTGCTGGCTGCGTCGCACCGAGATGCGCTGGTCAAGGAACTGGCCATGCTCATCCAGTTCGGCGTTGGCCTGGGCGATGGTGTAGCGGCCCTCCTCATCGGCCGTGAGGTAGACGATCTCCCTCGTGGCCAGGGGCACGATCTCGATCTCCGGCAGAGGAAGGGCCGTGATCCTCTCCGCCAGCTCCGGAGTGACCCTGGTGCCCGCTTCGGCCACCACCTCTCCAGAGGCGGGGTCAACGATCCGTTCCCGCAGCCTCAGCCCCAGGATGGTCTGGTACTCATTGGGCACCCGCTTGATCACGCGGCGGTAGGGGGTCTCGATGAAGCCGTATTCGTTTATCCGCCCGTAGGTGGCCAGGGATCCGATGAGGCCGATGTTGGGCCCTTCGGGTGTCTCGATGGGGCAGATGCGCCCGTAGTGAGAGTGGTGCACGTCCCGCACATCGAAGCCGGCCCGTTCCCGCTTGAGCCCGCCCGGCCCCAGGGCGGAGAGACGTCGCTTGTGGGTCAGCTCCGCCAGGGGGTTGGTCTGGTCCATGAACTGGGAGAGCTGTGAGCCCCCGAAGAACTCCCGGGTGGCGGCCACCACGGGGCGGATGTTGATCAGGGCGAGGGGGGTGACCTGCTCCGGATCGCGAATGCTCATCCGCTCCCGCACCACCCGCTCCATGCGGAGCAGGCCGATGCGCAACTGGTTCTGGATCAACTCGCCCACGGTCTTCACCCGTCGGTTGCCCAGGTGGTCAATGTCATCCGGCCCCTCCACCCCGTTGTTGACCAGGATCATGTACTCCACGACCTTGACCAGATCATCTTTGGTCAGGGTCCGCTGCTCCAGGGGGACACTGAGGCCCAGGCGTCTATTGAGCTTATAGCGCCCTACCTTCCCCAGGTCGTAGCGGCGCTGGGTGAAGAGGAGAGAGGTGAGGTAATTCTTGGCGTTCTCCAGGGTGGGGGGATCACCCGGGCGCAGTTTCTTGTAGAAGTCCAGCAGGGCCTCCTCGCTGCTCTTCGTGGGGTCCCTCTCGATGGTAGAGGCGATGTAGGGGTGATCCGGGACGTTATCGTAGGGCTCGAAGAGGGCCAGCAGCTCTTCATCGGTGCCGTAGCCAATGGCCCGCAGTAGAGTGGTGATAGGGAACTTGCGTTTGCGGTCCACCTTGACAGACAGAACGTCCTTCTTGCTGGTCTCGAACTCCAGCCAGGCCCCCCGGTTGGGGATCAGCTTGGCCATGCACAACTGCCGCCCCGTAGCCCTGTCTTCCTCGATGGTGAAGTACACGCCGGGGGAGCGGATCAACTGGCTGACCACCACCCTCTCGGCGCCGTTGATCACGAAGGTGGCGTTCTCCGTCATGAGGGGGAAATCGCCCAGGAAGACCTCTTGTTCCTGGATCTCCCCCGTCTCCCGGTTGACCAGCCGCACCCGCACCCAGAGAGGGGCCGCGTAGGTCATGTCCATATCCCGGCATTCCTTCTCGGTGTATTTGGGCTCGTCGAAGCGGTAGTCCAGGAAATGGAGCTCCAGGTTCTTGTTGAAGCTGACGATGGGCGAGATCTCATCGAAGAGCTCCCGCAACCCCTCTTCCTGGAACCATTTGAAGGACTGAAGCTGCACCTGGATCAGGTTGGGCGTGGCGTGAATGTCAGGTATCCTGGCGTACGATTTGCGGGCTTTGTGCGCCAGGGGGATAGGATAAGGTGCAACAGCCTGAGCTTCCAAGAGGAGCAAGCCCCTTCCTGTCTCAGGCGCCGCTGAAGGCCCCTCAGCTTCTGACTCGGCGACTACAGGGGGATAAGTTTTCACAGTTTTGTCCATGGATGATCGACTCCTCCAAAAGAGCTTCCAAATCTCCTGATTCTCCAGACACCTTGCGATGGGGCTAGGGCAACACCATGATCAAACCAGAGCAGCGTCCAGGTGGCGAAGGTCAACGGTCGGAACAAAGCTCTCTGGCCTGTCTCACCGGGGGAGTTAAGATAGGCCTGACAGGCCGCCGGTCCTTTGACCGGAAGGAAATTATCCGGGAAAGGGACCCGTCTCCAGGAGATGACATGAAATGAGGGCCAAATCCTCTAAAGAAGAAGTCAAAGATCAAATCAAAAACCGGTCCCTTAGCCCGAAGATTTATAAATGGCAAATAAATATTATACTAAACTTTATCCATTTTGTCAAATTCGATTTTCACTTCTTCGCGCGACTTGAACGCAAGGTTGCCATTTGCTCCCATATGTGGTATAATAAAGTAACTTTTACCCCCTCTCCGATATCTGATAAAAGGAAGGGAACTGGTCGCGCTAACCAGTTCCCTGGGGGTGCTAGGCCAAACGTGCTGGGCAGACTTTAGGGCCAGCAAATTCTCTTAGGCTGCCGTTTGTTTGGTGGAGGACGTTCTTCCCTGCCGACGCTGGAGGATTACGTCGCAGGTGCTATTTCCCTTCTTTGCCGCTCGTTTGACCTAGCATATATATCATACCAAAGGATAGTCACGAAACACTCACGGAAACCATGCTCTCTGGCTCATCCGGCCACGAATTCCGGTTACCGTGTAACAAAAACCCGGTTGGCCGTCAAATAGTGGTATTTCCTACATCGCGACGAGATATGCCCGGCCTTCCGGGAGAAGGCGTTCTTCAACTCTATGCATGAATTGACCACCATCGAAAGGAGAATGCTTCTCGCCAGAGTGTTGGCCGCCTGTCTGGCCTTCGCTCTGCTCCAAATCGTGCCCCAGGGAAGGCCCCTGTCCCCCTGGGGGTATGCTGTACTCCTCTTCGGTGGCATCTACCCTCTGGGGCTGTCCCGTTCTGTGGCCCGACATGGGCGCAGGACGACCTACGTCATCACGACCGTCGTTGACGTCTCCCTCATCAGCCTGGCCCTCTATCGCCTCCCCCACCTCCTGGAATTATGGTCTCTCCTCTATCTGCTGCCCATTGTGGGGGCCAGCATCGGCCTCCAGAGGAGGGGGGGCCTGTACACCGCCTCCCTGGCTGCCATCTCCCAGGCTTTGGTGGCGTATGGGGGCAGGTTGGAGATGGAACCTGGAACCTACGCCTTCCTGGCTCTGGCAACGGCCACTTTTTTCTTCGTGGGCCTCACCATGGATGCCCTGATGGGGGGCAGGGTCTTGGAGCCCGCCGCCCTGGTGGCCCAGAAGGAGGAGTGGATCGAGGAGCTATTCATCCTGGCGGAGGCCAGCCGTCTGGCCGCTTCGACCCTGGACCCCCACGAGTTGGCACAAAGACTGGTCGAACTCCTGGAGGAACGCTTTCGCTACGAGGTTGTGGCCGTGCTCCTGATTGACGAGGCCACAGGGCGTCTGGTGCCCTGGGGCTTGAGCAACTACTCGCCGGAAGACGCGGCCCACATTGAGAGCTTCGAGCCGGGCCTGGATAAGGGCATCACCGGCTGGGTGGCCAGGACCGGCCAGCCAGCGCTGGTCAACGACGTGCGGGAGGACGAGCGATACCTGGCCGTGCGAGAGGATACTCGCTCCGAGTTGTGCGTGCCCATCCGCATAGGGGAGCGGGTGATCGGCGTGATCAACATTGAGACATCCAGGCCTGCGGCCTACAACGAGCACGATCTGCGGCTGCTGTCCATCATCGCTGACCAGGTGGCCGTGGCCGTGGAGAAGGCGCAACTGTATCAGGAGACCCTGGAGGAGAAGCAGAAAGCGGAGACCATCCTAGAGAAGGCCCTCGCCGGCCTGATGGTTGTCAATCCTTACCTGGAGATTATGGCCGTCAATCCGGGGGCTGAGGCCATCATCGGCTACTCCTCGGCCGAGATCGTGGGTCGGCCCTTGCTGGACATCCTTGACCCGGCCATATGGAGGTCGGAGAAGTTCTCTCAACGAGCCACGGGCGAGCCTATCGCCCCTCTGGAGGCCACCATCCAGGGCAAGGACGGACCCCGCGACGTCCTCCTGGGGATCTCCACCCTCCCCGACGGCTATCTCCTCAGCTTCGCCGACATCACTCACCTGAAGGAGGTGGATCGTCTCAAGTCCACCATCGTGGCCAACGTATCCCACGAACTGCGTGCCCCCCTGGCCTCCATCAAGGTCTACACCGAGCTCCTGAGGGATCATCTGGACAGGGATGATGGTCACCTGAGCCGGCAGTTCCTGACTATCATTGATCAGGAGACGGACAGGCTGGCGGATCTGGTGAACGGCGTCCTGGACCTGTCCCGTATAGAAGCGGGGCAGTTTGAGGTACGGAAGAGACCCCTCCATCTCAGAGAGGTCATTGACAGGGTCGTCACTCTCCTCGATGTCCAGGCCCGGGAGAGAGGGATTAGCATCCAGGTTGATGTCCCGTCCCATCTGCCCTCTCTCCTGGCCGACGAGGACTTGATGACCACCCTGGTCAAGAACCTGGTCAGCAATGCCGTGAAGTTCAACCGCCAGGGCGGGCAGGTGGACATCGTAGCCCGGGAGGAAGGGGACGAGATCGTCTTCAGCGTGGCCGACCAGGGGATCGGCATTCCGCCTGAAGCCATGCCTCACCTCTTCGAAAAGTTCTATCGCGTGCATTCGACCACAGAATCTGGCATCCAGGGTACGGGGCTGGGTCTGGCCCTGGCCAAGGAGGCGGCCGAGGCCCACGGGGGCGTCATCGAGGTGGAGAGCCAGGTGGGGGTGGGCAGTCGTTTCACCGTACGGTTGCCCAAAGGATAGAGGTGTTGACAAGGACATGGGCCGCAGAGCGACATTGCTGATCGTGGACGATGACCCGAAGCTGGTAGAGGCCCTGGAATTGTATCTGCGCAAGGCAGGCTATGAGACCCTGGCTGCTGGCGATGGCGTAGAGGCGCTACAGCACTTTTATACCCAGCAGCCGGATCTCATCATCCTGGATGTGATGTTGCCTCAGATGGATGGTTGGGAGGTGTGCCGTCGGATCCGGGAGGTCTCGGATGTGCCCATCATCATGCTTACGGCTCGGGGACAGGAGGGGGACAGGGTGATGGGGTTGAAGCTGGGTGCCGACGACTACGTGGTCAAGCCCTTCAGCCTGAGGGAGTTAGAGGCCAGAGTGGAGGCTGTACTGCGCCGTGTGGGTTCTTCTCCCCCCCTGGAGAATAAGGTCCTCTATGCCGATGGGACGCTGGTGATCGGCCCTGCCCGTTGGCAGGTCACCCTGCGGGGGGAGCCGCTGAAGCTGACGGCTACGGAGCGGCGGCTGCTCTTCTATCTGGCCGAGAACGCCGGCCACATCCTCACCCCGGAGCAGATCCTGGACCGGGTGTGGGGGCCAGAGTACGTGGGCCAGACGGACTATGTGAAGCTGTACATCTGGCGTCTGCGCCAGAAGATCGAGGACGACCCTACAGACCCTCGCTACATCCTCACCGAGCGGGGGCTTGGCTACCGCTTCGCCAGGGAGCCATGAGGACTATGGGCCAAAGGACTCCAGGGGCTTGAAAGGGCCTCATAGCTCTTTCAAGTCCTTTTTTGGTCACCCGTTCCATGGCGTAGATCCTGGGGAGTACTCTAAGAGGGCGGAAAGGATGTCCCAGGAGGCCCTGCAGCACATCATCGGCATGGCTATCATTGATACGGAGTTTCGCCGACTTCTGTTGCATCACCGGGAGCAGGCGATAGCCGATCTCGACCTGACGGCTGAGGAGCGAGAGGCGATTCTGGCCATCCAGGCTGATTCCCTGGAAGAGTTAAGTCAGCGGTTGCATGCCTGGATCGTGGAGCGCGAGCGAAAGGTCAGCAAGGGCTGTTGGACGAGAAGATACCTGTCGGGGCGTCGGTTGGATTCAAATCACGAACTGTGGTAAAATAACTGGCGAAGGAGGAAATCTTTCACCGAGAAGAGCTCTCATGACAGGTATTGTTCTCAAGCCCGGCCGCGAGAAGCCCGTCCTCAACCACCACCCCTGGATATTCTCCGGGGCCATAAAGCGCATCGAGGGACGGCCGACTGACGGGGATGTGGTGGAGGTCAAGAGCGCAGAGGGCGATTTCCTGGCCTGGGGCTACCTCAACCGCCGCTCTCAGATCGCCGTGCGACTCCTGAGCTGGGACGCGGATGAAGCCATTGACCGCGCCTTCTTCCAGCGACGGCTGGAGCGAGCCATCACCGCCCGCGACCTCATTATCAATCAGGAGGCCACAAACGCCTATCGCCTGGTCAACGCCGAATCGGACCTCCTGCCCGGGCTGGTGGTTGACCGCTACGGTGATTACCTGGCCGCCCAGTTCCTGACCCTGGGCATGGAGCGCCGCAAGGCGGAGATCGTGGCCCTCCTGGAGGAGCTGGTCGCGCCGGAGGGGATCTACGAGCGGAGCGATGTGGAAGTGCGGGAGAAAGAAGGGCTGCCCCCGATCACGGGCCTCCTGGCGGGGAAGGAGCCGCCGGATCGGGTAGAGGTGCGGGAGAACGGGCACCGCTTCCTGGTGGACGTCAAGGGTGGGCAGAAGACGGGGTTTTATCTTGACCAGCGGGAGAATCGTCAAAAACTCGTCGCCTATTGCCACGGCCGGGATGACAAGCGGTCCCCGGGCCCGTCTCAAGAGCGGCCTCTGAGTAAAAACGTAGGTGACCGCTTGTCAGAGGTGCTCAACGCCTTCGCCTACACGGGGGCCTTCGCCGTCTACGCCGCAGCCGGCGGGGCCTCGCGGGTCGTTAACGTCGAGGCCTCGGCCGAGGCGTTGGAGCTGGCCCGGGAGAATATGGCCCTCAACGGTTTCGCCGGGCGCGACGACGAGTACGTGGTGGGCGACGTCTTCCAGGTCCTACGCCAGTACCGCGACCAGGGCAGGACCTTCGACCTCGTCGTCTTGGACCCGCCCAAGTTCGCCTACACCCAGTCCCAGGTCCAGGCCGCCTGCCGGGGCTACAAGGACATCAACCTGCTGGCCATGCAGCTTCTCAGGCCCGAGGGCATCCTCTTCACCTTCTCCTGCTCCGGCCTGGTGAGCCCCGACCTCTTCCAGAAGGTGGTCTTCGGGGCCAGCGTGGATGCGGGCCGGGATGTTCAGATTATTGAGCGGCTGTCCCAGGGGCACGATCACCCTGTGCTCCTCACCTTCCCCGAGGGGGAGTATCTCAAGGGGCTGGTCTGCCGCGTGCTGTAGGGGGAAAGATGGTCTTGTTCTTCTATCTACCCTTCATCGCCCTGGTCGTCCTGGCGAACTACGGCGAGAGGCAGCGCTGGGCCCGCTTCCTGACCTACGGGTTCCTGACCCTGCTGAACCTGCTCCTCGGTCTAGCGGGCATCCTCTTTCTCCTAGTGCGATGGGCCGCCGGCCTCCCTGGGGCCCAAATGCGTCCAGAGCTGGGGGCGCTGAATTTCCTGGCTCTGGGCCTCATGAGCCTGGGGACGGCGATCCTCGCCTTTCTGCCCCTCCTCCCCCCACCCCGCCGATGGCTGACCCGGATCATCCCCGTCAACCCCGACTCCTGCGTCCACACCACAGCCCTGATCCTGGCCGTGTACCTGACAGGTGGGAGCCTGATGAACCTGTGGCTGATCCCCCTCATCACGGCCCACCCCGAGGTGGTGAACCTCTCCCCTGCCGACCTGTGGCTGCAGCAGATAGCTTTCACTGCCATGGGGGTGGCTGGCATCGGGCTCTTCCTGCGCCGTGACCTGCGCGGTGCCCTCGACCGCCTGAAGCTGCGGGCCCTCCACCTCCCCCAGTTGCGCCTGGGGGCCGGCGTGACCCTCCTCCTCCTGGCCTTCGTGTGGCTGGTATCCTTTGGCTGGAGCCGCCTCTGGCCCCACAGCTACCAGGAGGTGGGGCGCATCTCCGACATCCTGTTCGGCAACTTCATGTCGCCCCTCGGGGCGCTGACCCTGGGGCTCTCAGCCGGGATCGGGGAGGAGATCCTTTTCCGGGGTGCCCTGCAACCCCGCTTCGGCCTGGGGCTGACCACGCTTCTCTTCGCTATAGCCCACACCCAGTACACCATCTCCCCGGCCCTGGTGGAGATCTTCGTTGTGGGGTTGGCCCTGGGCCTGCTACGGGATCGCACCAGCACCACCGTCTGCATCCTGGTGCATGCTGCCTACAACGCCCTCCAGGTGCTCTTGGCCCCCTATTTCCCATAAGAACCTCTTTCAAAAACCACTAAGACACCAAGACACCAGGGATTTTGATGATCCTCTTCGTGCCTTTGTGTCTTTGTGGTAAATTTTCGGACAGGCTTTAAGGTGATTCGCATCGAGCAAGGAGGAGGGAGAAGCAAAGATGTCGTTGATAGACGATGTGGCCGAGATCCTGATCACTGCCGAGGAGATCCAGGCCAAGACGGCCGAGTTGGGGAAACAGATATCGGAGGACTATCGGGGCCAGGACCTGCTGCTGGTCTGCATCCTCAAGGGGGGCATGATGTTCCTGGCCGACCTGATGCGGACCATCACCATCCCCCACGAGATTGACTTCATGGCCGTGTCCAGCTATGGGGCCAGCACCGAGTCCAGCGGCGTGGTGCGCATCCTCATGGACCTGGAGACCAACATCCAGGGGCGCAACGTCCTGATTGTGGAGGACATCATTGATACGGGGCGGACCCTGAAGTACATCACCGAGAACCTGAAGACCCGTCGCCCGGCCAGCCTGCGCATCTGCACCCTGCTTAACAAGCCCGCCCGCCGCACCATTGACATCCCCCTGGACTACGTGGGCTTCGAGATCCCCGACAAGTTCGTCATCGGCTACGGCCTGGACTACGGCCAGATCTACCGCAACTTGCCCTTCATCGGCGTGCTGAAGCCGGAGGTGTATAAATAAACCGGCACAAACATTTGTGCCGGTTTATTTAGTAGTACGTTGAATACAGGCCAGAGTCACGCGCCTGTTCTCCTCGATGACATGGACGGTGGCATAACAATGAAGGCGAG
>JBHIEC010000040.1:0-14328 GCA_046760425.1 Anaerolineae bacterium
TACCGTTACGGCAGCCAGATCCACCTGCTCCTGGGCCTGATCCAGGTCATCCTGGAAGAGGGGCTGGAGGACGGGGAGTTCCTGGCAGCTCGGACCGAGGGGCTCGGAGGGGTGCGGCAGGCAGCCAGGGCCTACAACCCGGTGCAGGTAGCTGAACTAACCGGCGTGCCTGAGGAAACCCTCCGCGAGGCAGCCCGCGCCTTCGCTCAGGCCCAGGATGGCGTCACCCTCTTCGGCCGGGAGGCATTGGCCCTGGACGACGGTCGGGCTCTCCGTCAGGCCCTGGCCAACCTGCTCCTCCTCACTGGCCACGTGGGCCGGGCCAACAACGGCCTGATCGCCCTCCTGCCCCACAACAACTCTCGGGGGGCGGCGGACATGGGCCTGGTGCCCTATCGTCTGCCTGGCTACGCTCCGCTGGACGATGCCCGGGCCAGGGCCAGGCTGGAGGCCATGTGGGCAAGCCCGCCGCCTGATGACAAGTGGTCACGCTTGTCAGGGCCGGGCCTCGGTGCCCACAAGATGCTGGGGGGCGGAGTCAAGGCCCTCTACGTCATGGGGGCTGATCCAGCGGCCCAGCGCCCCCAGGGGCTGGAGTTCCTGGTGGTGCAGGACCTCTTCCTCACGGAGACGGCGCGCCTGGCCGACGTGGTGCTGCCGGCGGCCAGCTTCGCCGAGCGGGAGGGCACCTTCACCAACACCGAGCGGCGGGTGCAGAGGTTCAAACAGGCTATCCGGTCGCCCGGGGAGGCCAGGGCGGATTGGTGGATCGTGGCCGAGATAGCGAAAAGGATAAAAGGAACTCAAGGGGGTTGGGGTTACGCAAGCCCTGGCCAGATCATGGATGAGATCACCCGCGCAGTGCCCATCTACGGGGGGATGAGCTACGAGGGCCTGGGCGCTGTGGGGCGGCGGTCGGCCCTGCGGGAGGTCTACGAGGGGATGAGCTTCGAGAACGTGGCCGGGGAAGGGTGCCAGTGGCCGGCGGCGGCTGAGGATCCGACGACCCGCTTCACCCTGCATTGGCTGGAACCCCAGGCGCCGCACGAGGCGGATGAGAGCTTCCCCTTCACCCTGGTCGCCCCCAGGCTCCTCTTCGACGCTGGCACCCTGATCGCCAGGTCACAGATCCTGCGCCCCCTGATCCCCCAGGCCCAGGTGGCGCTGAACGCCACCGACGCCCGACGGCTGGGCATCGCAGACGGAGATGGGGTGCAGGTGACCTCAGCCCGAGGCAGCCTGGAGCTGACGGCCCGGCTCGATGGGCAGGTGCCCCAGGGCGTGGTGCTCGTGCCTCAAAATCTGGGGGGTGCGGCCATTAACCAGTTGCTGGGCCCGGGGGTTATAGCGGCTCAGGTTCGGATCGCCAAAGTGGAGGGATAAGCCATGCTCGTCTCCCTGGCTGTCATGGTTGTCAAGAGCATCGTCATCGTCGGCTTCCTGTTGACGGGCTTCGCCTACATGACCTGGCTGGAGCGGAAGGTGGTGGCCCACATCCAGTCCCGCATCGGCCCCAACCGAGCGGGGCCCTTCGGGTTGCTCCAGCCCCTGGCCGATGGCCTGAAGCTGATCTTCAAGGAGGACATCATCCCCGCCCAGGCGGATAAGGTCATCTACTTCCTGGCCCCGGCCATGTCCCTGGTGCCGGCCCTCATGGCCTTCGCCGTCGTCCCCTTGGGCCCCCGGGTGACGATCCTGGGGCGGCCCCTGGACCTCTACCTGGCCGATGTCAACATCGCCCTGCTCTACGTCCTGGCCGTCAGCTCCCTGGGCGTCTACGGCATCGTCCTGGCGGGCTGGTCGTCCAACAACAAGTACTCCCTCCTGGGAGGACTGCGTTCCTCGGCCCAGATGATCAGCTACGAGCTGGCCCTGGGGCTGTCCATCGTGGGGGTGCTGATGCTGACGGGCTCCTTCAGCCTGACCAGCATCGTCAACGCCCAGAGCCGGGTGCCCTTCGTCGTCCTGCAGCCCCTGGGGTTCGTCATCTACGCCATCTGCGCCATCGCCGAGGTTAACCGCGCCCCCTTCGACCTGCCTGAGGCGGAGCAGGAACTCATCGCCGGCTACCACATCGAGTACAGCGGCCTGAAGTTCGCCCTATTCTTCATGGCCGAGTACATCAACATGATCACCGTCAGCGCCATTGCCGTCACCCTCTTCTGGGGGGGCTGGCGCGGCCCGTTCCTGCCGCCACCCCTGTGGTTCCTGATCAAGGTCTTTATGGCCCTGTTTTGCTTCGTCTGGATACGGGCCACCTTCCCCCGCCTGCGCTACGACCGGCTCATGGCTCTGGGGTGGAAGGTGCTGTTGCCCCTGGCATTGATCAACATCATGGTCACGGCGGCTGCTATCGTGATCAGGGATGTTTACCTGTAGACAGGGTAACCTCGTGATTACCGAACTGGTGAAAGGGTTGAGCGTCACCTTCAAGTGGCTGCTGCGGAAGCCGGTGACCATCGAGTACCCCGAGGTCAAGCGGCCGGTCTACCCCCGCTTCCGGGGCCGCCATGAGCTGAAGCGGCACGAGAACGGGCTGGAGAAGTGTATCGGCTGCTCCCTGTGCGCCGCTGCCTGCCCGGCCGACGCCATCTACGTCGAGCCGGCGGAGAACACGGACCGGGAGCGATATTCGCCGGGCGAGCGCTACGCCAGGGTCTACGAGATCAACATGATCCGCTGCATCTTCTGCGGCTACTGCGAGGAGGCCTGCCCCACAGGGGCCATTGTCCTGGAGAAAGACTACGAGCTGTCCGGGTACGACCGGGCTGCCTTTATCTACACCAAGGAGGTGCTGCTGGTGCCCCCGCCAGAACCGGAGCTGGGCACGCCTCGCCAGATGCCGGATCCCGGGGGGATGTACTCCGCCATCCCCGAGGAGTAGCGCTGGACCCATGGAACTCGTCCTGTTCCTCATTCTGGCGACCATAGCCGTCATCTCGGCCCTGGCGGTGATCCTGGCCCGCAACCTGGTGCACGCCGTCCTGTTCATGGTGGTCAACTTCACCGCCGTATCTATTCTCTACCTCCTGCTCAACGCGCCCTTCATCGCCGTGGTGCAGGTGGCCGTCTACGCCGGGGCCATCATGGTGCTCTTCCTGTTCGTGGTCATGCTCATGGGACCCCAGAAGGCGACCCTGACCGAGCGGCTGGCCGGACAGCGGCCCCTGGCCCTGATCCTGGCGGTCGTCCTTCTGGGTGGACTCGGCTCCGTGGTGGCGGTCAACGCCCTGAGGGGGACGCCGGGGCCTTTCACCCCGGAGCAGGTGAGTCAGGTGGGGAACCCCCAGCTCATCGGGCAGTTGCTCTTCACCGACTACCTCTTCCCCTTCGAGATCGCTTCCGTCCTGCTGCTGGTAGCCATGGTGGGGGCGGTGGTGCTGGCCAAGAGGAAGTGATCAATGGTTCCACTTTCCTATTACACCATCCTGAGCGCCGCTCTTTTCACCATCGGCGTGGTGGGGGTACTGATCAGGCGCAACGCCATCATCATCTTCATGTCCATCGAGCTGATGCTCAACGCCGCCAACCTGGCCTTCGTGGCCTTCTCCCGCGCTCTCAACTCCCTGGATGGCCAGATCTTCGTCTTCTTCGTCATCACTGTGGCCGCAGCCGAGGTGGCGGTGGGGTTAGCGCTGATCGTGACCATCTTCCGCACCAAGGGCACGACAGATGTGGATGATGTGAGCTTGCTGAAGGGGTAAAGAGGATGACCAGGCTGAAGGACAAGGTGGCGCTGGTGACCGGGGCCGGACGGGGGATCGGGAGGGAGATCGCGCTGGCTCTGGCCCAGGAGGGGGCCCACGTGGCCGTGAACTATGCCCACAGCGCGGAAGGGGCCCAGGCGACGATGGAGGAGGCCATGGCCCTGGGGGTGCGCGCCATCGCCGTCCAGGCCGATGTCAGCCGCGCCGACCAGGTCAAGGCCATGGTCCAGCGGGTGGTGGACGAGTTGGGTCGGCTGGACATCCTGGTCAACAACGCCGCCGTTTTCAGCTCGAAACCCCTGTTCGAGGTGAGCGAGGCCCTGTGGGACGAGATCCTGGCCGTCAACCTCAAAGGCGCCTTCCTCTGCGCCCAGGCCGCAGCCAGGGTCATGCTGGAGCAAGGGTCGGGGGTCATCGTCAACATTGCTTCGGGCGGGGGATTGGAGCCTTATCCAGGCTATAAGGTCTCGGCCCCTTACGCCGCCTCCAAGGCCGGAGTGGTCATGCTGACCAGAGTCCTGGCCCGGGAGCTGGCCCCCCAGGTGCGGGTCAACTGCGTGGCCCCCGGCATCATTGATTCCAAGGCCCAGCCCATGCCCCAGGCGGTGAGGGAAAAGTTCTCGGCCCTGACGCCCCTGGGACGGGTGGGGGAGCCGGCCGACATCGCTTCCGTGGTGGTCTTCCTGGCTTCCAACGAGTCGCGCTTCATGACCGGCCAGACCCTGTCCGTGGACGGCGGCCTCACCTGATAAATTAGGTAGCGTAACTGTCCAGGTAAGCGCTCATTCTTTACCCTTCGGGCTTGAGCCCTCAAGGGCGAAGCCACAAAGACACCAAGACACAAAGCGAACCAGGAAAAAAGGTAACTGATTTAAGAGTGGTAACACGAAAGGGAGAACACGCCACATAATGCTACGCCCCTTTCGCGTTACAATTCTTAGCTAAATTAAGGTTCTTAACTTCGTGCCTTTGTGTCTTGGTGGTGAGAAAGCCGCTTGTTTGAGCGCCAGACGGGGAGTACATAGTTACAAGGTAGCCATTCCCGTGAAAATGCTTCGGAGCTTTGCCCTGCTGTTCGCCCTCCTGACCCTGGCCTTCCCGGTCGGTTGCTCCCAGGCCGTGGTGGAGTCAGCCACCACACCCACCCCTTCCGCCTTTTTGCCGGCCGTTCTCGCACAGCCTACCCACACGCCAACGGCCACGCTAACATCTACCTCCACGTCTACGCCGGCCCCCACCTCCACCCCGTCGCCCAGCGCTACCCCAACTGCCTCCCTGACCCCCACACCGACGCCGCCCAGCGTATGGGGTGTCCAGTTCCTCTATGTCCAGGAGGAAGACCCGGACTGGTACGCCCAACTGGTAGCCTTTGAGCTGGACCTGGCCTGGGAGGCCGGCTTCCGGAGCATCCGCACCGACGTGTACTGGCGGGAAGTGGAGCCTCTCAACGCTTCCCCTGCGGAGTACCGGTGGGCCGAGTACGATCAGCGGCTGCGGGACTACAGCAGCCGGGGCTTCGAACCCATGGTGACCATCGTGGGCTACCCCGAGTGGGCCACCCGCTACTATTGTGGGGGCGGGCTGCTGCCGGGTATGGAGGGGGAATGGCGGGAGTTCGTGCGGGCTCTGGTTCAGCGCTACTCCCAGCCCCCCTACAACGTCAGAATCTGGGAGATCGGCAACGAGGAGGATGGGGAAACGACTATTGATCCGGAAGATTGCGATCGCCCCCCGGAGCAGGGGGGCTGTCAGCCCACGGTTCCGGCGGGAGGCTGCTGGGGGGACATGGCGCCCGAGTACGTTGATTTCCTGCGCATGGCCTATGAGGAGATCAAAGCCGTGGATCCCCAGGCCATGGTGATGATGGGTGGCCTGGCCTACGCCGCCTGGGACCTGTGGTTCATCGAGGATTTCTTCCCCAACTTCCTCGACGCGGGGGGCGCCGAGTACACTGACGTGGTGGGCTACCACTGGTTCCCCTTCTACCAGCAGTGGCCCACCGCTGTGGAGAAGGCCCAGGAGCTGATGGCCATCATGCAGGCCCGGGGCATCTCCAGGCCCATGTGGCTGACGGAGACCCATATGTGGGACACTGACGAGGGGGTTGACCGCCGGAAGGAGCAGATCGAGTTCATCACTCAGGAACTGCTCCGGACGATCGGGGGCGGCCTGGTGAAGAAGGTCTACTGGTACGGGTTCTGGGACCTGCCCCAGGGGATGGCCCCTCGCCCCCGGGGGTTGGTCAGCTACGAGCACGTGCCTAAACCCGCCTATCGGATCTTCCAGATCATGGCTGACCTGACCTATGGCCTGCCCAGCTCGTACCCCTACCCTGGCCTGGAGGTCTATCGCTTCTCGCGGCCCTGGCAGGTCGCAAGCGCTCACCTACGAACTGGGCAGGAGCGTGCTGGATGCACAAGCCCGGTGAGTGCTTGCGAGGGGGAGGAGGTCTTCGCTCTCTGGTCCACCAGCGACGTCACCAAAACTTTCACCCTGCCCGCGATCACGACGGCCCCGGCCGAGGCCATCAGCATCGTGGCCGGGGATACATACACCACCACGTACTCGATGACGACCCCCATTGCGCCCCTGGATGGGCAGTACACCCTGGACGTGGGGCCCAGGACGATCTTCCTCCGCGTCCCGATCCGATAAGGAGACAGAGATGGACAAGCAAGAGATGCTGTGCCGGATGGCCGAGGAGCGGCAGAAGCTCCTCCAGGCCATGGAAGGCCTGACTGGGGAACAGATGACCCGCCCAGAGACGGTAGGGGAGTGGTCCGTCAAGGACATCCTGGGGCATATCGCCTCGTGGGACGAGGAGACGCTCAAGGCCGTCAAACAGTTGGTCCACGAAGGGCGGCCATACATTATGGAGGACCTGGACAGCGTAGATGCCTGGAACGCCAGGCAGGTGCAGAAAAAGAGGGACCTTCCCCTGGGTGAGGTCGTGGCTGAGTTCACGGCGGTACGCCAGGAACTTTTGGAGGTGGTGGAAGGCCTGACCGAAGAGCAATTAACCCAGCGGGTCCAGTACCCTTGGCCAGAGGAGGGACCGCTCCAGGAGTTAATCGCGGCCAGCACCTTCGAACACGATGGGGAACATTGTCGGGATATCCTGGCCTGGCGGAAGACGCTCCCTGGCACGTAGCAGTGTACCCATGGACATCACCATCCCTATCATCAACCTCAAGGTCATCGCCCCGCAACTCATCGTGGTCGGCACGGCCATGATGGTGCTGCTGGCGGATCTGATCATCCCCCACAAGCGGCGTCTGGCCTACCTGAGTCTGGTCGGCCTGGCCGCCGCCTTCCTCGTCTCCTTGGGCCTGTGGGGGCAGTCGGCGACCGCCTTCCGGGACATGGCCGCCCTGGATAATTACGCCTTGTTCCTCAACTTCGTCTTCCTCACCGCCGCCGCCCTCACGGTCCTCATGTCCGTCAGCTACCTGCCGCAGCAGGGCATCGAGCGGGGTGAGTACTACGCCCTGGTCCTCTTCGCCACAACCGGCATGATGCTCATGGCCGCCAGCACGGATCTCATCACTCTCTTCCTGGGGCTGGAGACCTTCTCCCTGTCCCTCTACGTCCTGGCTGGCTTCGCCCGCCCTCAACTGGAGTCTGAGGAGGCGGCGCTGAAGTATTTCCTGCTGGGTACCTTCGCCGCTGGCTTCCTGGTCTATGGCATCGCCCTGACCTACGGGGCCACGGGGACCACCAACCTGGGCAAAATCGCCGCCTTCCTGGCTAGCGCGGGGTCCCCGACCGATCCCCTGTTGTTCGTGGGCCTGGGTCTGCTGGTGGTGGGTTTCGGTTTCAAGGTGGCGATGGTTCCCTTCCACATGTGGGTGCCCGACGTCTACGAGGGGGCTCCCACTTCCGTCACCGCCTTCATGTCCGCCGGGGGCAAGGCGGCCGGCTTCGCCGCCTTCCTGCGGATCCTCTTCCTGGCTTTCCCGGTTTTGCAGCCCCACCTGACCCTGCCTCTGGTTGTTCTGGCCGCCCTGACCATGACCCTGGGCAACGTGGTCGCCATCGCTCAGAGCAACATCAAGCGCATGCTGGCCTACTCCAGCATCGCCCACGTCGGGTACATCCTCATCGCTCTGGCCACGGCCAGCCAGTGGGGTGTGGCCAGCGCCCTCTTCTACCTGCTGGCTTTCTCCTTCATGGATCTAGGGGCCTTCGCTGCGGTTATCGCCGCCGGCCGCCCAGGCCAGGAGAGCCTCAGCATCTACGATTACTCGGGCCTGGCTACCAGACAACCCCTGCTGGCTGCAACCATGGCCCTCTTCCTGCTCTCCCTGGGCGGCCTCCCGCCTACGGCTGGTTTCGTGGGTAAGTTCTACATCTTCAGCGCCGCGGTCCGGGGGAACCTCACCTGGTTGGCCGTGGTGGGTGTCCTGAACAGCGTGATCTCAATCTACTATTACGCGCGGGTGGTGGCTCTGATGTACATGCGGCAGCCCAGCCGGGAGCTGGAGCCCTTGCCTCTCCCCCCACTGCTGGCAGCGGCGCTGGCCGTGGCCGTGCTGGGCACCCTGCTCCTGGGCCTGTTTCCTGCCCACATCTTGGAACTGGCCCGCAGTTCTGTCCTGTGATGGCCTCCCTGTAAGGCAGATTTGTTAAGCAAATCGTTGACCATACCATCACGATGTGCTATAATTTCGGCACATTCTCGTTAGGAGACTGGCATGGCTGAACCCTTCCGCGACACCTTTTTCAATATCCCCATGCCATTTCAGGCACTGCTCTACGTGTCCGCTGCCCTGGCCGTGGCCGTCTTCGCCTATGGGGTGTACCGACGGGTGGCCCTGTGGCGGGCGGGGCAGCCGGCTTACCGCCTGGATAACCTCCCCCTGCGGTTCAAGCTCGTGCTGGTCTACGCCCTGGGGCAGGTGCGGGTCGTGATGCAGCGCTACCCTGGCCTCATGCACCTGGGTATGCTATGGGGCTCTATCCTTCTCTTCCTGGGCACGGTCCTGGCCACCGTTGACTACGACATCACCGTACCCCTCCTGGGCTTCAAGTTCCTCAAGGGCAACTTCTACCTCCTCTACGAGCTGACCCTGGACCTCTTCGGGGTCCTCTTCATCGTGGGCCTGCTCATGGCCCTCTACCGGCGGGCCGTGATGCGCCCCCAGCAACTCAGCTACGACTGGGGCTTCACCTTCACTTTGGCTCTGCTGCTGATCATCAACCTCAGCGGTTTCCTCCTGGAGGGCTTCCGCATGGCCCTCGTGCGGCCGCCCTGGGGGCCCTGGTCGCCCGTGGGCTACGGGCTGGGCCAGCTCTTCCTGAGCCTGGGCCTGGGAAGGAGCGCCCTGCACCTGGCCACCTGGCTGTTCCACGCCGGCGTGTCCCTCATGCTCGTGGCCCTGGTGCCCTACACCACCCTCTTCCACCTGGTCACCACACCCCTCAACATCTTCTTCTCCTCCCTGGAGCACCGGGGAGCCCTGGCCCCCATCGAGCTGGAGGAGGTGGAATTCTTCGGGGTGGGGAAGCTGGAGGAATTCACCTGGAAGCAGCGCCTGGGCTTCGACGCCTGCACCCAGTGTGGCCGTTGTCAGGCCACCTGCCCGGCCTACATGGCCGGCACCCCCCTGTCCCCCAAGGATGTCATCGTCAAGCTGGGGCAGCAGGCCCAGAGGTCTGCTGGCCATGAGGGCGCTCCGGCCCTCCACGGCGACGTCATCGCCGCCGATGAGCTGTGGGCCTGCACCACCTGCCTGGCCTGCATGCGGGAGTGCCCCGTCTTCATCGAGATCGTGGATGACATCGTGGACCTGCGCCGCTACCTCACCCTGTCCGAGGGCCACCTGCCCAGCACGGCGGCCATGACTCTGCGCCACATGACCGTCACGGGCAACCCCTGGGGCCTGCCGCCTGCCGATCGGACCCTGTGGGCCGAGGGGCTGGACGTCAGATGGATCACGCCTGAGGACGAGGTGGAGTACCTGTACTGGGTGGGCTGCTCGGCGGCCTACGACCGGCGCAACCAGAAGATCGCCCGCGCCCTGATCAGGGTGCTGCAGGCGGCGGGGGTGGACTTCGCCATCATGGCCGAGGAGAAGTGCTCCGGCGACAGCGCCCGCCGCCTGGGCGAGGAGTACCTCTTTCAGACCCTGGCAGCGGAGAACATCGAGAACCTGAAGAAGTATCGGTTCCAGAAGATCCTGACCCACTGCCCCCACTGCTTCAACACCCTCAAGAACGAGTACCCCCAGTTCGGCGGCCGGTTCGAGGTGGTGCACCACAGCCAGTTGATCACCCAGCTCCTGGCCGAGGGCCGCATCGTCCTGGCCGAGGGGGCCAGCAAGAGGATCACCTACCACGACTCCTGCTACCTGGGCCGCTACAATGACATCTACGACGCTCCACGGGAGATCCTGGCCCGTATGCCAGACATCAACCTGGTGGAGATGGACCGTTCGCGGGAGCAGGGCCTGTGTTGTGGCGGGGGCGGGGGTCACATGTGGATGGAGATTGAAGGGCAGACGCGGGTCAACCTGATCCGCCTGGAGGAAGCCCTGATGGTGAATCCCCAGGTGGTGAGCACGGCCTGCCCCTTCTGCCTGTCCATGCTCGACGCAGCGCGCAAGGTGCGGGGTGTGGAAGATGGCATGGATATCAAGGACATCGCCGAGCTGGTGGCGGAGGCCCTGGCCTGAGGCTGTGTGATGGACAGGATCATCCTGCAGGGCATCCAGTTCTACGGCTACCACGGCTGCTCGGAAGAAGAGCGGCGGGTGGGGGGTCGCTATGTGGTGGACGTGGAGCTGACCTGTGATCTGCGGGCCGCGGGGCGGAGCGATGACCTCACCGATACCATAGACTACTCCGCCGTCTACAGCCTGGTGGCGGAGATGGGGAGGAGCAGGAGCTTCCACCTGATCGAGGCCCTGGCCCAGGCCATGGCCGAGGCCATCCTGGAGCGCTTCCCCGTGGAGGAGGTGCTTATCCGAGTGAGAAAGCAGCCGCCCCCTGTGGCGGGCATTCTGGACTACGCCGGGGTGGAGATCCGGCGACGACGCTGAAGGAGGACAACTGTCGTGACCATCCAGTCACTGATTCTATGGGTCATCGTGGGGGGCATCGCCGGCTGGCTGGCGGATGCGGTGGTGGGCGGCGTCCGCGTCGGCCTGATCGGTGCCATCGTGGTGGGCGTCATCGGCGCCTTCATCGGCGGCTGGCTCTTCACCCAACTGGGGATCACCGTCGGCGGGGGGATCCTTGGCAGCATCGTCACCGCCTTCGTGGGCGCTGTGATCCTGCTCCTGATCCTCCGGGCCCTCAAATGATCCCGGCGGGAAGAGGCGAGCATGACCGCACACCAATATGACGTCGTGGTCATCGGCGGGGGGCCAGGGGGCTACGTGGCCGCCATCCGCGCTGCCCAACTGGGCCTCAGGACAGCCGTGGTGGAGCGGGAGAATGTGGGTGGCGTATGCCTGAACTGGGGCTGCATCCCCACCAAGGCCCTGCTGCGCAACGCCGAGGTGCTGTCCCTCTTCCGCCAGGCCAGGGATTTCGGGATCACCGTGGAGGGCCTGAGCTACGACTTCGGCCAGGCGATCAAGCGCAGCCGCCGCGTGGCGGGCCGCATGGTCAAGGGGGTCAAGTTCCTGCTCAGGAAGAACGGCGTCGAGCTCGTTCAGGGGGAGGGCTACCTGGCCGCTCGCCATACCGTGGCGGTGCAGCCTGAGGGGCAGGAGCTGAAGGCCCAGCACGTCATCGTGGCCACGGGCTCGCGGCCCAAGACTCTGCCCGGCATCGAGGTTGATGGGCAGCGAGTGATCACCAGCCGCCAGGCTCTGGAACAGGCGGACGTGCCCCAGTCGCTGATCATCATGGGCGCCGGGGCCATCGGGGTGGAGTTCGCGTCCATCTATCAGTCCTACGGCTGCCAGGTCACCCTGGTGGAGATGTTGCCCCAGGTGCTGCCCCTGGAGGATGCCGAGATCGCCAAGGTGCTGGCCAGGTCCCTGACCAGGCAGGGCATCAAGGTCATGACGGGCACCCGCGTGGAAGGCGTGGAGACCAGAGAGAGCGGGGTGGAGGTCAGGGTCTCGTCGGAAAGGGGGGAGGACACGCTCCGAAGCGACAGGGTCCTGGTGGCCATCGGCCGCGACCCTAACAGCGAGAACCTGGGACTGGAGGCCTCGGGCGTCGCCATAGAGCGGGGCTTCATCCAGGTCAACGAGCGCATGGAGACCAGCGTGCCGGGGATCTACGCCATCGGCGACGTGGCCGGCCCGCCCCTCCTGGCCCACAAGGCCATGGCCGAGGGGGTGGTGGCCGCCGAGGCCATCGCCGGCCGGGAGACCTACGGCGTGGATTACAGCAGCATCCCCCGTTGCACCTACTGCCATCCCCAGGTGGCCAGCATCGGGCTGACGGAGGCTCAAGCGCGGGATCAGGGCTACGAGGTTAAGGTGGGCAGGTTCCCCTTCCGGGCCAACGGCCGGGCCCTGGCGGGCGGCGACTACGAGGGCCTGGTCAAGCTGGTGGTGGACGCCCGGTACGGCGAGATCCTGGGGGCTCACATCGTTGGCCCTGAGGCCACGGAGGTCATCCACGAAATCGCTCTGGCCAAGTCGGCGGAACTGACCCCGGCCGAGATCGCTGCCACCATCCACGCCCACCCCACCCTGTCCGAAGCCCTGTCCGAGGCAGCCCTGGCCGTGGAAGGGCGGGCGATCCATATCTGAAAAGGCCCAAAACCCGAAGCCGCGAAGTCGGTTCTTTTAGAACTGCCTTGCGGATGGGAGAAAGGGGGAGAAGATGTTAACAGCCGATGCGGTGGAACTCTATGAGCTCCTGAAGCCCAAGATTGGCGAGGAAGAAGCCAAGGCCTTGCTCCATTTCGTCGAGGACAGGACGCTCTACCTGGTGCGGGATGAGATCGCCAAGGGGCTAGCTACCAAGGAAGATATCAACGCTGTAAAGGAGGACATCAGCGCCATAAAGGACGACATTGCTACCAGGCTGGCCACCAGGGAGGACCTCAGAGCCGTCAAGGAAGACGTCATGGCCGTCAAGGAGGATGTCATGGCCGTCAAGGAAGATATTGCTACCAGGCTGGCCACCAAGGAGGACTTCAGAGCCGTCAAGGAAGACGTCATGGCCCTCAAGGAAGACATCACAGCGGTCAAAGGGGACATCGCCAGGCTAGAAAAGGAGATCCTGGACCTAAGATGGCAGACACGCCTCTACCTGATCGCCATAGGGGCACTCATTATCATCACCAACCCTGCTGTCCTGGATTTCCTGGGAAAGCTCTTGAAGATAGCCCCCTAACCTTTCCAGGGCAACCTGAGAAGCGGGTCATGGCCCGCGGGCTGGCCGATCCAGAGAATTAGAGAGGAGGCAAGCATGGATATCCCAAGAGACCTCAAATACAGCACGGAGCACGAGTGGGCCAGGGTGGAGGATGGCCGCGTGCGGATCGGTATCACTGACTACGCTCAGGATCAACTGGGGGACATCGTCTACGTGGAGCTCCCTGAGCCGGGTACCGAGGTCAAGTTCATGGAGCCCTTCGGGGGCATAGACTCGGTGAAGGCGTTCTCTGATCTTTTCTCCCCCGTCAGCGGCCAGGTGGCAGAGATCAACGAGCGGCTGGAGGATGAGCCGGAGCTGGTGAACGCGGACCCTTACGGCGAGGGCTGGATGATCGTGGTGGCCATGAGCGATCCGGGCGAGCTGGATCAGCTCCTCTCCCCAGAAGAGTATGCCGCCCTCATCGCAGAGGCGGAGGGGTAGAGGATAGGAGGCCCGAAGATGAGCTTTAATGCTTTTATTGACAGTCGCATCGTCATTTTCGCCGGGCGATTCGGCAGCGGCAAGACAGAGGTGGCCGTCAACTATGCTATACGCCTGGCCCAGGAGCGGGAGCGTGTGGCCCTCATTGACCTGGACCTGATCACGCCCTACTACCGCTCGCGGGAGACGACCCACCTCCTGGCTCAGCGGGGGGTGGAGGTCATCGCGCCGGCAGAGGTCTCCGAGCAACTGAACGTGCCGGCCGTCACCCCTCAGATCCTATCCGCCCTCCTGGACGAAGATCGCTCTGTCGTCCTGGACGTGGGCGGCGACGAGGAGGGGACGCGGACGGGGCTGGGCCAGTTCAGCCACCACGTCTCAAAGATGGGCTACGCCCTCAACCTGGTGGTCAACCCCTGTCGCTGCCATACCAGCACGGTGGAGGGCATCGCCTGCGCCGTGGAGCAGATCGAGCGGGGCTCAGGGCTAAGGGTCAGCGGCCTGATCAGCAACCCCAATCTGATGGGGGACACCACCCTGGCGCTGGTGGAGGAGGGGCATGCCCTCGTCGAGGAGGCCGGGCGAGCACTGAACCTTCCGGTGATCTTTCTGAGTATAGAAGAGGGGTTGGCTCAAGACCTTCCCCCCGACCACTTCGCCCAGCCCGTTCTACCCCTGGCCCGATACTTCCTGCCTCCGTGGCAGTGACGGCCTGGGCAAGGACCCGATTAAGACCTGTTTTGGACTTAACTTGGACCCTTTTTTGTGCTATAATTAGCTCGACAATGTTAGCTTCCGTAAGAAACCAGGTTTTTGTGCCAACAAGCGAGGAGATATGGTTGCCTTAGTCGTT
>JBHIEC010000041.1:0-14201 GCA_046760425.1 Anaerolineae bacterium
ATCATTAAGGAGGGACAATCCCTATGGCCGAAGCACTAGGCATGATTGAGACGCGGGGGTTCGCCGCCATGGTCGAGGCCTCGGACGCCATGGTTAAGGCGGCCAAGGTGGAGCTGGTGAGCTACGAGAAAATCGGCGGGGGTTACGTCACGGCCATCGTGCGTGGCGACGTGGCCGCCGTCAAGGCCGCAGTGGAAGCGGGCGTGCGAGGCGCAGAGAAGGTCGGTGAGGTGGTCTCGGTCCACGTCATCGCCCGGCCGCACGTCAACATTGACCTCGTCCTGCCCCTGGGCCGCACAGAGCAGGCCCGCGCCGAGATGGAGCAATTGCAAGAGTAGGGATACCATCTTAGCGTTGCAGCTTGAGGAGCCTGACGACGCCGCTTGTCGCCAGGAAAGCCAGGCGGGCTCCTGCCTGGAGGGTGGTCCGCTGCTGCAACGCTGTCGAGGAGGCAACATGCTGCTGGGGAAAGTGGTTGGCACGCTGGTCTCGACTCGCAAGGAAGAGAGCATGACGGGCCTGAAATTCCTGGTCCTCAGGGAGATCAACGTGGAGGGCCAGGAGACAGGTGAGTACGTCATCGCCGCCGACGTGGTGGGCGCCGGTGTGGGGGAGGTGGTCCTCTACGCCACGGGCAGCGCTGCCCGTCAGACGGTGATGACCGATAAGCGGCCCTGCGACGCGGTGATCATGGCCATCGTGGACGAGTGGGAGGTGGGCGGGGAGCTGAAGTACCGCAAAACACCGGCAGGGGGTGAATGGGCTTCGTGATGATGGGGAGGTGAGAAGATGGTACAGGTGACGGAGCAACAGATCCAGTCCATCGTTCAGCGGGTGCTGGCCCAGGTCGCGGCGGCCGAGGAACCTGGAGCCAGGGCTGCACCGCCTTTTGAGCCCCAGGCCATGGCGGTCGCGCCCGAGGGCGACGGCATCTTCCCTGACATTGACTCCGCTGTGGCTGCGGCGGCCACAGCTTTCAGGCAGCTTAACACCATGACCCTGGCCAAGCGGGATGAGATCATCGCCAATATGCGCCGCGTTATGCGACAGAACGTCCAGCTCCTGTCCTGGATGGCCCGCGAGGAGACGGGGCTGGGCCGCTACGAGGACAAGGTGGAGAAGAACCTGCTGGTTATCAACAAGACACCGGGCACGGAGGACCTGAAGCCCACGGCGTACACAGGGGACCGGGGCATGACCCTCATGGAGCGGGCGCCCTACGGCGTCATCGCCGCTATCACCCCCAGCACTAACCCCACGGCCACCATCATCTGCAACGCCATCGGCATGATCGCTGCTGGCAACGCCGTGGTCTTCAACGCCCACCCCGGCGCCAAGAAGTGTTCTACCAAGAACATCCAACTCCTGAATCAGGCCATCGTCCGCGCTGGGGGCCCACCCAACCTGATCACCGCCATCGCCGAGCCCACTATCCAGAGCGCCCAGCAACTGATGCGCCACCCTCAGATCCGGCTGCTGGTGGTCACGGGGGGTGAGGGCGTGGTCAAGGAGGCCATGAACAGCGGCAAGCGGGCCATCTGCGCCGGGCCTGGCAACCCGCCGGTGGTGGTGGATGAGACGGCCGTCATCGAGCAGGCGGCGCGGGACATCGTTAAGGGGGCTTCTTTCGACAACAACATCGTCTGCACCGATGAGAAGGAGATCTTCGCCGTGGACGCTATCGCCGACAAGCTGAAGGCGGCCATGAAGCAGTATGGCGCCTATGAGATCACCCACTGGCAGTTGCGCCGGCTGGAGCGGGTGATCTTCACTCAACTGGGCCCACCCCGCAAGCCCGGCGTCATCAACAAGGACTTCATCGGCAAGGACGCCTGCGTCATCCTGAAGGAGATCGGGGTCAACGTGGGCCGGGAGGTGCGCCTGGTTCTGGTGGAAGTGGAACGGGATCACCCCCTGGTCTGGACGGAGCAGATGATGCCCGTCATCCCTCTGGTACGGGTGCGCAACGCTGACGAGGGCATTGACCTGGCCAAGGAGGCGGAGCACGGCTTCGGCCACACGGCGGTGATGCACTCCCGCCACCTCGATCACCTGGATCGCATGGCGCGGGAGATCAATACCAGCATCTTCGTCAAGAACGGCCCGTCGCTGGCCGGGCTGGGCTATGGTGGTGAGGGCTACACTTCCTTCTCCATCGCCAGCCCCACCGGCGAGGGCCTGACGGGCCCCCGCAGTTTCTCACGGGAGAGAAGGTGCACGCTGGTGGACCACTTCAGGATAGTGTAATGATGGAACCCGCCCTTGCTCTCCTCGAGTTTGATAGCATCGCCATCGGCATCGAAGCTGGCGACGCCATGGCCAAGCGTGCGCCTATCGAAACCATCAAGGCCGGCACGGTCCAGCCGGGCAAGTACCTGGTCCTCATCGCCGGGGACGTGGCCTCGGTGGAGGAGTCGCTGGAGGCGGGACGCGAGGTGGGGGCTGAGGCCCTGGTGGACGAGGTCTACCTGCCCCAGGTGCACCCCGACGTGGTGCGGGCCATCACCGGAGGGCGGGAGCTTCCGCCGGTGCAGGCCCTGGGCATCATTGAGACCACCACCGTGGCGGCCACCATCCACGCCGCCGACGCGGGACGAAAAGGAGCCGAGGTCAGCCTGATGGAGATCCGCCTGGCCGATGGCCTGGGGGGCAAGGGGTTCTGCCTCTTCGCCGGCGAGGTGGCCGACGTGGAGGCCGCCGTGAGCATCGGGGTGAGTGTCCTGGAGCGTGAGGATCTGCTGGTCAGCAGCGTGGTCATCCCCGCTCTACACGACGAGATGGAAGCCAACATCCTGGCCCACACCCGATTCGGGGCCAGGGTGTGGGAAGAGTAGGTGCATGTTTCTGGCAAAGGTCATCGGCACGGTGGTCGCCACGACCAAGTATCAGGGTCTGGAGGGGGTGAAATTCCTCATCGTCCAGCCCCTGGACAAACACCAGCGACCCAAGGGCAAGCCTGTGGTGGCCGCCGATGGGGTGGCCATGGCCGGCCCCGGCGAGACCGTCTACATCGTGGCCAGCCGCGAGGCGGCCCAGGCCCTGCCCGAGATCTTCGTGCCTGTGGATCACGCCATC
Organism: Anaerolineae bacterium; assembly: GCA_046760425.1. Taxonomy (GTDB): domain Bacteria; phylum Chloroflexota; class Anaerolineae; order JBHIEC01; family JBHIEC01; genus JBHIEC01. The sequence continues at coordinate 3,076 of JBHIEC010000041.1, forward strand.
GTGGGCATCGTGGACGAGGTGAAACTAGGTTTGTGACAGGAGCGAGATACCCTGTCTGCTACAGGGGGTAGGGGGTGAAGATCGGCAAGGTGGTGGGCACGGTGGTTTCTACCATCTGCTCCCCGGTCTACGAGGAGCGCAAGCTGCTCCTGTGCGACATCCTGACGCCCGAGGGCCAGCCCCAGGACGGCTACATCATCGCCGTGGACGTGGTGGACGCCGGCCTGGGCGAGACGGTCCTCATCATTGACGAGGGCAACTCGGCGCGGCAGGTGGTGAACATGGACCCCGCCCCCATCCGCGCCGTCATCGTGGGCATCGTTGACGAGGTGCGGCTTGAGGCCTAACATGAGCGCCTATGGGGGCCGTTACGCGGAAGGAAAACTGCGCCGGGACATCGTCGAGGTGGGCCGGCGTATGTATCACAAGGGGTTTATTGCTGCCAGCGACGGCAACATCTCCGTGCGCCTCACCGCCGACCGTCTCCTGATCACGCCCAGCGGCCTGCACAAGGGTTTCCTCACCCCTGAGCAACTGGTGGTCACCGATCTGGAAGGCACGCTGATCCCCTCCTATCACCCCGCCAGGCGCAACCTAAAGCCCTCCTCAGAGCTGCCCATGCACCTGGAGGCCTATCGGCAGCGGCCAGATGTGCGGGCCGTGGTGCACGCCCATCCCCCCCTCGCAACGGCCTTCACCATCGCCGGCGTGTCCCTGGCCAGGTGCGTCCTGCCTGAGGTGATCTACAGCCTGGGGGGCATCCCCACCGCCGAGTACGCCACGCCCGGCACCAGTGCGGGGGCGGAAATCGTCCGCCAGCTCGTCCGCGAGCACGACGCCGTGTTGCTGGATCACCACGGCGTCCTGACCGTGGGGGTGGACGTCTACGAGGCTTTCATGCGGCTGGAGCAGGTGGAGCATGCGGCGGCCATCACTCTGGCGGCGCGGCAGTTGGGGGGTATCCGTCCCCTGCCGCCAGGGGAGGAGGAGAAGCTACGGGAGATGCGGCGGCGGGCCATGCAGGCCAAGGGGCGGGACGTGTGCGCGGATTGCAGCGTGTGCCAGTGGGGCGGGCGGTATGAGGCGACGGGGGGGACTGCCCTCAGCCGGCCCAGCGAGGAGCTGGTGGAGCTGGTGACCCAGGAAGTGCTGAAGGCCCTGGGCAGGATGTCAGGTGCTTGACCTTTCCGCGCCTTTCTGGTACAATTGAGTCGAGAGGTCCAGAGTGCCCCCATCGTCTAGAGGCCTAGGACGCCACCCTTTCAAGGTGGAAACAGGGATTCGAATTCCCTTGGGGGCATGGATTCATAAAGAAAGCCCTTGACGCATCAGCCATCAAGGGTTTTTTGGTTCTACTACCTCTGACTGACCACGTATCGCGCTATCGTGGTTAGGATATGGGTGATCTCGTAGCTATCCCATTTCCCACCTGGCGAGCCAGCCGTGAAGACCGCAAATCCGATGACATAGTCGTCCTGCTGAAGCTGGGCGTCGTACCAGGCGAGTTGACGGATATAGGCCTCGGTCCCGTCGTCGCCCAGGCCGTGCTCCGCCCAATAGCGTGTGAAGTCCTGCCAGCCCCGCCCTTTGGGGCCCGCCGGGTTGACCAGCCCGTCAATGCCTGCCTCGGAGATGACCAGAGGTATTACCAGCCCTCGAGGCTTGAGGAACTCCTCGTACCACCATCGGTAGCGCAGCGTTAACGCCCCCCGATCCGGATAGGTCGGGCGGCCAGGGAGGGCGACGCCCACCAGGTAGTTCATCGTTGGCGCCGAGTACTCGTGCAGGTGCAGAATGCCGCCGTACCGTTGGGCGGCCTCAATGGCCGGAAGGAAAGCGGCGAACTCCTCCCACTCCGGCACCCCCGCCGAGAAGCCCCCGACAGCCACGCGCAGGCCATGGGCGGCCATCTGGCGCGCCCGCTCAGCCTCGAACTGGGCGTACCAGACCATCCGCTCCCCGGGATCGGGCTCGTTCCACCCTTCCCAGTAGTCCACGCCGGGGTTGTTCAGGTACTCCTGCAGGTGGGTTGCCACAAAGGCCTGGGCCGCCAAAACCGGATCGCCCTCCATCGTCTGGCTCTCCAGGGTGAGTCGCCCCACCGTGACCGTCCACGGTGATTCGGCTTTGGCCTCAGAGAACCACTTGAGATCGTCCACCCCTTTTATCACGGCGGGCTTCACCACGCGGACGAATTCCAGGATGTCCGGCGAGTTGTTCCGGATCACGTGCAGCCCCAGCTTGCTCCGCCCCGGCTCAGACAGCGCCGGGGGCCAGCGTGGCGTGGGGGTCGGTTTGGGCGTCTTGGTGGCCTTGGGCTTCCGAGTTGGTGAAGGGGTCGGGCGGGGCTCACTCTTCCTCAAAGCCGGGAGATAGGCCGCCGCTTCCACGGGCTTGTCAACGGTGGAGGATGGGGTGGGCGTCGGTGAGGCAAGGGTCATGGTGGGGGTCTGTGTAGGGGAGGGGGTTGTCGTTGGCATGCCCGGTTCCAGACCTGTGCTACAGCCGTACAGGATCAGCGCGATGCCCATCCCGAGGGCCAGCGCGCATGCTTCTTGCCAGGCCCTGGACCTGAGCAATCGTAACGGGCTGATAGGAGGTCGGTGCGGGGCCGTTCGAGGGTTAACGCTCATGGCTCCTTTCGCCCTGAGCAAGCTCCGCTCGTGTCTTCGCGTCTGTCTCGCTCACCGCTTCCTCTGCCCAGTTCCAGTGCCCGCTGGGGCAGCGCATGGGAAATCGGAGGCGGCCCAGGCTATCCATAACCTCCTCCTGAGGAACCGCCTCGATGACCTCGCCCGCGTCAGCACATTGGGGACAGTACAACCGATCGTTTCGATCCACCCTGATGACAGCTCCTGATGGCCAGCCCTGAAGACCTCACCTATTTACTCCCTGGGGCAGCAAAAAGCCCCTTTCTTCAACGATGGGAAAGGGACAAGGTACCCCCGGGGAGACTCGAACTCCCGCACACGGCTCCGGAGGCCGCTGCTCTATCCACTGAGCTACGGGGGCACGCTTCGCCTATAGTTTACCACAACCCGCCAATTTTGGCAAGATCATTAAGCCGTAGCTTTGGGGGTTGGTGTAGGCGTCGGCGGGAGGGGCGTGGGCGTTGGAGGGCGCGGCGTGGGGGTCGGGGTGATCGTCGGCGTGGGGGTGGGGACCAGGGCGATGGTCACTTCCACCGTGTCCGGCACCATGCTCTCCACTTTCAACGACTCGGGCTTGACCACCGTGGGGGTCACCTTGTGGGTGCCTAACCCCAACCCCGCCAGATCCAGAATCACCTGCACGTCCTCCGGCTCCAGGGCCTGTAGCTCTGGCACCGGGCCGGAGAGGATGACCTGCACCACCTGGGGTGAGACGGTGGCCTCCATCCCCAACGCCAGGCCGCGCAGGATGAGTTCCCGCTCCACCGTCTGGCCGCTCATAACGGCGCTCACCTCGATCCGCACCAGTACACTTTGATCTTCACTGAGGAGGCTGATACCTTCCGGCACTACCAGGCCCACGCGCTTCTCGAAGGTGCTATGAACCTCATTGACGTCAATGGGCTCCGTCTCCAGGAAGCCGGGGACCTCCTCAACGCGGGCGGGATTGCCCCGGATGGTCACCGTGGACGGCTCCACCACAATATTGCTCAGCCAGTAGCCCGGGGCCACCGTCCCCTCCGTGATGGGCCTGATTGTCACCTCCTTGTAGCCCAGCCGCTGCACCACAGGGACGTTGACCGTGACCACGGCGGGCGAAATGGTCACCTTGGCTACAGCCTTGCCCTGGTTGTCCCGGGCGAAGACCCGCACCTGCTGCTCGACCGGGGTCTTAGCCCCCTGCAAGAACATGTCGGCCGCCAGCTCGGCCACCTGGTCAACCTGGGACTGGGGGCCGCTGACCGTCACCTCCCGTGGGGTGGTGGTGGGCATGCCAACCGTGTAGCCCAGGGGCGGGCTGTCCAGCACGTGAACCTGAACCTTGACCTTCTTCTCCTTGAAGGTCTCCAGGCGGACGGTGATCTGAGCTGGCTCCTTGTCCAGGATGCTCACCAGCTTCTGGGCGCACTCGGCACACTTGATCTGCACCTCCACATCGTGCAGCCCGGGCGGCAAGCCGGCCAGGTCAACATAGGCGCGGAAATTGGTGGGCCGCAGATTCTCCCAACTGGACTGGGGCCCCCGGATGGTGACCGTTACCCGTTCATTAACGGGATCGAAGAGGACCAACCCCTCCGGCGTGTTCACCACCTCGATGGGCAGACCACCGTCGGGAAAGTGCCCCTCGCGAGGGGGATTGACCTCGTTAACAGCCACCACCCAGACCATGATGGCCAGGGCCAGGGCCAGAAGGGCGGAGCCCAGATTATCGAGGATCGAACGCAGCATAGGCCTCATCTATTCAGCAAGTAGAGAAGGTGTGCTCTCCGAACTGCTCTCCCGCCGCAACCAACGGGGGAACCGTTCGCCGAAGCGCGGCTTGTACAGCGTATGCAGGATACGGGCCAGACGCCCCTCATCCAGCTTGCGGATCATGCGCCCGTTGTGGGCGATGGAGATAGTGCCCGTCTCCTCAGAGACGACGATGGCGATGGCATCCGTCTGCTCGGTGATGCCGATGGCGGCCAGATGACGGGTGCCCAGATAGCGGTCGCTGGGAGGGTTCTCGGCCAGGGGCAGGACGCAGGCTGCGGCCACGACCCGATCCTCGCGGATGATGACCGCCCCGTCGTGCAGCGCCGTCTGGGGGAAGAAGATGGTCTGCAGCAGGTCGCTGGAGACCATGGCGTCAACCTCAATCCCCGTGTCAACGATGTCCTGCAGGCCCGTATCCTGCTCCAGGACGATCAGGGCCCCGTGGCGTCGCTCTGACAGCTCCTTGGCTGCTCGACTGACGTGGGTGATCACCCGGGTCGCTGTGGCCTCCGAGGAGGGCCGGGTGATGAGGACCCCTGCCCGCCCCAACCGCTCCAGGGCCCGCCGCAGCTCTGGCTGGAAGATGACAGGGATGGCCACCAGCAGGGCGGACAGGGAGCTCTTGATCAGCCAGTTGAAAGCCGTCAACTGAAAGACGTTGGTGAGGAGCACAACGATGAGGACCAGGAGCAACACGCCACGCAACAACTGCACGGCCTGGGTGCCGCGGATGAGGTACAGCAACCCGTAGAAGATGGCCGCCACCAGCAGGATGTCAACCACACTGAGGGGCGTCAGATTGGAGATGGTCCAATCGAAATAGGAGCGAAAAGTTTGCCAAACCTCAGACAAGCTACCCTCCTCCCTCGCCCATTAACGAAACCAGGATCGCTTTCTGGGCATGGAGCCGGTTCTCGGCCTGATCAAAGACCACGGAATGGGGACCATCAATGACCTCATCGGTGATCTCCTCGCCCCGGTGAGCGGGCAGGCAGTGCATGACCAGCACATCGGGCCTGGCCTGGGCCACCAGGGCGGCATTGATCTGGTAAGGCGGGAAAATCTTCAGCCGCACCTCCCGCTCCGCCTCCTGGCCCATGCTGGCCCACACGTCAGTGTACAGGACATGGGCGTCCCGGGCGGCCTCGACGGGATCGTGGGTCAGGAGCACCTGGCTGCCGCTCTGCGCTGCAAACTCCCGCGCCCGTTCGACGACTGCCGCGTCGGGCTCATAGCCCGGAGGGGTGGCCACGGCGATGTCCATGCCCACCTTGCTGGTCCCGAAGAGGAGGGAGTGGCAGACGTTGTTGCCATCGCCCACGTAGGCCAGCCTGAGCCCCTTGAGCTCCCCCCGTGCCTCGTACATGGTGAACAGGTCTGTTAGGCCCTGGCAGGGGTGATTGAAGTCGGAGAGGCCGTTGATCACGGGCACACGGGAGTGAGCAGCCAGTTCTTCGATATGGCGGTGGGCGAAGACGCGGGCCATGATGCCATCCACGTAACGGGAGAGCACGCGGGCCACGTCGGCTACAGACTCACGCCGCCCCATCTGAACCTCGTCCGGAGATAGATTCAAAGCGTGACCCCCAAGATTTAACATGGCCACTTCAAAGGAAACACGCGTGCGGAGGGAGGGCTTCTGGAAGACCATGCCCAAGGTCTTGCTCTTCAGCAGAGGCCGGTTGCCGCCCTTCCGCCACTCCTCCTTGAGCTCTCGGGCCAGATTGAGAAGATGCCAGACCTCGTCGGACGATAGGTCAGCTAGGCTGAGAAAATGGTTCATCAGGTTATCCTCCTAGCGTTCACGGAAATTCCTTCGATGGGCGAGGGTCTCCAGACCGAGCCCATTCGGAGAGACCTTCGGCGATCAAGGGAGATAGCAGCACCGCATAAATGACGATGCCCGGGTGTGTTTTATCCAGGCGGCGTGATTTCATCCGCCGCCCCTCTCGGTCACCAACATCCAACGGGAGATCACCTTCCCCCCTAGCGTTCACGGAAGTTCACGTGCTGGAAGCAGCCGCCGGTGGCCCGCACTTCGAAACCTGAGGGCGTGAAAGATACCGGCCGTCCACCGACAGTGAGGGATACGAACCTGACGCGTTGGCCCACCGTCAGGTTCCACTCGTACCAGCCGGCCTCGTTGGTTCTGGCCGGATTGGCGGGGCTGTCCCACCAGTAGCCATCAATCCAGATGCCAACCCTGGCCCCGACGATGATCCGCCCCCGCCGGTCGAAGACCTGCCCCTTGACCACCCCGATGTTCTTCGGCGTGCCCCCGATGCACCCTCGATACTCGATCTCAAAGACCTGGGGCGGCGGCTTGGGGGGCAGTTCCTCTGGCGGAACGACGGACAGCGCCGTTACGTCAATGGCCGTGTCCACATAGTCGGCGTGAACCCAGCCGATGGTCCCCTCATCCTGGACCCGCACCTTCAGCCACTTGGCGTCGCCGGTTCGGGCCAGAAGGTCGAGGCGCTCGCCGGCATCCAGTTGATCGAGCACGCTGTATTCCGTTCCCGGCCCATCACGGAAGTTGACTTTCTGGGCCACCGTGCCCACTCCCTGCACGACCGGCGTGGTGGTCGGCCTTTCGGGCGTGGCCGTCGGTTCCTCGACCGTGGGAGTCAGCGTTGGTTGTTCGGGCGTCGCAGTGGGTCTTTCAACGGTAGGGGCAGGCGTTGTTGGCCCTGGGGTAGGGGAGAGGGCCACGGCAGGTGGCCTGGCAGGGAGAAGGGGGAGCCACAGGGTTGTGGGCCTGGCGGGTTTCAGGAGGACGCCCAGGCCCACGAAGACGGCAAAAGCCACCATCAGGGCCACGATCTGGGCGCCGGCGCTGAAGAGCCAGACGGGCAGGGCCTGGGGATAGGAGAGGCCGAAGACGGCCTTGATGATGACCCATGATATGCCCAGACCCACCAGGAACCCCAGGAGGCCGCACGCTGGCACAATGGAGAAGGCTGCGGTGAGGATCCAGATCACTGCAGTGGCCGCCAGGGCAGCAAGGACGACCCTGCCCCAGGTTGCCCCCACCACTTTGGCTACCCCGGTGCCCATCCAGATGAAGAGGATGGACAGGATGGCCCCCAGCACAGCTCCTGCCAGGATCGCTATGCCCATGCTGGCGAGAAGGGACATCATGATGACCCTCCTTTCTCCCTTCGTACTTCGAGGCAAAGCTCAATGGCCTCCTTGATATTCTCTAAAGCCTCCTCCCTGGTCCTGCCCTGAGTAACACGTCCAGGGATCTCCGGGCATTCTGCCACATACCATCCTTCCTCGTCTCGCTCAATGGTTACCACGGGCTTCATGGCTTTCTTCTCCTTCCCCATTCACCGGGATCTCAACGCCTTCGCGAACAGCATCCTGGATCAGGCCAATCATTCGCCTCTTCTTCTCAAACTCCTCAGGGGTGTAGCAGAGCACCTCCAGCCCGAGATCTCCATCCCAGTAACGGTGCACCTGTGAGCTTCGGTCAGTAAAGAAGACATCTTCGAAATCCTTGGACACGAGGATGAGGTCGAGATCGCTATCCACCAGATGATCCCCCCTGGCCCGGGAGCCGAACACGATGGCTCTCTCGATGTGGTAAGGAGATTGCCTTAACCGGCTAAGGAAGCGTCTCACTTCAACTGTTTCTCGATCCATTGCAAGACCACCTCGGCGCACTCTAAATGAATCCTGGCCAGCTTCTTGTTGAACATGTGGGCAGGAACCCCGTGTGCAGCGTTAACATAGCGGGTCACGGCATACTCGGGGTTAAGCTCCAGAGCTGCATCCAGAACCTCTTCGGGTGCTTTGAGGGAGCGACTGAGCTTCACCAGGTTATGCGTTCGGGGGTTGCGCTTGAGCTGATGGATGTAAAGGGCTTTCAACGCCTTCTCCGCTGCCTGCTGGCTGAAGAAGACGCTGGCGTAGTAACGCTGGATGCCGATAAGTTGCTCTGCCGTGATATAGTCCTCTTTCGCCTGAGTCCAGGTATCCAGGACCTCCTCACGCATCATTTCTCCTCCACGACCGGATTCCTTAGCACCCCGATGCCCTCGATCTCCACCTCTACCACGTCGCCCGGCGCGAGAGGCCCGACGCCTGAAGGCGTGCCCGTCAGGATCACGTCCCCCGACTCCAGGGTCATCACCTGAGAGATGAAGCTGACCAATGCCTCCACCCCAAAGATCAGATCGCGGGTCGAAGAGTTCTGGCGCAGCTCGCCGTTCACCCGCGTGCGGAGGGCCAGGTCACCAGGGTCCATATGGGGGACGATCCAGGGGCCCAGAGGGCAGAAGGTGTCAAAGGATTTAGCCCGTGTCCATTGGCCGTCCACCCGCTGCAGGTCGCGGGCCGTGACATCGTTAGCGCAGGTGTAACCCAGGATGTACTGGCGAGCTTCCTCGGGTGGGACGTGCCGGGCCCGTTTGCCGATGACCACTGCCAGCTCCCCCTCGTAGTCCACTCGCTGGGACATGGCCGGACAGACGATGGCCTCCCCGGGGCCGATGACAGCGCTGGGCGGCTTGAGGAAGAGGAGCGGTACCTCCGGCAGGGGCTGTCCCATCTCCTGGGCGTGAGCCCGGTAGTTCACCCCCACGGCCACCACCTTGGTGGGCCGGGAGGGGGCCAGGAGCTCGACCTCGGCCAGTTCCGCCACCTTCGCCCCTGGCGCGAAGTCCCCGAAGACGTTGCCCTCGAGGGCGTACACGCTCTCCCCTTCGACGAGGCCGTATCCGACTCGGGTGCCGCGCTGGAACCTGACGATCCTCATCCTCGCCTCCCTGCTGGCAAAAGTATAGCGCTTAACGCACGGAAAGTCAAGAGATACCAGCAAAAAGCCCTCAACCCTGGGGCTGAGGGCCTTTATCACGATGCTCCCGAAGAACTGGTGCAGCTACGAGAAGTATTCCTCACTCTCTGACCTGCCCCTCGCCCAGGATGATCCACTTGTAGGTTGTCAGTTCCTTGAGGCCCATGGGGCCACGGGCGTGGAGCCGCTGGGTGCTGATGGCCACCTCGGCCCCCAGCCCGAACTGGCCCCCGTCGGTGAAGCGGGTGCTGGCGTTGACGAATACGGCCGCGGCGTCCACCTCGTTGAGGAAGCGCTGGGCAGCGTGATAGTCCTCGGTCACGATGGCTTCAGAATGGCCGGTGCCATACTGGTAGATGTGATCCAGGGCCTCGTCCAGGCTGTCCACCACCTTCACCGAGGCCACCAGGGACAGGAACTCGTGGCCGAAATCGCCCTCGGCGGCGGGACACACCCCCTCCCGACCGGCCAGGATGGCCAGGGCCCGGGGATCGCAGCGCATCTCCACCCCCGCCGGCAGCCACTGGTCGGCTATCAGGGGCAGGAAGGCTTCGGCCACGTCGCGGTGCACCAGCAGGGTGTCCAGGGCGTTACACACCGTGGGCCGCTGCACCTTGGCGTTGTAGGCGATGCGGGCCGCCTTCTCCAGGTCGGCTGACTGGTCCACGTAGGTGTGGCACACGCCGACGCCACCGCTGATGACGGGCAGGGTGGCGTTCTCCACAGTGAAGCGCTGCAGGCCGGGCCCGCCCCGGGGGATGATCATGTCAATGTAGTCGTTGAGGCGCAGCATGTCCAGGACCAGGGCCCGGTCGGTGGACTCGATGAGCTGCACCGCTCCCTCGGGCACGCCGGCCACCGTGCAGGCGCGGATGATGGCTCCGGCCAGGGCGGCGTTGGAGCGGCGGGCCTCCTTCCCACCCCGCAGGATGACGGCGTTGCCCGATTTCAGGCTCAGGGCCGAGATGTCCACGGTGACGTTGGGCCGCGACTCGTAGATAACCCCCAGCACGCCGATGGGCACCCGCTTCTTGCCCACCTGCAGACCGTTGGGCATGGTGCGCATGTCAAAGATCTCGCCCACGGGGTCGGGCAGAGCCGCCACGCTGCGCACGTCGCTGGCTATCCCCGCCAGCCGCTCCGGCGTCAGCAGCAGACGATCAAGCATGGCCTCGCTGAGCCCCGCCTCCCGCCCGGCGGCCAGGTCCTCTGCGTTGGCAGCCAGGATGGCTTCCTGCTCCTCCGCCAGCGCCTGGGCGATGGCTTCCAGGGCCGCGTTCTTCACCTTGGTCGAGGTGAAGGCCAGCCGTCGCGCTGCGGCCTTGGCCGCTTTCCCTTTGGCAATCAGTTCGTCGCTCGTCATGAGCCCCCTCCTGTCTCTCGGTATGAACCTTCAAAGCTCCATGATCTCGCCGTTGACCCCCTCCTCGTCCACCGTCAACAGCCCCACCGTGCTCCTGCGGGCCGGCCAGGATGCGATGGCTGTGCCCGGGTTGAACAGCAGCACCCCTTGCCACCGCTCCGCCCGCGCCAGGTGGGTGTGGCCGTAGACGATGCAGGCCACATCCTCGAATTGCTGCAGCAGATAGGCGTTGAGGACATCGAAATCAACCCGGCCACCGCCCAGCCAGACCCGGCCGGGTACACCGTGGCCGTGGATGAGGCCGATGCGATGGCTCCCCGCCCTAATGACCCGCCTGGACCGCAACGCTCGCTTGACCGGATCCGCGTCCATGTTGCCGGCCACGGCCACCACCGGAGCGATGGCCTCCAGTTCCGCCAGCACGGACAGGGTCACCAGGTCGCCGGCGTGCAGGATCAGATCCACGTGGGCGAAGATCTCCTTCAGCCGGCGCGGCACCCCAGACCCCTCGCCCCGCCAGTGGGTATCACTGAGGGCACCGATCTTCATCGTCCAA
>JBHIEC010000042.1:0-14140 GCA_046760425.1 Anaerolineae bacterium
GGCTTTCCTAGGGTTTTCCCTAAGTCCCCTTATTAACCCCCTACTCTCCCTCCTCCACCCACCCCTCCCGCAGGGCGTAGATCGCCGCCTCAGTGCGGCTGGAGAGGCCCAGCTTCCCCTAAAAAGCCTTCACCCCGTTGAAGTTCTGCTCCAGTCCAAGCTCTCCATGGACGGGGTGAAGGCTTTTTACCAGGATGTTGCTGACGTGATATTCAACTGTCTTCACGCTGATGCTCAACTCCCGGGCGATCTCGCGGTTGCTCTTGCCCCGCGCCACCAGGGCCAGCACATTATGGGCCAGGCGTGTGCTCCTTCATGATAATGGGCAGGTAGATGTAGCGCGGCGTCGGCGTGGGGGTGGGCGTCGAGGTCTCCGTCGGGGTGGGCGTTGCTGTCTCCGTGGGCGTGGCGGTAGGGGTCTCGGTGGGTGTGGCCGTCGGCGTGGCCGTGGCAGTGGGCGTAGCCGTGGCGGTGGGCGTGAGCGTGGGGGTGGGGGTCGCCGTCTCCGTCGGGGTGGGAGTGGGCGTGGACGTCGGCAGGAGGACCGTCACCCTCCCCCCCTCGTAGGGGTGGTAGATACACTCGTACGGATACTCCCCCGGCGCATTGAAGAGATGCTCGCCTGTGCCCCCCCAGGGCCAGATCTCGCCCGTGCACCACTCCCGAGCGTACGGCTTTGCATCGCACATGCGATGCAGTTTCCCAGTGTGATTAACCCAGCGCACCGTTGTGCCCACCAATATGATGAGCTCTGACGGCTGTAAGTGCTGATCGGTTATGTCCACCACACAGATGGGGTCCGGGCAGAAGACCTGGAGGGAAGGTGCGGCGACGCCGTGGGCTGAACTCTGGCTAAGTGGAGCTGCGTCGAGGCCCACCGAGGCGGCAAGGGCCTCCGGAGCTGCTCGGCTGGGGGGCCTGCTGAGGGCCAGGACGGCCAGGCAGGCGATGAAGAGAAGTGCGAACAGAAGGGCCTTGTTGGAGAAACGTCCGGTCATGGTAAACCTCCTCCTGCACAGGATATTGCAAGCTCTGTAGCCCAAGCCGTCCTCCTCAGCCAGGGCCTGCAAGGCCATCTTAGCCTGATCACTTCCAAGCTTGCCACACTGCATAACGAAGAACGACAAGACCCCGTTATGGCGCGTTTCAAGCTCAGGCAGCGGTTCCCTCTCTATTATACACCACTTCGGAACCCGGTGCTTGACGGAAACCAGACACTATCCCTACTCTAACCCTACGCTGTATGATAATGCATAGCGGTCACGAAACGCTCACGGCTAGCGCCCCTTCTCCAGGATCCGCACCTCGACAGGGCACAGCTCCTTGAACCGCTGAGCATCCTGGACTGAGCCCACGATGCTGCCATAATGCATGGGCACCGCCACTTTGGGCTGGATGGCTTCCGCCGCCTTGGCTGCCTCCTCGGCCGTCATGACGTAGGTGCCACTCACAGGCAGCAGGGCGATGTCGGCCTCGATGTCTTTCATCTCGGGGATGAAGTCCGTGTCGCCGGCGTGGTAGATCCGCTGCCCTCCCACGGTCACGATGAAGCCCACGTGGCCAGCTCCCTGGGGATGGAACCGCTTGTTGATGTTGTAGGCGGGGACGACCTCAATGTCAATGCCCCGCACGGTGAGCTTGTCCCCGGCCTTCACCGTGCGCACGGGGCCTGTCAGTTTTCGGGCGCTGGCAGCGATGGTGACGACGACGGTGTCGTCAGTGCGGATCCTCTGGATGTCTTCCAGGGAGAAGTGGTCGTAATGATCGTGGGTGACGAGGATCAGATCGGCTGGCTCGCCGTCCTCTAGTTGCCAGGGATCAATGTAGATCACTTTGTCGTCTTTGATCCTGAAGCTGTCATGGCCCAGCCAGGTGATGTTCTCCAGCATCTTCTTAGCCTCCCTTCGTTCCTCGATCATGGGGCTTTCCTTCGCCCGGGGGATGGGTAGGGGGTAGCCGTCGGGACGGGCGTGGCAGGCGGGCCGCCTTCTCCTGGGCACTGTGAGCCGCGTGACCGCTTGTCACCCCTGCGAGCGCTTGTCAGAGATAGCAAAGCCCCCTTCGACAACCCTTCGACAGAGCTCAGGACAAGGCTCAGGGCACCGCCTCCGGGGCTCATGATTATAGCCCAGAGGGCTTCGCTCTTTCAGCCCGACGGCTTTAGCCTCGGGCCCTTTGCTCCAGCAAGCGCAGGGTCTCCCGGCAGAAGGCGGGCAGGTCAGCCGGAACCCGGGACGTGACCAGGTTGCCGTCCACCACCACCTCGCGGTCCTGGTAGAGGCCGCCGGCGTTCTTGAGGTCCGTCTTCACCGAGACGTAGCAGGTGGCTCGCTTGCCCCGCACCACGTCGGCTTCGATGAGCACCTGGGCGGCGTGGCAGATGGCGGCCACCACCTTGCCCCTGGCGAAGGCGTCCCTGACCAGTTGCACCATGGGCTCTACAGTGCGCATGTGATCCGGGGCGCGCCCGCCGGGGATGATCACGGCCTCATAGTCATCAATGTTCACCTCAGCCGCCGCCAGATCCGACGTCAGAGGATATCCGTATTTGCCCTTGTAGGTGACGCCCGCCTCGGGCCCCACCAGATCCACCCTGTACCCTGCTTCCTTCATGCGGTAGTAGGGTATCAGGGCCTCTGCGTCCTGGAACTCGCTATCAATCAGCATCAGCACCTTGGCCATCGGCCTCACCCTCCTTGGTTATTCACTGACTTCCTCGTACCAGGCCATCTGGATGGCCTCCAACTTGCCTTCCGAGACGGCCTGAGGGTCATCGGCGAAATCCTCCAGCTCGATGATCCACTGGTACAGATCTGTAAAGCGCACATCCAGGGGATCCTCCACCTCCGGATGGGCCTCCATCAGCGCCAGGGCGATGTTCTGCGGGTCATCCCAGTAGAGCTTCATCTCGCCGTCTCTCCGGTTGGGATTGATTATAGCCTCAGTTAGGTAGATTGTCAATGGGCTTGGCTCGGCTGGACCTCGATCCGCTTCTCCAGCACGGCGTAGAGGTCCCCACCCAGGTGGTGCAGGGGCTTGGCCTCCTCTTCCTCCAGCAGCCAGGCCTCGTCGAAGGCCTCCTCCTCCACCTGGGCGGCGACCACCTCCCCCACGAAGAGGGTGTGGTCCCCCAGTTCGATGGCCTCCACCACGGCACATTCCAGGTGGCCCAGGCACTCCTCGATCAGCGGCGCGTCAATCTGCTGGGGCTCCATGGGCGTCAGGCCAGCCGCAGCGAATTTGTCGTCAACGTCATGACCTGACAACGTGCCACACAGCTCCACCTGCTCCAGCAGGCCCCGGCCCGGCACGTTAAGGGCGAACTGATCGCTGCGCACGATCAGGTCGTGGGTGAAGCGCGAGGGGGCGATGGCTACGCCCACCAGAGGCGGCCGGTGGCTGATGGGCACGGCCCAGGCGGCCGTCATCACGTTGAATCGGTCCTTGTACCTGGCCGTCACCAGCACTACGGGGCCAGGGTTGATCAGGCGATTGGCTCGCGTAACCGGGAGCTCTCTCTTCATTCTTCCCCTCCTGATGAGTTTTCCAGGACATTATAGCACACCTGCGGCCAGAAACAAAGGAGAGCTATGCCTTAACGAGGCCCCAGCAGGCTTGCGCCTGCACTCCATGTCCCCAGCGTTTTACGGTCACCGGCGAAGGGGCGATTGCCAAGAGCCGCCTTAGGTGGTAAAATAGTGATGCTATAAAGGAGCCGTCCCCATGGCACGTGAAGAGCTCTTAAGTGCACCGGCCATCCACAAGTTCCGGACGCTGCTGGCCTTGGGGCTGGCCAACTTCGTAGATCAGGCCGAAGCGGTCGCCCTGCCCACCCTCTTCCCAGCCATCATGGCTGCCTGGGGCCTGACGGAGTTGCACCTGGGCACCATCGCCAGCGTCCGCAATTTCCTGCAGACCGCTGGGGGGCCTTTCTGGGGCTACGCTGCGGACCGCTTCTCCCGCAAGCAGGTCCTGATCCTGGGCGCGGGCCTGTGGGGTATGTGGACCCTGGCCTGCGGGCTAGCAGGCAACTACACTCAGCTTCTCGTCCTGCGGGCCCTGTCGGGCCTGGGCTTGGCCTGCCTGTTGCCGGGGGCCTTCGCCCTCATCGCCGATCACTTTCAGCCTCAAGAGCGGGGCAGGGCCCTGGGGACCCTGGGTTTTCTGGGTGTGTTCGGCGTGGTAGGGGGAGTCCTGACCATGGGTTGGGTGGTCGAGGCCCCCGGACTGGGCTGGCGGTGGGGGTTCATCCTGTTGGGCCTGGCCAGCGTAGCCTCCGGAGGCCTTATGGCCCTCTTTGTTGACGAGCCCCCCAGGGGCGCCGCCGAGCCGGAATTGGCCGCCCTCATCACTTATGAAGACGCTCAGCGGTTCTCCATACGCCCGGCCCATGTGGCGCGGCTCCTGCGCATCCCCACCATGTGGGCCATCTTCCTGCAGGGCATCCCCGGCTCCATCCCCTGGGTGGTCATGGGGGCCATGATGATGACGTGGATGATCACCGTGCGGGGCGTGAGCTATGGGCAGGGGACGGTGATCATGGCTGGCCTGGTGGTGGGTGCGGCTTTGAGCCACATCCTCGGCGGCTACCTGGGTGACCGACTGGCCCGCTGGAGCCCCCGCTACGGCCGCATCCTCCTGGCCCAGATATCTGTCCTCGGCGGCATCCCCCTGACCATCCTCATCTTCACCCACCCCCTGGCCTTCACCCCCTTCTTCGTCCTGGCCTTCGCCACCGCCCTCGTGATCGGCTGGGCAGGCCCTGGAGCCAAGGAACCCATCATGGGGGAGGTGGTCGTGCCCGAATTAAGGGCTTCGGCCTACTCCCTGGACGGGGTCGTCGAAGGAGGCCTAGCGGCCAGCGGGGCCTTCATTGCCGGCTTCCTGGCTCAACGGTACGGCCTCACCCGAGCCATGCTCCTCACGGTCCCCCTGCCCTGGGGCCTGTGCCTCTTGGCTTGGTGCCTCTTCTACTGGACCTACCCTGCCGATGCCATGCGGCTGCGGGCCGAGATGGCCAGGCGCCGAGAAGAGCTGTAAAAGAGCATGCCCTCAAAAGAGGGGCAACTGGGCCTCGGGCTTCTCGATGATGGGCTCCAGGCCCACGATCTTCTTCAGATCGTGGCGGTCCAACTCAGGTGCCTGGGCCAGGCGGCGCAGGTGGCGGTACTTGATGAAGTCCCAGCCCCCCTGAGCCAGGGCCCGCTGGAGGAGGGGGGAGCGCTGGAGCTTGAAGCGGATCAGATCGGACCGGGCCTCGGGCAGGACGAAGTAGCCCTGGGCTCCTCCCAGGCTGATCTTGTGGATGAGGAGCCAGGGGCTCAGCACCGCCGTCCACTGCACCACGAAGGCGTGGGCTACTACCCCCTCTTCGTGCCACAGGACATCCAGCTCGCTCAGCGGGCCGGGGTCGAAATCCTCCCCCTGGCCCCCTCTGAGCCACACGCCGTAGCCTAGCCGCCGCCCCAGCTCAGCCAGGTGGGCGATGCTCTCCACCCGCTCCTGCTCCCGCCAGGTCCGCCGATCATCCGGCCGCAGGTACCACTGCCCGGGCAGGATCTCCTGGCCGTAGGAGGCCAGACAGGCCACCACCAGGTCGGCTTCGGGGGTGAGAAGGCCGGGGAAGCAGGGGTAGACCGCCTGCGCTTCCAGGGGTGAGCCGCTCTCCAGCAGCTCATAGACGGCCCGCTCCACCCGGTCGCTCAGGGGCTCGACCGCATAGCGGGGCTCCCTCAGCCACCACAGGCGGGGCCGGGACTCTCCTCTGTACTCGTGAGCGCGCGTGGGGTTGAGCACCAGCGAGCGCGCTTCACCTTGCCCCTTTCGTAGGTGAGCGCTTGTGACCTCGGCCTCCTCTCCGTCCAGGCCCACCAGGGGGCCCTCCTCCAGCCCCCGCCGCAGGGCCGCGCCCACCTGCTCTGCCACGAAGTCCAGGGGGGAGAACCCCTCCTCGGTCACGGCCATGGCCTGGCCCAGCAGGCCCCCCTCGCTGAGGCGCTGGTAGATGGCCTGATGCAGCCAGTCGAAGGCCAGGGGCTCGGCCCGCGCCTCCAGCACCTCCTGAGCCGCCCTCAGGGCCTGGTCACGGATGGCTGTGGCCAGCGCCTCCAGGTCAGGGGCTGAAGGCGGCGTCTCAGAGGGTCTCCTGACCCAGGTGAGGCGGTGTCCCCCTCCCAGGGTCTTGAACAGGTCCTGGGGCACGGCGCCAGGAGTCGGCTGGTAGAGGAGCGTCTCCAGGGCCAAGCCAGCCCCCTCGGTGGCCAGGATCAGGGCTTCGCTGGCCGCCGGGTCCTGGCTATCGAAGATGAAGGCCAGCCGTCCCTGGGGGCTGAGGGTGCGGCTCAGGGAGCGCAGGGCGGAGCGGAGGGCGGTCAGATACCATGACCAGCGGGCAGCGCGGCGTCTCAGCAGAGGTTTGAGGGGGGCAGCGCCCCGGCGGCCGAAGAGCCAGCCGCTCCACAGGTAGGACAGGGTCCAGAAGACGTGATCCAGGGGTGGAGGCGTGGCCACGATGAGGCTGACGGTTCCCTGCGGCAAAGCCTCGGCCAGCCCGCGGGCCGTCTCCCGGGCCACGACGGCTCTGGGTGCGGCGGAGCCGACCAACTCAGCGATGTCTCCGCCCAGCCGCAGCCCGGCGGGGCGCGATCGGGAGCGCAGGTCCTGATAGCTGCGCTCAAAGGCCCGCCACACGTTGAGCTCCACGAAGCGGGCGGGGGGGCGCAGGCGGGTGGGCGGCGAAGGATCCCAGGGGGAAGCGTTGAGGGAGCTACAGGCGTCCAGGCAGCCCAGCAGGAGGAGGCGCAGCGCCTCCAGCAGGGGTGCGTCGGGGAAGAGGGCCTCGATCTTGAGCAGCAGGTTGGCCAGGGCGTAGAGGTTGCGGGGGGTGTAGAGGTCGAGGAGCCGCTGGGCCAGGGCACGGTGCTCGTCCCCCGGCGGGGCGATGCGCTCCACCAGGTACCAGTAGTGAAAACCCTGCTTCTCGATCCCCGCCAGGTGGTCGAGGTCGGCCCCCTCGACGGCGTCGGTGTAAGAGGCAGCACAGCGGGGACAGTGGTAGTGCTTCTCGACGGGCAGGCTCTCCTGGCGGTCCCAGAGGAAGTAGTCGGCTACCACGGCCTGCCCGCAGTGGGCGCAGGTGGTGCGGTAGAGCTGCTCCAGGTGCTCACGGAGGGGGATCCCCATCTTGGGGGCCTGGCCCAGGCGGGCTGTGGCTGCGTCCAGCTCTCGGGGGTCGGGGGGGGCCAGAGCCCCCCGCACGGCCAGGACGGGCAGGGGGTTGAAATTGACGGCCAGGGCCAGCCGCCCGGCCCTGTGGACCTCCCTGACCACGGCCCCGCTCTGGCAGAAGGGGTCAAGGACGATATCCCCCGGCCCGCTGTAGGCCTCGATGTAGGCGGCCACGACGTCAGCCGGCAGGGGCTGGAGATATCGGCTCAGGGGGCCAGAGGCCCGGGCCTCCTGGCCGAGGATGAAATAATCAATCCGCTCCACCGCCCAGCCCTCCTGTGGTAACTATCTGGACAATGTCACATTCGGTGCGGCAGGGAAATCAGCCGCCTGTGGCAATCTGTCACCCTGAGCGGAGCGAAGGGTCTCCCGCCACGCGGGGGGATTCTTCGCTTCGCTCAGAATGACAAGTCAAATGTGACGTTGTCAGATGTTACTCCTGGACAAAGTATACCACATTTGCCGCCGTTTAGGAAGAGAGCCACGACATGTTGGACTTGCTTTTTCTCGATTCTTGGTGTAAACTATATACGCAATGGCTGGAAAGGAGCACGCCCATGATGGATGTGGAAAAAGAAAAGGCTTTGGAGACCACTCTCTCGCAGATCAAGAAGCGGTTCGGTGACGGCGCGATCATGAAACTGGGGGGGGCACCGGGCATGGATGTAGAGGCCATCTCCACCGGCTCCATCGCCCTGGACGTGGCTCTGGGCATCGGGGGCATCCCTCGGGGGCGGGTCACGGAGATCTATGGCCCCGAGGCCTCGGGCAAGACGACCCTGGCCCAGCACATAATCGCCGAGGCTCAACGGGCCGGGGGCGTGGCGGCTTTCATTGACACGGAGAACGCCCTGGACCCCACCTACGCCGAGAAGTGCGGCGTTGATGTGGATAACCTGTACATCTCCCAGCCCGACACCGGCGAGCAGGCCTTGGAGATCGCCGAGGCCCTGGTGCGCAGCGGGGCCGTGGACCTGGTGGTCATTGATTCGGTGGCTGCCCTCGTCCCCCGCGCTGAGATCGAGGGCGAGATGGGGGACTCCCATCCGGGCCTGCAGGCGCGGCTGATGTCCCAGGCCCTGCGCAAGCTATCCCGGGCCATCAAGGCCTCCAACACGGCCGTCGTCTTTACCAACCAACTGCGCCACAAGATCGGCGTCATGTTCGGCAGCCCGGAGACGACCCCCGGCGGCATGGCCCTCAAGTTCTACTCCTCCGTCCGCCTGGACCTGCGCCAGGCGGAGATCATCAAGGACGGAGGGACGGTCATCGGCAGCCGCATTCGGGCGCGGGTGAAGAAGAACAAAGTCGCCCCACCTTTCAGGATGGCCGAGTTCGACATCCTGTACAACGAGGGCATCTCCAGGGAGGGGGACATCCTGGACATGGGGGTCCAGATGGGGATCATTGACAAGAGGGGGGCTTATTACTCCTACGGTGACACCCGTCTGGGCCATGGTCGGCAGAACGCCAAGGCCTTCCTGCGGGAGAACCCTGACCTGACCCTGGAGATTGAGAACCGCATCCGCGAGGAAGCGGGCCTTCCCCTGAAAGCCCAGCCTGAGGCCGCGCTGGTCAAGGAGAAGGGGGAGGAGGAGAACTAAGCCGCCCTCCGTGACTGGAAGCCTGGAAGCTGAAGCACCCTTCGGCTCCCCATGGAGGGCTCAGTCAACTAACAAAGCCATAGCTATCGCGCACGCCCAAAAACGGTATCGGTCCATCCTCTTTGGTTTCGGGGAATCGTCCCCAGGCATAAACTCTTGGCCTGATATTACGGACTCAGGCCGCTGGCCGCACCGATCAGATCGGCGGCCAGATGGGGATTCTGGAATCCAGAAGAGAGAAACCAGATTGTTGATGGTTGGCCAAGGGAGAGATTCGGTCAGCGAGAAGCATTAGGTACGTTTGCTCACGTTCGTGGTGGTAGGTCAGGGTTTTCCTTGCCGCCCAGTGAGCAAGCCTATAAGTGATAGACTGGGCCTACCTCCTTTCGAGACAGCCCACCGAAGCAGGGAGGGCGGCCGATTCAACCCCTATTTGGGCGTACTCGGGCTTGGGGCTGGCCTGAATGGCGAAGTCTCCAGCCCGGAAGCGTCTGCGTGGGCCAACGCAGGGGCCCAGGAAGAGGCGATAGCTGTGGCAGTAGAAGCCACAGCTATTTTGCATCAGGACATGGCAGGCACGATCACGGCTCTCAAGAGCCAGAGGAAGAACAAAGAGCGGGTCAACGTCTATCTCGACGGGGAGTACGCGTTCAGCCTGCAGGCTATCGTGGCCGCCCGGCTGCGCCGGGGCCAGGTCCTCTCCGATGAGGAGATCGAGGGCCTGCTGGAGGAGGATGCTTTTCACAAGGCCTACAACAGGGCCCTGAACTTCCTCTCCTACCGGCCGCGCAGCCGGGCCGAGGTGAGCCGTTACCTGCAGCGCAAGGGGGTGCCCTCCCACATCAGCCAGCGGGTGGAGGAGCGGCTGGTGGATGTGGGTCTGCTGGATGACCTGGCCTTTGCCCGCTTCTGGGTGGAGAATCGGGAGGAGTTCAGGCCTCGCAGCCGCTATGTGCTGGGCTGGGAACTGCGGCAGAAGGGGCTGGAGGCAGAGGTTATCGCCCAGGCGCTGCAGGACATCAATGAGGGGGAGAGTGCCTACCACGCTGCGGCGGAGCGAGCCCGGCGGTATACCCATCTTGACAAACAGGCCTTTCAGCGCAAGCTGGGTGGCTTTCTGCGCCGCCGTGGTTTCAGCTACGAGATCATCAAGGAGGTGCTGGACCGTCTCTGGCGGGAGACGAGGGAAACAGAGGAGCCGTAGTAGATCACCATGCCCCGCGCGGGAGGTGCTAAAGAGCACCACCTACTCCATCTGTGATCTGTGGACCTTACCAAGCCAGGGATCGTGTGCCGGTTAGAGGGAGGATAAGCATGGATAATCCGGTGCTCATGATTATCCAGCTCCTGGTCATTAGCCTGATCGCCTTTGGGGCCGGTTACTTGCTCAAACAGTATCTGGCGGAGAAGCAGGTGAAATCGGCCCAACGGGAGGCGGAGAGGCTGCTGGCCGAAGCGGAAACGAAAGCCAAAGAAACCATCCTGGCGGCCAAGGACGAGGCCCTCAAGATCCGCGATGAGGCGGAGGCGGAGGTCAAGCGGCGCCGCCAGGAGCTCCAACGGCAGGAGCGCCGCCTTCAACAACGGAGGGAGAACCTGGATCGTCGCTTCGACTCCCTGGAGAACCGCATCCGCAAATGTGAGTTGCGGGAGAAGAAGCTGAGTCGGGCGGAGCGGGAACTGGAGGAACTGCGCCAACGGCAGATCAGGGAGCTGGAGCGGGTTTCGACCCTGAGCCGCGAAGAGGCCAAGCAGCTCCTGCTGAAAGCTGTGGAGGAAGAGTCGCGGCAGGATATGGCCCGCGTGATCCGGGAAGTGGAGTCCCGGGCCCGGGAGGAGGCGAATCAGAGGGCCAGCGAGATCATCGCCACCGCCATCCAGCGCTATGCTTCCGATCAGGTGACCGAGGTGGCGGTCTCCACGGTGCCCCTGCCCAACGAGGAGATGAAGGGGCGCATTATTGGGCGCCAGGGCCGCAACATCCGCGCCTTTGAGCAGGCCACGGGGGTGGATGTGATCGTGGACGACACCCCCGACGCCATCGTCATCTCCTGCTTCGACCCCGTGCGCCGGGAGATCGCGCGGCTGGCCATGACCAAGCTGATCTTGGACGGGCGCATCCACCCGGCGCGCATCGAGGAGGTGGTGAAGAAGACTCAGAAGGAAGTGGAGGCTACTATCCGTGAGGAAGGGGAACGGGCAGCCTTCGAGGTGGGCGTCCCCGGACTGCACCCTGAGTTAATCAAGCTCCTGGGGCAGATGAAGTACCGGACCAGCTACGGTCAGAACGTGCTGGCCCACTCCATCGAGACGGCCCATCTGGCGGCCATGATGGCCCATGAACTGGGGGCCAATGTGGATGTGGTCAAAGCCGGGGCGCTGCTTCACGACATCGGCAAGGTGGTGAGCCACGAGGTGGATGGGCCCCACGCCCTGATCGGTGCCGACATCGCCCAACGGTACGGTGTGGCGCCGGAGATCATTGACGCCATCGCCTGCCACCATCGCGAGCAGGAGTCGCAGAGCGTGGAGGCCATCCTGGTAGAGGCGGCCGACGCCATCTCGGGCTCCCGCCCTGGAGCGCGGCGGGAGACCCTGGAGGCCTATATCAAACGCATTAAGGCCCTGGAGAACGTGGCCAACTCCTTCCCCGGCGTAGCCGAATCCTACGCCATCCAGGCCGGGCGGGAGATCCGCATCCTGGTCAAGCCAGAGGAAATTGATGATCTGGGGGCCATCCAGTTGTCACGGGACATCGCCAAGAAGGTGGAAGAGACCCTGGAGTATCCGGGGCAGGTGAAAGTCACCGTCATTCGGGAGACCCGGGCCGTGGATTATGCGAAGTAACACGCTGCCACGTCCAAGCAAACGATCTTAAGGAGGCAACGACCATGGAGGACGACATCATCAAGGTATCGGCGAGGTCCAGAACCACGGCCGTGGCCGGGGCCATTGCCGGGGTGGTGCGGGAGACCCGACGGGCCGAGGTGCAGGCCATCGGGGCGGGGGCGGTGAATCAGGCCGTCAAGGCCGTGGCCATCGCGCGGGGGTATCTGGCTGAGGACGGCATTGACGTTATCTGCATCCCCGCCTTCACTGAAGTGCTGATCGGCGATCAGGAGCGGACAGCGGTCAAGCTGGTGGTGGAGCCGCGCTATCCGGAAGAAGAAGGGGCAGAGCTGATTTAACGGCGAGAAGCATGACCCCTCTCCTTGCCCTTCCGCAGCGTGCTGGCCGCCACCTCTACCGTGGCCTTGCTATCCAGCTCCACGGTCACCGTCTCGCGGATGACGTTCAAGCCGGTGACCTTGCCCGGGCCGTGGGGGGTGCGCACCCGCTCGCCTATCTGGGGTAGCCTGCTCTTGACGGCGGTGTAGTACTCGTTCTCGTAGGTGAGGCAGCACAGCAGACGCCCGCACAGCCCGGAGATTTCGGCGGGACTCAGGGGCAGGTCCTGCTGCTTGGCCATCCTGATGGACACGGGGGTGAAGTCGGACAGCCAACTGGAACAGCATAGACGGCGTCCGCAGCGACCGTAGCCGTCCAGCAGCTTGGCCTCGTCCCGTACCCCAACCTGGCGCAGCTCTATCCGGGTGCGCAGCGTCTTGGCCAGATCGCGCACCAGCTCCCGGAAGTCAATCCGCTTCTCGGCGGTGAAGAAGATGGTCAGGTGGCTGCCGTCGAAATTGTACTCAGCCCGCACCAGCTTCATGGGCAGGCCATGCTGGGTCACCTTTTCCCGGGCGGTGGCCAGGGCCTGGGATTCCTGGAGGCGGTAGCGCTCCATGCGGGTCAAATCCCGCCAGTCGGCCCGCCGCTGGATGGGCTTGAGGACACCCGGCGCCTCCTCAGCGGGGATCTCCGTAGGCGGGACGATGACCCGCCCGGCCTCGACCCCCCGCGTGGTCTCCACGATCACGTAGTCACCTGTCTCCAGATCCTCGAACCCCGTGGGATCAAAATAGTAGACCTTGCCGGCCCGCCTGAAGCGGACCCCGATGATCTTAGGCATGGCTCTCCACCTTGATCAGAAACCCTTTCCGTAGTTGGGGCCGAAGGCCTTGGCTACGGTTTTCTCTCTTTTCCCACCCTGGGCAGGCGCAGGAGCAGCACCTCCAGGGCCAGGCGGGGGTTGACGTTCTGCTCCAACTGTCGGACCGTGCCCTGGATGGCCTGGATGACCTCCTTGATCTCCCGCCGGCTATATCGCTGGGCCCACTGCTCCAGGGTCATTTCCTGGTCAATGTTGGTCACCACCTCAGGACAACCCTCCTTGACCAGGAGCAGGTCGCGCCACCAGCTCAGCCACAGGTTCAGCACCTCTGGCACCTGCTCAGGCGTGCGACTCAGTTGATAGGCGTAGTCCAGGCGGCCTATCCTCCCCTCTTCAGCCATGGCCAGCATGCGGTCCAGTTGCTGCTTTCTCCTGTTCAGGAGAGCTCCGTCCTGGTGGGCCATCACCGCCCAGCCCATCCGCCCCCCCGAGAGCCGGGCCAGGAGCCTGGCCCGTTCCTCCTCCACCCCCCATCGCTCCTGCAGCGCCTGCTGAACCTGGGCCATGGGCAGGGGGTTCAGGCTGAGGAGCTGACAGCGGGAAACGATGGTCGGCAGGAGCAGGTCGGCTTCCAACGCGGTCAGGATCAGCTTCACCTGCGAAGGGGGCTCCTCCAGGGTCTTGAGCAGGCAGTTGGACGCCTCGTGGGTAGCCGCCTCCATTCCGGCCAGGATGTAGACCCGCCAGCGCCCTTCGTAAGGGGAGAGGGCCGCCTCCCGCTGCAGGGCCCGGATGTGATCAATCTTGATGGTGCCTTCTTGACCGTCCAGCAGGCGGATATCGGGGTGGGTGCCATGGGCGATCTTGCGGCAGGCCAGGCACTCCCCACAGGGTGGATCATCCCCTGTGCAGTTGAGGGCCTGGGCGAAGGCCAGGGCCAGGGTCGTTTTGCCGATCTGTGGGGGGCCGGTGAACAGGTAGGCGTGGGCCATCTGCCCGCTGGCGACCCCCCGCCGCAGCAGTTCGACGGCCTTCTCATGCCCCACTACTGGCCACATCTGCCGCTCCTCTATGGGCCACAGAATGACGCAGAACTTCTCTGTGCTTTTGTGTGTGATTCTGCGACCAGAAGGTTGCTGATCCCCTGTTCTTGCAATTTTACCACCAAATCGCCTTCCTGCCAAGCGCGTTTCAGTCAGGTCATGCCCTGCTTCTCCTCAAAGGGCTCGGCTCCCTTAATGAAAATCGGCTCAATCCGCTCCATCGGCTGACTGAACCTCGGTCAGGATCACGCCCACGGCCCCTGCCTGGCGCA
>JBHIEC010000043.1:0-14065 GCA_046760425.1 Anaerolineae bacterium
CAGGGACACCGTCCTTCGGGCCGGGCGAAGATGCGAGAGGAGGGAGCCATAAGCCTACCGGGAGCGTGAATGTCGGTCTTAGAGTGGCCAGAAGTCTCGATCAAAGCAAGGAGGAAAGTCATGAAAAGAGCATTCGCCATCAGTGCAGGGCTGGCGGCTTTGGCGCTGTTCCTGGGCTTGCTGGTGGGGATGTGGTCAGCTCCAGCCGCAGCACAGGCTCCGGTAGCTGAGCAGCCGGCCCCCGGTTGCCAATCCATCTACCTGCCGATAATCTACAAGAGCGCCGCCCCCCCTCCACGCCTGGAGTGTCCGGGGGCCAAGGTTGACGTGGTATTCGCCATGGACACCTCCCCCTCCATGGATGACGAGTTCGACGCCCTGTGTACCAACATCGCCGCCGTGGTGGCCGATCTGCAGGCAGTGGGCCTCACAGTCAACCACCGCATCCTGGGCATCACGGCCCCTCGACTGTGTGCCACCGACTCGGTGCTGAACTTCCTGACCATGCAGGGCCAGCCCGTGACGGTGAACCACGAGGAAGACTGGGGGCCGGCCGTGGTGGATCTGGCCGGAGGATACCCCTGGCAGCCGGGCTTCATCCGCCTGATCATCCCCATGAGCGACGAACCTCCCCAGGACGGAGAGCCCCTCAACGATCCAGGGGACGACCGCGATGCCATCAACGCCGCCATCAGCGCCGCCCAGGCCAACAACGTCATCGTCTCCCCGGTGCTGGGCACCGTGGACACCGTCCGCTGGCCGGACCTCGAGGCCCTGGCCAAGGACCTGGCCGACGCCACGGGAGGACGGTTTTTCCTGTCCAGCGAGCCGGCAGCCGATCTGGCGGCCGGCATCGCCGACCTGATCCAGGCCGCAGCCTGTGGATCGGTTAGCGTGACCAAGACCCAGACCAGCCCCTCGCCGGTGCATGTAGGGGACACGGTGACCTTCGACGTTGTGATCGCCAACACGGGCGGGACCACGGTCAACATCCTGCCCCTGGAGGACCTCTTCGACTGGCGCTACCTGGCCTTCAAGTCGGCCAACCCACCCCCGGATGCCGTCGTAGGGGGCCTCCTGGAATGGGAGGACCTGACCGGGACAACGCCCACCGGCTTGGGCGGGGACCTGAGCCCAGGGCAGGCTTTCACCGTGACCCTGGCCTTCGAGGCCGTGGGCTGCCCGCCGGATCAGGTCATCACCAACAAGGCCAAGGTCAGCGACGCCCGGGACAACAAGGGCAACGTGCTGCTGGATACCAGCTCCACGGTGGGGGTGCACATCGTCTGCCCCCAGATCGCCATCACCAAGGCCGTGACGGATCCCGCCAGTGGGGCAGCCCGCGTCGGGGATTCCGTGACCTTCACCATCACCATCGAGAATACAGGCAACAAGACCATCACCACCTTGCCGCTGACGGACACTTTTTCTGACTCCCTGGCTTTCGTCAGCGCCAGCATCCCGCCCGATACCACGGACGTGGGCACCCTGAGCTGGAGCAATCTGGGCCCCCTGGGGCCCGGGGAATCGCTTGCCCTGACCCTCAACTTCACCGTGATCTCCTGTCCCGGCGACCAGTTGGCCGTCAACACGGCCACGGTGAGCGGAGCCCAGGCGGAGCACGCCTGCCAGCTCTACGACGTGCCCGACGTCAGCGCCAGCGCCACATTGGAGATCCCCTGCCCAGATCTTCGGGTTACCAAGGACCTGATCGACCCCGCCAGCGGCGTCATCGGGCTGGGGCAGACGGCCACCTTTGAGATCACCGTCCACAACCCGGGCAACAAGACCCTGACCGTGGTACCTCTCAACGACATCTTCGACCTGCGCTACCTGGAGTTCGTCCACGCCAGCGTGGCCCCGAACGCGGTGGTGGATGGCCACGTGGAGTGGGACGACCTGACGGTGGCCAAGGGCGACATCGCCCCGGGCGGAGCCATCACCCTGACAGCCACCTTCCGCGCCGTGGGCTGCCCGCCGGCACCAGACCCCACGACGGTCAACAAAGTTGAAGCCGAGGACGTCATCGCCATCCACAAAGGGCGGGACTACGACGTACCACGGGCCTCCGATACTGCCAGCGTGACCATCGCCTGCCCTGAGGTGGAGGTCACCAAGACCCTGGAACCGCTGGAGTGTGACTTGGCCGGCGTGGGCGATGTGGTCACCTTCACCATCAACATCAAGAACGTGGGCAACACGACCATCACCGAGCTGCCCATGGAGGATCGGTACGAGGTCGAGTGCATGACGTTCCACTCGGCCAGCCCGTCGCCGGACAGCGTGGACACCGCCAACGGCGTGCTGACCTGGAACGACCTCACGGGGCCGTCGCCCCACGGCTTCGGCGTGGATTTGGCACCCGGCGACACCTTCACTGTGCAGGTCAGCTTCACCGCCACGGCCAGCACCCAGGCCCAGCTCCCACCGCTGTGTGACGACGAGGTGCTGGTCAGCGGGGCCACCGACGAGTACGGTTTCGTGGCGCCCGACGTCAGCGGCGGTGACGGCGTGGAGATCGCCGATGCTGACCTGTTCATCACCAAGACCCAGACGGCGCCCGTCCTCAACTACCCCTTGCCGGCAGCCTACCCCGGCAGCCTGGTCACCTACACCCTGACCTACGGCAACAACGGCCCCGACCCTGCCACCTTCGTGGCCATCACGGACGTCATCCCTGCCGGGACCGTCTTCGTGGACGACACCCTGTGTGGCCATGTGAACACGGGTTGCTTCCTGGGAGACCTGCCAGCCGGCTTCAGCGACACCTTCGAGCTCACCATCCTAGTGCCCTCGGGCACGGTGCCAGGCACGGTTCTGACAGACGAGGCCTGGATCGAATCAGGACACACGCCGACAGGGCCAAGGTGCGGCATCCCGGACTCGAACCCGGATAACAACCGCGCTACCTTCGACACCATCGTCGTGGCCGAGTTCGGGGACGCGCCGGATCCCTTCACAGCGCCGGGCAAGTACCCCACCCAACGGGAGAACAACGGCGCCTACCACGAGGACTTCACCAAGGAGTGGCTGGGCCTGGGTGTGAGCCCTGAGTGGGACGCTGTGGACCCCACCGATCCCGATGGTGAGCCCAACCTGAACCCCTACGACACCGACGGCTTCGACGACGGGGTGATCGTGGAGTCCGACTATCGCTGTCTGGGCAACGGGCGATTGCGGTTCCGGGTGACCACCTTGGATCCGGCGTCCGAGCGCTATGGGCCAGAGCCTGAGCGTCTGCTCTACCTCCGCGCCTGGATTGACTCAGACCGGGATGGCGTCTGGACCGGGCCGCTGCTGGATTGGTCCTGTGCGCCGGGGCTGGTCTGCTCCGATGGTTCGGTTTGGCCCGTTGGCGTCCCGGATCACCTGGTGACCAAGCACTTCGTCGTGCCCATCGTGCCCAACGGCAGCCACCTCTGGGTTCGCGCCCGACTGAGCTACGGCGCGCCCACTGAGCCAATGGGCATGGCCCAGTTCGGCGAGGTGGAGGATCATGTGCTCGTGGTGCGCTGCACCCTGTCGCCCGAGGAGTAGCTCCGAACTCCCAGAGCGTTGCGCTCCACAAGGTTTCTGGCCCCGGGGAGAGGCTCGACGAGCCTCTCCCCTCTTTTGCCCCCAGCCGAGACCGTAACACGCTGGGGACTGGGAGTGCAGGCTTCGTCCTGAGGGCTTCCGCTGAGCGTCAGCCGAAGCGCTCAGCCCGAAGGGCGCAAGCCTGCCGGGGCTTCGTTAAGGCGGGCTTGCGCCCGCACTCCGTCGCGCATCCCCTTGACAGACGAACATGTGTTCTGCTATAATAGAGGCACCGTTTCTCAGATTGACGAAATTGTGGTAAAATATCCCTGTTGGAATATGCGAGGAGGGGAGCTCAATGCCTGAACTGGACAAGCAGGGGCTACGGCAGAAGCTGACCGCCGAGCGTGAGGCGTTGTTGGCCAGCCTCGCCGGGCTGAGCGAGGCCAAGCTGGATCAGCGTTTCGAAGATGTCGAGGGTTGGACCTCCGTCGGCGACATCCTGCGGCACCTGGCCGGGGCCGAGCGGGGGATGTTGACTGTGGCCCAGCGCTGCGCCCGGGGCAAGCCGCCGCCGGACTACACGGGCTTCGACCTGGATCGCTACAACGCGCGGCAGGTGGAAAAACGTGCCGCCCAGTCGGTGGCCCAGACCCTGGACGAGATGGCGGCCAGCCGGGCTGAGCTCCTGAACTTCCTCGATGGCCTGACAGAGGCCCAGCTCGCCATGCCTGCCCGTCATCCCATCTTTGGCGATGTGACCGTAGGCCAGCTCCTGCGTATTATCGCCTCCCACGAGGGGATGCATCGCAAGGACATCAGGAAGCTGCTTCGGAGGTGAAAGTAGTGGAACAAGAGCGGCAGCGTTACGAAGCTGAGGACATCCAGGTGCTGGAGGGGCTGGAGGCGGTACGCCGCCGCCCCGGCATGTACATCGGCTCCACCGACGTGCGGGGGTTGCATCATCTGGTCTACGAGGTGGTGGACAACAGCCTGACGTACGACACCCCCATCGTTGTGTTGGAGGGGGGGCAGATCCACCTGAAGCCCATTGGCGCCCTAGTAGACGAGCACATGGCTCGCCGGGCAGAAGAGGTTGAGAGGGGCAAGACAATGGAGGTGCTGCGAGGGATTTCAGACCTGAAGGCGCTGGCCTTTTCTCCGCAGGACTACCGCCTGGCCTTCCGGCCGATCTCGGCGCTCTTTCGGCACCGCGTGAACAGCCCGATCTATCGCGTTCACCTGGCCACCGGCCGGTGGGTCGAGATCACGGCCTACCACTCGCTCTTCACCCTGCGAGGGGGTGAAGTCGTACCGGTGCGTGGCGATGAATTGCAGACCGACGACTATGTGATTGTGCCGCGCGCGTGGGTCGAACCCCCGGAATACCTCTGGCAAATTGACCTGGTGGACTCGCTGCTGGCTCTCTCTCCCCAGGTTACTGACAAATTTTATTTGTATAGCGTGCGCCCGATTTTGAGCGAGGCGGTCCGGGCGGCGCTCACGCCGTACCTGGATTGGCCGACGCAGTGGAACGATTATCTCTACTACGATTATCTGCCCTTCAATCTGCTACGCCACTTGCCGGCGGATCTCGTCGAACGCTTCAAGGACGCAACCGTTGGAACCAAATACGGCAAACTGCCCGCCCGGCTGCCGGTAAGCCAGGCCTTCGTCGAGCTGTTGGGCCTGTATGCCGCCGAGGGGTGTGTTGTCCACAACAAAGCGAAGGCGCATCGTGCCATTGTGTTCTCCTTTGGTGCGCACGAACCAGAATTAACGGACTATGCTGTGCGACGGATCCAGGAAGCCTTTGGGTACGAGGTCCGTCCGACTTACGTTCACGCCTCGGCCAACACGGTCAAGATTGGCCCCGAGATCATCGCCGTGCTCTTTGAGGACATTCTGGGCGTGGGTTCGCGCAGCGATGCCAAGCGCGTTCCCGATCTGGTTTTCAACCTGCCCCCGGAGCTGCGTGAACGCTACTTAATCGCCTACCTGGCCGGAGATGGATATCCAGCCGCCAGATTTGTCCGCCATCTCCTGGATGGCACTGCCCCAGATGGCTCTGACCGGGCGAAATACACGTTCAGCACCGTAAGCAGGGAATTGGCCTCGGGACTTCGATATCTGCTGGCTTCGCTGGGAAAGACGTGGTCGGCGGGGTTCATGTCTCGGAAACAGTCTCAAGCGCACCGAGTGATGACCGATTACAGAGGTCAGGAACGTGAACACTTCTTTACGCGCCAATCAGATGTCTGGCGAACAGATTTCTACCGGAACGACAGGGCCTCCTATTTGCACCGCGTTCCCTACGATGCGATTGTCGAAACCCGTTCCGACTCGATGACTCGCTCCGCACGCCGGCGAGGCCAGATGGGTCTTTCGCGGCCCAAAATGTACCGTTTGATGCGGCAGGGCCGACTGACGCTGCAAGGACGAGGCGCCGATTTTCTCGACAGTGATCTGGGCCTCTTGAAAGTGGTACGGATCGAGCGCGTGGAGAACTATTCCCACGAGTGGGTGTACGACGTTTCGGTGCCAGGGGGCGAGAATTTTGTGGCCGGGTGGGGGCCTGTCGTCTGCCATAACTCCGTGGACGAAGCTCTGGCCGGCGCCTGTGATCATATCCAGGTGACCATCCACCCGGATCACACGGTGACCGTGGTGGACAACGGACGGGGCATCCCCGTGGACATCCACCCCCAGACGGGCCTGCCTGCCCTGGAGGTGGTGATGACCACCCTCCACGCCGGCGCCAAGTTCGGTGGGGGCGGCTACAAGGTGGCCTCGGGGCTTCATGGTGTGGGTGTCTCCGCCGTCAACGCCCTCTCGGAGTGGATGGAGGTGGAGGTGCAGCGCGACGGCAAGCTGCATCGCCAGCGCTACGAGCGGGGCGAGCCCGTCACCCCTGTGGAGGTCATCGGCAAGGCCAAGGGCACGGGCACCAGGGTCACCTTCCTGGCTGATGGCCAGATCTTCAAGGCCCTGGACTACAAGTTCGAATCCCTGGCCCAGCGCTTCCGCGAGATGGCCTTCCTCACCCGCGGGCTGACCATCACCTTCCGCGACGAGCGCGCCGACCGCGAGATGTCCTTCTACTTCGAGGGCGGCATCAAATCCTTCGTGCGGTTCCTGAACCGCAACCGCACCGTGCTCCACCCCGCGCCCTTCTACGTGGAGCGGCAGGTGGAGGGCACCCTGGTGGAGGCCGCCATCCAGTACACCGACGGTTACGCCGAGTCGGTCTACGCCTTCGCCAACAACATCAACACCGTGGACGGCGGCACCCACCTCACCGGCTTCCGCTCGGCCATGACCCGCACCATCAACGAGTACGCCCGCAAGCAGAATCTGCTCAAAGAGAATGAACCCAACTTCAGCGGCGAGGACGTGCGTGAGGGACTGACGGCCATCATCAGCGTCAAGCTCACGGACCCCCAGTTCGAGAGCCAGACCAAGGCCAAGCTGGGCAATGCCGAAATCAAGGGCCAGGTAGAATCCGTGGTGGGTGAGGAGTTCTCCACCTGGTTGGAGGAGCACCCCCGCGAGGCCAGGGCCATCGTGGAGAAGTGCCTTACTGCCGCCAGAGCGCGGGCGGCGGCGCGGCAGGCGCGGGACCTGGTCATTCGCAAGAGCGCCCTGGAGACCATGTCCCTGCCGGGCAAGCTGGCCGACTGCTCGGAGCGGGATCCGGCCAAATCGGAGCTGTACATCGTGGAAGGCGATAGCGCTGGTGGCTCGGCAAAGCAAGGCCGTGACCGCCGCTTCCAGGCCATCCTGCCCTTGCGAGGCAAGATCCTCAACGTGGAGAAGGCCCGCCTGGACAAGATGCTCAACAACAAAGAGATACGCGCCCTGATCACCGCCCTGGGGACGGGCATCGGCGATCAGTTCGACCTCTCCAACCTGCGCTACAGTCGCATCATCATTATGAGTGTAGACCACGATGAACTGACCTTTGTGCGCAGTCCAGAGGGGGAGATTTGCCCGGTGAAGGTCGGCGCGTTTATTGATCAGCACCTCGACGGTCAGGCCGATTACTCCGGCTACGAGGTATTGTGCTTCGATCGTTCGACGAACCAGACGACCTTCAAGCCCATTCGCCGGTTCATCCGGCATCCCATCTCGGAGCCCCTTTACGAGATCAAAACCGCCTACGGTCGGACGGTTCGGGTCACCTCGTCCCATAGCGTGTTCGTCTACCAGGATAACGAGATTGTCCTGAAGCGCGGGGAGGAAGTCAAACCTGGCGATCTCATCGTCGCGCCGTGCCGTCTGCCCCTCACGAGCGATACCAGTCCGCAACGAATCGACCTGCTGACGGCCTTGTGGCAGCACCGAGCAACACTAGAGGTGGATCTCTGGGTGCGCGGCCCAGCCGTGGCAGAGGTCTACAAAGCACGGGTACGGCGGGACCACGCCGACAACCCTCAGCTTGTGGAATCCCGCGTGACCATCCCGCCAGAGGTCGGCGCAACGCTGGCGGCCCGTCGCCGGGAGCAAGGTCTCAGCCAGCAGGCGGTGTGCGAGGCGGTCGGCATCCGGCAACCGATCACCCTCT
This sequence comes from Anaerolineae bacterium, assembly GCA_046760425.1. GTDB lineage: Bacteria > Chloroflexota > Anaerolineae > JBHIEC01 > JBHIEC01 > JBHIEC01. The sequence continues at coordinate 8,081 of JBHIEC010000043.1, forward strand.
ATGGCTGGGAGAAGGGCCTCTTCCGCCCGACCCTGTCCCATTTCAAGAGGTACGTTGACCTGCTTGGCCTGGACTGTGAAGAGGTGCTGACGCAGGTTGAGATAAGCGATTCGCGCCTGGAGCGGCTGTGGAAGGCCGCCGAGCATCCTTCTGGCCGAAACCGGGTGAAGAACGCCATCCGCCTCCAGGATCTGACCGAGGAGGACCTGGCTGTGCTGGGCGATGCCGAGGTCGATCTGATGCCGGAGCACTACACCGATTGGCCGGTGCGTCGGTACATCCCGGTGGACGGTGATCTGATGACCCTGTTGGGCTTCTTCGTCGCCGAGGGGAGTTGCACGCAGCGTGGAGGGGTGCGCTTCGCCATGGGCCGCAGAAACCAGGCCCTGATCAGGCCGCTGCAAGACGCTTTCCAGCGCGTCTTCGGTCATCAACTCACCTACTACCCGCCTTCCGAGACGGACCGTGCCGGCGAACTGAAAATCGTCCACAACGTTATCGCAGCGACCTTCCTGCATGTGTTCGGATTCGAAGGCCAGGATGCAGCGACCAAGCACATCCCGGCCCTGGTGTTCAACGTCCCGCCCAGGTTGCAGCTTGACTTCCTGCGTGGTTACTTCCTGGGCGATGGCACCTTGAGCAGATTTGGCCTCTCCTTCCTCACATCCTCCCGTGACCTAGCCGGCGAACTGAGCTACCTGTTGCTGGCCCATGGCGTGCTGACATCCATCTCCAGCCGAGAGCCAACAGGGGAACCCGCAGGCCTGATCCGTGGCAAGCCTATCATAACCCGCCACACGGCGTATAGGCTCACAGTGAGCGCCCGGGCCGACCTGGCCTATCTCCGCTCGGTCTGGACGGATCATCCCTCGGCAGCCAAGCTGGAGCCCAAGCTGGCATCCAGCGCCCAGGACGGCGTCAATCGCGCCTTCCGCCCCATTGATGGAGATCTGGTCGCGCTGCCCGTGCGCTCGGTGACCCCGGTCGAACCGACCAAACGGATGGTCTACGATTTCTCGGTCGCAGAAGACGAGAATTTTATCTGCGGCCTGGGGGGCTTGGTAGCACACAATACGGATGCAGACGTGGATGGGAGCCACATCCGCACATTGCTCCTCACCTTCTTCTTCCGCTACATGGAGCCCCTCATCGAGCACGGGCACCTATTCATCGCCCAGCCACCCCTGTATCGCATCCAGACCGACGGCCGGCACCACTACGTCTACTCCGAGGCGGAGAAGGACAGGCTGCTGAAGCGCCTGAAGGCCAAGAAGGTGACCATCCAGCGCTACAAGGGCCTGGGCGAGATGAACCCGGAGCAACTGTGGGAGACGACCATGGATCCGGAGAACCGTATTGTGTTGCAGGTGACCATCGAGGACGCTGTGGCCGCCGACAGGACCTTTAACATGCTCATGGGCCCCAGGGTCCCGCCCCGAACCCGCTTCATCCAGACCCACGCCAAGAACGTGCGGAACCTGGACGTGTAAGAATCGTTAGCGTGTATAACCGAGGGGTTGAGTTGTACGGAGTGCAGCCGCAAGGCTGCTCCCAGGCGGGCTTGCGCCCTCGCAAGCGCTCACCTACGAACCCGTTCAAAGCATGCTCTGAAAACATGCTCGGTGACAAGCGGGCACGCGGGGTTTTGGGTAGAAGCTGGCAGTAAGCTGAGGCGAGCGTGACCGCTTGTCAGGTGAGCGCTTGCGACCGCACTCCAATAGTTGATCCAGCACTTATGAGCGCTACAGACGAAGGGGCCGAGGAAATCCTCGGCCTCCCTTTGCGTCCCAGCTGAGCTCTGCGGAGACCCTAGCTACCGGACATTTCTTCGCGGCAAGGCAAAAGCCTCTCTCATCTGCTACAAAGGGTGGTAAAAACTGTCCCCGGTGCCTGCGGCGTAGGAACGCCAGGTAGCGAGGCATGGCTACGGTGTAGAGCCAGTAGAAGGGGCGGGAGACGGGATAATCATAGGCGCCGATGTGCCGCACCAGTTGGCCGCCAAAGCCGGCCTTGAAGCGGTAGACGCCCCACATAGGATCGCGTTCATCGAGGACATCGGGGGCGCCCCACATATCGTAGATAGCGCAGCCCCGAGCCCTGGCCCACCGGATGGCCTCCCACTGTAACAGATAGTTAGGCATGAGGTTGCGATAGAGGTCCCGCGAGGCACCGTACATGTACCAGGCCCTGTCACCGAAGGTGAAGAGGATCAGGCCTGCCAGTACATCGCCGCCGTAGCGGGCCAGGAAAAGCTGGGCCAGCCCCGCCTCCATGAAGGAACCCCAGGCGTCTTGGTAGTAGGCGTAAGGGCGGATGATGAAGCCGTCGCGGGCGCTGGTCTCGGCGTACAGGCGATAAAAGAGGGCCAGGTCTCCGAGACCGCCCGGAGTCACCACAACGCCCTTTCGGCCCGCCAGGCGGACGTTGTAGCGGGTCTTGGCCTTCATGGCCGCCAGTAACTCTTCCTCGCCCTGACGCAGGTCGAGGAGGAGGGTGTTCTTGAACTGAATCTGCTCCGCCGAGGTCTGCCACCCCCGAGCCTGGAGGGTGTCCTGGACCCCCTCGGCCTCCAGGGGTACATCAGGGTCAATCTTGATGAAAATGACCCGCTGGCGCCGGGCCAGGCTCTCCAGGGCAGCCAGGACGGCCTCCAGCAGGGGGCCGTCGTCATAGTCCAGGAGGGGGCCTTTGGGCACGTACATGACGGACAGGGGCCATGCCCGTCGGCGCAGCACCGAGGCGGCGGCCCGCACCTGCCCCCCCTGCTCGAAAGCTAGACGAGTCGGGTCCCAGCCGTGCCGGCCCTTGAAGGCACCCCACTCCCAGGACTGGAGGATGTGGGAGCAAGGAAGGCTGGCGACGATCTGGTTCCAGTGCTCGCGATTCGTAATGGAGGTCGTTTGAATCATCTTGAAAACCGGAACCGGCGGTGAAAAAAGTAGCTTCCGATGAGGCGGGTTAATAAAGCATAGAAACCGCAGGCCACCGCTTGTCATCGCCCCGTCGGATGCGCCTCTAATCTGCCTGAAACGGGGCGCGGACGCCCCTCAGGAGCGGGAAGAATGACGTCGCCTGGCTCCCCATACCGAGCCAGGCGGCGTGCTTTTAGCCGCCGCCCGTGCTAACCAATACAGCACCGGTCGGTACACGGCGTCGTAGGCCCCCAGGTAGCGGACCACGCGGCCGCCGAAGCCGCGCTTGAAGCGGTAGATGCCCCACAGTCCGCCCGTACCCGGCTCGGGCTCCCTACCCCGGGCCAGGGCCTGGCCCACCTCATCGGGGATGCCCCACAGGTCGTAGGCCGTGCAGCCCCACGCCTTGGCCCACTTGATGGCCTCCCATTGCAGCAGGTGGTTGGGCATGAGATTGCGGTGCCGGTCCGAGGAGGCGCCGTACAGGTACCAGGCCGTCCGTCCCAGGGCGAAGGCCATCAGGCCCGCCAGAATCTGGCCCTCATAAAAGGCCAGGAAGAGCCGCGCCATCCCCCGGGGCACGAAGCGGCGCCAGACCTCCTCGTAGTATTCCTGAGCGTGGATGGCGAAGGCGTTACGCCGGCTCGTCACTTGCAGCAGCCGATAGAAGGCGGGCAGATCCTCCTCCCTCCCCTCCCGCACCACCACCCCCTTGCGCTCCGCCAGGCGGATGTTGTAGCGGGTCTTGGGCTTCATCCGGGCCAGGAGATCATCCAGATCGGCGGTCAGGTCGAGGACGAGGGTGGTACGGGGTTGGATGGTCTGGGGGCTGGGACGGAAGCCATGTTCCTCCAAGAGATGGCCTAACGCCGGATCGTCCTCCCAGTTGGGCTCAATCTTCAGGAAAATGGCCCCCTCCCGCCGGGCCACCTGGTGCAGAGTGGGGAGCAGCAGCGCCAGCACTTCCCGGTCGTCGGGGGCGAGCACCGGGCCTCGGGGGACGTAGGCCAGGCAGCCCAGGGGCAGCTTGCGCAGGAGCACCTGTGCTCCTGCCGTGATCCTCTGATCCTCCTCGACCAGCACGCGCAGGGGCCGCCAGCCGAAGCGGGACTTGAATGCTCCCCAGTGGCAGGACTGCAGGAGATGCCCCGTGGCTGCCTCAGCCACGAAAGCCTCCCAGGTGGGGTCGTGGTCAGACGTTGACAGACGGACCTTCATGGGACGGGAATCCTCTCTTAACATTATACCAGATTGTGGCTCCCAGGTAAATTTTGGCATGTTTGCGGAGTGTGGTCGCAAGCGCTCACCGAGCATGTCTTCAGAGCGTGCTTTGACCGAGCTCGCAGGTGAGCGCTTGCGAGGTCGCAAGTCCGCTTCAGCGAAGCCCTGGCAGGCTTGCGCCTGCACTCCATATCCCCAACGTGTTACGCTCACGGCGTGGAGCGCCCCTGGGGTGAGATTTGACCAAATTTGGACTTGATTACGACCTCATTTTGACCTTGATATGATATATTTTTGTCGCAGCCTTGGGCCTAATCCACCGCGTCCATTTTCGACGCCTGGAAAGGAGCCGACCTTGCTGAGAGACTACGTTTTCATCGGCATCTTCGCCCTGGTGGCCTTCGCACTGCCCGTCATCGGCATGGCCTTCGCTTTCCTCATTCGCCCCAAGAAGCCGGGTTCTATCAAGCAGTCCATCTACGAATGCGGTCTCGAAACCTTCGGAGAGACGTGGGTGCAATTCAAGGTCCAGTACTACATCTACGCCTTGATTTTCCTCATCTTCGACATGGAGACCGTTTTCCTGTACCCTTGGGCCGTGGCCTACAACCAACTGGGGCTCTTCGCCCTGGTGGAGATGTTTATCTTTCTGGCTATCCTGCTGGGCGCGCTGCTCTACGCCTGGCGCAAGGGTGTCCTGCACTGGGTGTGAGAAGGTGGAGAGATGGAAGCACTGAATGACCTGTTCGTGAATCTGAACAAGCTGATTGCCTCCTTTCTGGCTCAGTTTCTGCCCGGCTGGGCGGTTGACCTGATCATCATGGTGCTGGTGGCCATAACCCTCCTGGTGGGTGCGCTCCTGGTCCTGCTGGGCTACACCTACTTTGAGCGCAAGGTCGTGGGGCGGATGCAGGACCGCATCGGGCCCAACCGTGTGGGGCCCCTGGGATTGTTGCAGCCCATCGCCGACGTGATTAAGATCCTCATCAAAGAGGACATCACGCCCCGCGTGGCCCATCGCTGGGTGCACACCCTGGCGCCCATCCTCATCGTGCCCCCGGTCTTCCTGGTTCTGGCCGTCATCCCCTTCGGTCGAGGCATGGTCGGCACCGACCTCAACATCGGCTTCCTGTACGTTATCGCCGTCTCCTCCACGGCCACCATTGCCATTTTCATGGCCGGCTGGGGGTCGCGCAACAAGTACGCCCTCCTGGGGGCCATGCGGGCCGTAGCCCAGATCGTCAGCTACGAGATCCCTCAGGTCCTGTCCGTGGTGGGGGTGCTGATCCTGGCAGGGTCCCTGTCCATGGTCTCCATCGTCGAGGCCCAGAGGACCCTGTGGTTCGTGCTCCTGCAGCCCATCGGCTTCCTTATCTTCCTCATCGCCTCCGTGGCGGAGATCAACCGCACGCCCTTCGACCTCCCCGAGGCTGAATCGGAAATCGTGGCCGGCTACCACATCGAGTACAGCGGGCTCAAGTTCGCCATGTTCTACCTGGCCGAGTATCTGGGCCCCCTGGTCATCTCGGCCATCGCCGTGACCCTCTTCCTGGGCGGCTGGCAAGGCCCGCTCCTGCCCCCCTATGTCTGGTTCTTCCTGAAGAGCTTGCTGATCGTCTTCGTCATCGTCTGGCTGCGGAGCACCCTGCCCCGCCTGCGGGTTGATCAACTGATGAACTTCGCCTGGAAGTTCCTGGTGCCCCTGGCCCTGGCCAATCTCCTGATGGCGGGCCTGGTGGACTCCCTGACTCGAGGGGCAGGGCCTGTCCTGACGCTGGCTGGCTTCACCCTGGGCAACCTCCTGCTGGTGGCGGGGACGGTGATCGTCCTGACCCTGGGTACCCAGCCAGCA
>JBHIEC010000044.1:0-14028 GCA_046760425.1 Anaerolineae bacterium
AACCCATTACTTCGGTGGTTTGAGGGCTGTTCACAACTATCGGGTGCAGGTCGAGAAAGGCCAGGTGAGAGGCCTGATCGGCCCCAATGGGGCGGGCAAGACCACCATTTTCAACCTGATCACCGGGATGTATAGGCCGACCGAGGGAGAGATATTCTTTGATGGGACTAATGTGATAGGTCTTCGCCCCCACCAGATAGCCTCCATGGGCATCGGCAGAACTTTCCAGACCCTTCGGCTGTGGAGGCATATGACAGCACTGGACCACGTCAAGTTGGCCCGCTACTCCAAGATCAACTACGGCTTAGTGGGGGCCTTCTTGGGGACAGCGCGGCGTCATAGGGAGGAAAAACAGATCGAGGAGAAGGCCTATGAGCTTCTCAGGATGATGGGCATAAGCCGCTTTGCCGACCAAGTGGTGACGAACTTGCCTTATGGCGTGCAAAGAAAGGTGGAGATGGCGAGGGCCTTGGCCATAGAACCCAAGCTGCTCCTCCTGGACGAGCCCACCGCAGGGATGAACCCTGAAGAGATGATGGAAATGATGGAAGTCATCCGGAGGGTGAGAGATGAGTTGGGGCTGGCCATTTTTCTCATCGAGCATAGGATGAAAGTGGTCATGGACCTCTGCGAGATCATACAGACTCTTGACTTTGGAGAGGTCATCGCCGAGGGGACTCCAGAGGAAATACGAAGCAATCCCAGGGTTATTGAAGCCTACCTGGGGAAGGAGGTGGTCACCTGATGCTGTTGTCGGTGGAGAACCTGAGAGTGTCCTACGGGGGGATCAGGGCGCTGCACGGGATTAGCTTTCAGGTGGACGAAGGTGAGATCGTGTGCATCATTGGGGCTAACGGGGCTGGCAAATCCACCACCCTGAGGGCTATCTCACGCCTGGTGCGCGTGGAGCCCGGAAGCAAGATGGTGTATAGGGGTCAAGACCTTCTCAAGTACCCTGCCGACAAGGTGGTCAGCGAGCTTGGCATCTCCCACGTCCCCGAAGGAAGGCGCCTGTTCGGCAACCTGACGGTTATGGAGAATCTGAAGTTGGCCACCTTTGCACGGAGGAATGGCCAGGAGATAGAGAGGGATCTTGAGCGGGTGTTCTCTCTCTTTCCGCGCCTGGCGGAGAGGAAGGAGCAGAAAGCCGAAACCCTGAGCGGCGGCGAACAACAGATGCTGGCCGTGGGAAGGGCCCTCATGAGCGGGAGGAAGATGATGCTTCTGGATGAGCCCTCCATGGGGTTGGCCCCCCTGTTGATGATGAGCCTATTCGAATCCCTGAAAGAGATCAATCGGGAAGGAACGACCATCCTTCTTGTTGAGCAGAACGCCCGTATGGCGTTGGAGTTCGCCCAGCGGGGCTACGTGCTGGAGAACGGGAACATCGTGCTAGAGGGAACCTCTGAGGAACTGGCCACCAACCCTGACGTGAAAAAGGCTTACCTGGGCGGCTGAGGGCCCTCGTGGAGGCAATGAAGGAAGCTCATGGTCAAGCGGCCGTGAGCTCTTTCAATTCATGGGGAGAGTCATCATGAAGGACGAACACCTGCTGGAAGTGTTAAGCCAGCAATACCTGTCCCAGTATCCTAAGTCCGGGGAGGCGCACCAGGGGGCGAGGAAGTATTTGATTGATGGAGGCAGCCACGCCCTGCGATTGTTCAGCCCCTACCCCTTTCGCATCGTGAGCGCCTCGGGCTCCAGGGTATGGGATGCTGATGGTCACGAGATCCTCGACTTCTGGCAAGGGCACTATGCCAACATCCTGGGCCACAACCCTCTGCTTGTCACCCAGGCCCTGGCCCAGGCTTTCCAAAACGGCAACGGGCTCCAAACCGGGATACCGGAAGCCCTGCAGACGGAGTTCGCCCGTTTGCTCCTGGATCAGGTGGGGGCCGAGAGGGTGCGCTTCACCACCAGTGGCGCCCTGGCCACCATGTACGCCATCATGTTGGCCCGGGCCTTCACGGAGAAACCGCTCATCCTGAAGGTCGGCGGCGGTTGGCATGGGGCCAACCCTATGGCCCTCAAAGGGGTTACTTATCGGGAAGGTGGGTTCGTTCAAGTCGAATCCGAGGGCCTCTCAGAGGAGGGAACCGCTGACGTCCTGATCACCCGCTTCAACGACCCTGAAGATCTCACAGATCAGTTCCGACAGTTCGGCGATAAGATCGCCTGTTTCATCGTCGAGCCGTGGATGGGTGTGGGAGGGTTCATGCCAGCGACCCCGGAGTACCTGCAGACAGCCCGGGAGCTGACCCACAGGTATGGGGCGGTGCTGATCTTCGACGAGATCATCTCCGGGTTTCGCTTCTGCGCCAGCGGGGTACAGAAGCTGTACAAGGTCCAACCCGATCTCTCGACTTTCGGCAAGATCATCGGGGGCGGGATGCCATTGGCCGCCGTGACGGGGCGAGAGGAGATTATGCAGCTCTGCGGCACGGCCGCCGGGCGTCGGGTGAAGTTCGAGGGAGGCACCTTTTCGGCCCATCCGGCCGCCCTGCTGGCGGGCAAGACCCTGGTTGAGTACCTGGTTCGCAATGAAAGTCAGATTTACCCCAGATTAGGGGCTATGGGACAGAAGATTCGGACCGGGATCGAGGAGATCTTCGCCAGCCATGGCATCCTCGCCAGGTGCACCGGCTACGGTAACGAAGTGGTCCCTGATAGTTCCCTGGTAATGATCCATTTCCCCCGTGATGAGCGGACCACGCTGACCAATCCCGAGACAGTGTGGAACCCCCAAATCTGCGATGTGGAGCGGCGGGAGAGGGTTCTCAAGCTGGCTCTGCTGCTGGAGCGCGTGCACGTGGTGCACGGGCTGGGGGCGGTATCCACGGCCCATTCGGAGGAGGACGTTGAGTGGCTCTTCGCGGCCTGCGATGAGGCTGCGAAACGGATCAAAGCAGGATAGGGAAGGTGAACCCATGAGCAGCAAGATCCGCGTTGTCCAGTACGGCATGGGCCCCATTGGCAGGGGCATCGCCCAACTGGTTCTGGAGAAGGAGGACCTGGCCCTCGTCGGTGCCATTGATATCGCTCCCCACCTGCAGGGCAGGGACCTGGGGGAACTGCTTGACAGGGGTGGGGACGTTGGGCTTCAAGTTTCCGGAGATGCTCAGGCTACCCTCGCCAGGGCCAGGCCCGACCTTGTGCTTCATGCCACTGTTTCATCCCTGGAGAGGGCTGTCCCGCAGATCCGGCAGGCCATTGAGAGCGGGGCGGATGTCATCTCCACCTGCGAGGAGCTGGCCTATCCCTTTTATCGTCATCCACGGCTCTCAGAGGAGCTAGACCAACTTGCACGCCAGCACGAGGTCACGGTTCTGGGCACCGGTGTCAACCCGGGCTTCGTCATGGACAAACTGGTGTTTACCCTGATGGCCGCCTGCCGCAGGGTGGAGCGGGTGCGCGTGAGGAGAGAAGTCAACGCCGCCCTTCGCCGGGAGCCTCTGCAACGCAAGGTTGGGGCTGGGCTGCGACGCGATCAGTTCGACGCCCTGGTGGCTGAGGGAAAGATCTGCCATGTGGGTCTGCCAGAATCGGCAGCCATGATCGCTCACGTCCTGGGCCTTGAGCCTACCGACATCACTGAGACCATTGATGCGGTGATTGCGGATCAGGATATCACTACCCCATTCCTGACCGTCAAGAAGGGGGACGTGGCAGGGGTGGAGCAGGTAGCCAGGGTCATGGTGGGAGGTGAGGAGAAGATCATCCTGGAACTACGCATGTACGTGGGGGCGAAGGCTGCAGCCGACGAGATCCACATCCAGGGCGAGCCCGAGATCCACATGACCATCCCCGGAGGCATCCATGGAGACGTAGCCACAGCCGCCATCGTGGTGAACGCCATCCCCGCCGTATTGAATGCCAAGCCCGGTCTGATCACCATGATAGACGTGCCGATCGCCTACTGGGGCCCATGAGCCACCTAAGGCGCAGCGCCGATCCCGCAGGTCAGCAGGTAGCCGCTAGAAAGGGAAAGCGTGATGGCTGAACCACAAGTAGAGCCATATGGCTCCTGGAAATCCCCCATCACCTCGGACCTGATCGTCTCTGAAACCATCGGGCTGGGATGGATCACGCTCGATGGTGAGGACGTCTACTGGACCGAGATGCGCCCGGCGGAGGGTGGCCGGTACGTCGTCGTGCGACGGACCCCAGACGGGCGGACGACCGACTTCACGCCATCACCCTTCAACGCCCGAACGCGGGTTCATGAATATGGCGGCGGTGCCTTCGTCGTCGCTGACGGCACGGTCTACTTCTCCAACTTCACCGATCAACGCCTCTACCGTCAGGATCCCGGCGCCCAGCCACGACCAATCACCCCTGAGGCAGACCCTTCGGGCCTTCGGGCTGAGGCCCTCAAGGCCGAAGGCTTGAGCCCTCAAGGGCGAAGCCTGCGCTATGCGGACGGTGTCTTTGACCGCCGCCGGGGCCGTATCATCTGCGTGCGCGAAGATCACACCGACCCCAGGCGGGAGGCGGTCAACACCATCGTCAGCCTCGACCCTGAAGGTGGCGATGGCGGCCAGGTGCTCGTCTCCGGGAACGACTTTTACTCGTCGCCGCGCCTCAGCCCCGATGGGACTCGCCTGGCGTGGCTCACCTGGAACCATCCGAACATGCCGTGGGATGGCACCGAACTGTGGGTCGGTGAGTTAAAGGGGGATGGCTCACTGGGCCGAACCGAGCGCGTGGCGGGCGGCGTTGATGAGTCCATCTTCCAGCCAGAGTGGTCGTCGGACGGCGTCCTGTACTTTGTCTCCGACCGGACTGGCTGGTGGAATCTCTACCGCTGGCGCGAGGGGGCCGTCGAGCCGGTCGTCGAAATAGAGGCCGAGTTCGGAAGGCCGCAGTGGGTCTTCGGAATGTCCACCTACGCGTTTGAGTCAGCCAGTCGCATCATCTGCGCCTACACCGAGCAGGGGACCTGGCACCTTACCAGTCTCGACACGGCGACGCGCGAACTCGAGCCCATCGAGACCCCCTACTCCGATATCTCGTATGTCCGAGCGGCGCCCGGGCGTGTCGTGTTCCTGGGGGGTTCACCCACGGAGCCCGCGTCCATCGTAGAATTGGATCTCGCCACGCGACGCTTCGAGGTGCTGCGCCGCTCGAGCCAGATCACCATTGAGCCGGGATATCTGTCGCTCCCCCAGGCGATTGAGTTCCCGACCGAGCACGGGCTGACGGCATACGCCCTCTTCTATCCGCCCAGGAACCGTGACTACGTCGCGCCACCGGGCGAGCGGCCACCTCTCCTCGTCATCAGCCACGGAGGGCCGACGGGGTCTACCTCCAGCACGCTCAACCTGATGATTCAATACTGGACCAGTCGTGGCATCGCCGTCCTCGACGTGAACTACGGCGGCAGCACCGGCTACGGCCGGGCGTATCGCCGGCGGCTTGAGGGCCAGTGGGGCGTCGTTGACGTGGACGACTGTGTCAACGGCGCGCGCTACCTCGTCGAGCGCGGCGAGGTGGATGGCAATCGGCTGATCATTCGCGGCGGGAGTGCCGGCGGCTACACGACGCTCAGCGCCCTCACCTTCCGCGACGTCTTCAAGGCCGGTGCGAGCTACTACGGGGTCAGCGACCTGGAAGCATTGACGAAGGAGACGCACAAATTCGAGTCGCGCTACCTGGATCGGCTGATCGGCCCCTACCCCGAGCGGCGCGACCTCTACCGGGAGCGCTCGCCGATCCACTTCACCGACCGCCTCTCATCTCCGGTGATCTTCTTTCAGGGGCTTGAGGACAAGATCGTCCCCCCCAACCAGACGGAGTTGATGGTCAAGGCGCTGCAGGCGAAGGGGTTGCCGGTCGCGTACATCCTCTTCGAGGGCGAGCAGCACGGCTTTCGCCGCGCCGAGAGCATCAAGCGCGCCCTCGATGCTGAACTCTACTTCTACTCACGAGTCTTCGGCTTCCAGCTCGCCGACCCGGTGAAGCCGGTGCCGATCGAGAACCTCTAGATAGCGCCTCTGGCCTCGGCAGCGGCGAAGACGAGGGGGCGGAAATCCCGCTTCACTCCATTTCCCTCCGCTAACCGCTGACTAACCATTTCAAGCTCCCTGTCAGAAGACCAGGGAGCTTGGCTTTTCCAGCTCACGCAACGTTTGCCAGGTCTGGGTGTTGTATCATAGCGAAGGGATAGATCTCCAGGCCTATGAGAAAGGGGTTTTTGGCTCGTGAAAGCCCTTCGCTTTATCGAGAGCATCCCCCGCTACGTTCTCTCCAAAGCCATCGGCACCTTCTATCAGCCTATCTTCTGGAGCCGATTCTCTTGCCTACAGTACGACGAGGTGCCTGAACCTCCCCTGCCCAATGAGAACTGGGCCAGGATCAAGGTCCGATATGGAGGTATCTGCGGCAGCGACCTCAGTATCATCTCCCTTCACAACAGCCCTGCCCTCTCCCCTTTCGCTTCTTTCCCCTTCACCATGGGCCACGAGAACGTGGGGACCATCGCCGAGCTGGGCCCCGGCGTCCAGGGCTTCACCCCAGGCGAGCGGGTGGTCGTTGATCCGGTCCCGGGCTGCGAGGTGCGTGGCTTCACCGACCTCTGCCCGGCCTGCCAGAGAGGGGATATCGCCCTCTGTCAGCGCCTCACCGAGGGGGACATCGCCCCTGGGCTCCTCACTGGCTTCTGTCGCGACACAGGGGGGAGCTGGAGCCCCTACCTCGTGGCCCACAGATCCCAGCTCCTGAGGGTCCCCCATTCGGTGGACGATGAGAACGGCGTCATGGTGGAGCCTTTTGCTGTGGCCCTCCGCGCCGTGCTGCACAATTACCCCCGTGACGAGGACACCGTCCTGATTGTGGGGGCTGGTGTCATCGGCATCTGCGTCGTGGCCGCCCTGCGGGCTCTGGGCAGCAGGGCCCGGGTGCTCGTCCTGGCCAAGTACCCCTTCCAGGCCCAGGCAGCCGAGCGCTACGGCGCAGATCAAGTGATCCGCCTGACCCGGGGTGTTGACCATTACCAGGAGCTGGCTCGTGCCCTGGGAGCCACCCTCCACACGCCCATCCTGGGGAAGCGGGTCGTGGTGGGCGGGGCCGATCTGGTCTTCGATTGCGTGGGCAGCGATGAGAGCCTCGACGACGCCCTGCGCTTCACCCGCAGCGGCGGCCGGATGGTGCTGGTGGGGTTGGCCGCTGTGCCCAAGGGGGTGGACTGGACACCCATCTGGCTCCACGAGATCGAAATCAAAGGGAGCTACGCCTACGGCATCGAATCATACCGGGGGAGAAGGGTGCGCACCTTCCAGATGGCCCTCGATCTGATGGCCGAAGGGGTGGTGGATCTGGCCCCCCTGGTGACGCACAGGTTCAGGCTGGAGGATTACCCCCGGGCCCTGGCGACCGTCACAAACAAGGGCCGAACCGGGGTCATGAAGGCGGTCTTCACTTTCGATTAAGAGAGGAGCGAGATGACCGAGAACCAGCGATCGAAAGAAGCTGTCATCGAGGACTTCGCCCGCTACGTCTCCCCCGGCAGGGTCGAGGTCTACCGCTCACTGGGCTTCGAGTTCGTGCCCGGACGAAGGGAGGGCTGCCGCATCTGGGACTTCGACGGGGGCCGCTCCTTCCTCAACTGTCGCTCCAGCGGCGGGGTCTTCAACCTGGGCCACCGCCCGCCCAGGGTTATCGCCGCCCTGAGAGGGGCCCTGGACCGCCTGGATATCGGCGACCACATCCTGATGAGTGCGGCGCGGGCCGCCCTGGCCAGGCGGCTGGCTGAGCTAACCCCTGGGGACATCCGCTACACCTTCTTCACCCCCGGCGGCGGGGAGGCGGTGGACCTGGCCATCAAGCTGGCCCGGGGCTACACCGGCCGACCGGGGATCGTCTCCGCCGAGAAGGGCTACCACGGCCACACCGGCCTCGCCCTGGCGGCCGGCGATCCGTCCTTCAAGAAGTACTTCGAGCCTCTGGCGCCGGGCTTCCGCCAGGTGCCCTTCGGCGACCTGGAGGCCCTGGAGCAAGCCGTGGACGATCAGACGGCGGCGGTGCTCTTGGAGACCATCCCCGCCACGGCCGGCATCCTCATCCCGCCGCCGGACTTCTACCCTGCCGTGCGGGAGATCTGCAACCGCCATGGGGCCCTCCTGATCCTGGACGAGGTGCAGGCCGGGCTGGGTCGCACCGGGAAGCTGTGGGGCATTGACCACTGGGGAGTGGTGCCGGACATCATGGTGCTGGGCAAGGGGATGAGCGGCGGGGTCTACCCCCTGTCGGTGGCCTGCTACCGGGAGAAGCTGGACGCCTTCTTCCGGGAGCACCCCTTTATCCACCTCTCCTCCTTCGGCGGCGCTGAACTGGGGTGCGTGGCCGCCCTGGCCATGCTGGACCAGATCACCGAGCCCGGCTTCCTGGAACACGTGAACCAGATGGGCGAGCGATTCGCCGCCGGCTTCCGAAGGCTGAAGGCGAAGTATCCCGAATTGGTGGCCGGGTGGCGGCAACTGGGGCTGATGATGGGCTTCGAGCTGGTCGAGGACCGGCTGGGGCCCATGATGACCTACGCCCTGGGCTACCATGGCGTCATCGCCGTCTTCGCCGATTTCCGCCCCTCGACGATGCAGATTCTGCCGCCGCTGATCATCCAGCCCGAGGAGGTGGATGAGGTGCTGGCGGCCATGGACCGCGCCCTGGCCATGGTCGGCGACATGGTCGCCGCTGGCGTGCCAGCGCCGGCCATCCCGTGACGGAGATGGGAGGAATTGGCGCTCTCTAGCGCCGATGGATTTCCATTGGAGGTAAAACATGGAGTCCTATGTTCTTCCTTTAGGTCAGATCGAGGCCGAACATGCACATCTGGTCGGCGGCAAGGCCCTGCACCTGGGTGAGCTCTACCGGGCCGGGGTGCAGGTTCCAGCAGGCTTCGTGGTCACCACGGCCGCCTACCGCGCCTTCATCGAGGCCCATGGCCTGGACCGCAGCCTGGAAGAGGTGCTGGTCACGCTGGACTGGGACTCACCCCAACTGGTGGAGCAGGTCGGGCCGGTCCAGGAACTCATCCGCCAGCACTCTCTGCCGCCCGATGTGGCCGACGCCATCGCCGCCGCCCACCATGAAATGGGCGTCCCGGTGGCGGTGCGGTCCTCCGCCACGAGCGAAGACCTGCCCGATGCCTCCTTCGCCGGCCAGTATGACACCTATCTCAACGTCCTGACCCTGGAAGATGTCATCGAGCGGGTGAAAGCCTGCTGGGCCTCTCTGTGGAACGCCTGGGCCCTGGCCTATCGTCATCGCCACAACCTGTCCCCCCTGGAGGCGGCCATGGGGGTGGTGGTGCAGCAGCAGGTCCCGGCCGAGGTCTCCGGCGTGCTCTTTACCCTGAACCCCACCACCGGGCTGGAGGAGGAGATGCTGGTGGAGGCCAGTTGGGGGCTGGGGGAGGCTGTGGTCTCGGGCCGGGTCACCCCCGACCGCTTCGTCGTAGACGCCTGGAACGAGCAAGTGCGCTCCCGAGAGGTGAGCGATAAGGGGGTGATGGTCGTACCCGATGAATCACCGGGGGTGAAGGAGGTTCCGGTGTCCGGGGACAGGCGAGCTCAGCCAGCGTTGACAGACGAGCAACTCCTGCAACTGGTGCAACTGGGTTATCAGGTCCAGGGGATCTACGGCTACCCTCAGGACATCGAGTGGGCCCTGCACCAGGGGGTGTTCTACGTCCTGCAGGCGCGCCCCCTGACCGCTTACACCTTCACGCCGGAGATAGGCCAGTGGACATCGGCCAACTTCCGGGAGGTGATGCCGGGTTTTGTCACGCCCCTGTCCTTCTCCACGAGCCTGGAGCACGACTGGGGGAGGAGCCTGGAGGAGTTCTTCCTGAAGACGAAAATGATGCGGGAGAGGCGGGAGGTGCAGTGGGGGCGCATGTTTTTCGGCCACGCCTACTGGAACGTGGGCGAGGTCAAGCGCCTGGCCTCCATCGTGCCCGGCTTCAAGGAGCGGGCTTTCGATGAATCGGCCGGCGTGGAGATCACCTACGAAGGGGACGGGCTGGTGACGCCGTGGACGCCCCGCACCATCCTGCGGGCGCTGCCCTGCCTCTTCGGGCTGCAGAACCTCTTCGAGAACTTCTGGAAAGAAGCGGACGCCTACAAGCGAGAGTTTCTGCCAGAGGAGGCCCAGTGCGCCAGGATTGACCCGGCGGCGCTCAGCGATGCCGAGCTGGCGGAGCAGGTCCGATACGTCTTCGACCTCCACTACCGCACCAACCGGGTGGCATTGATCGTCAGCTTCCTGACCACCCAGGCCCAGGACGATTTCTCCCCCATGGTGGAGGGGCTGAACCGGCGGAACCCCGACGCCGAGCCCATCTCCATGGCCCGCTTGCTCACCGGCCTGACCGAGGTGAGCACCGGGCGCCCTATCGTGGAGCTGTGGAGGGTCTCCCGGGAGGCGGTGAAGGAGCCCCGCGTGGCCCAGACCATCCTGGAGGCCGAGCCCTCGGAGCTGCCGCAGAGGCTGCAGGTTTTCCCCGAGGGGCGGGCGTTCTGGGAAGTCCTGGCGCGGTTCATCCAGGAATTTCGCTACATGGCGGAGAACGATGAGGATTTCTCCCTGCCTCGCTGGGATGAGGACCCCACCTTTGTCTTCACCACCCTGAAGGGGTTCATCGAGGGGGGCGAGGGCGCCGACCCTGAGAAGCTCATCGCTCACCAGAAGGAGGTGCGGCTTCGGGAGGAGGAGCGGGCTGCCCAGCTTCTGTCCCGGGGATGGTTGGACAGGCTCATCAGAAAGAGGCGGTTCTTCTCCCAGTTGGAGCTCCTGAAGCGGTACTGTTGGTGGCGGGAGGAGACGCGCCCCATGCTCTCCCTGGCCCACTACCACTGCCGACGGTTCGCACTGGAGCAGGGGAAGCGTTGGGCAGCGCGGGGATACATCGAAGATCCGAATGACATCTTCATCCTGACCCGGGATCAGGTGCTGGCCGCTCTGGATGGGGAGCTCTCCAGCGAGGAAGCGCGGGCGTGGGTTCGCAAGTACAGACGGATGAAGCTCTGCTACCGCAATTTTGAGCCACCTCCGACCATCGGGCGGGGGGTCAGGCCCAGGGCCCCGGGCGTCTCCCCTGAGGTGGCGGTGGGACGGACCTTCAGGGGTGTGGCCTGCAGCGCCGGCAGGGTCACCGCCAGGGCCAAGGTGGTGCGGAACCTGGGCCAAGCCCCCAAGCTCAGGAAGGGGGAGATCCTGGTGGCGCCCTATACCAACCCCGGTTGGATCCCGTTGTTCAACCTGGCGGCGGGCATCGTGACGGAGGAGGGGGGGTTGATCTCTCACGGCGCTATCGTGGCCCGGGAGTACGGCATCCCGACGGTGCTGCAGGTACGGGGCGCCACAAAGGTCTTTCAGGATGGGCAGGTCCTCTGTGTGGATGGCGACAGGGGGATCGTGGAGCTTGTAGAGGGTTGATAATCAATAAATCCCCAGTCCTTGTTCGACTAACGAATCTAGCGGCCGGGGGCTTCAGCAAACAAATTGAGCGTGCTATCCGGAAGCAAACGTCCGGACAGCACGCTTTTTCGTCCACCTCATGGCCAGGGGCCCAACAACAAAGAGACGCCGAGCTGCACACCCCTGACAAGTTTGCCCTCCCGAGCAACTTCGCAGGCGGCTAGGCGTTTACACGCCCAACGCTAGATGTACAATCTCGGCGTCTGGCCTAAAGGCAAAGGGGGCCCATTGGCCCCCACATGAGGACAGGTTCGTGTCCCCACGCCTGTGAAGCAATTAAATTATACCACAAATTATATCACAGCTCCCAACAGGTCATACTCCATGGCCCCTGTGATCCGCACGGGGACCATGGCCCCCACGGGCAGCTCCTCCTGG
The DNA here is from genome assembly GCA_046760425.1 of Anaerolineae bacterium. GTDB lineage: Bacteria > Chloroflexota > Anaerolineae > JBHIEC01 > JBHIEC01 > JBHIEC01. Next base: position 11,854 of record JBHIEC010000044.1, read on the forward strand.
ACGATCACCAGCCCGTCCACCTCGGGGGCGTCACGGTAAGTGCGCCCCACGCTGATGCCATCCCCCGCCCCTTCGATGAGCACGTCCAGCTCCTGCCCCACCAGCGCCCGGTTCTTCTCCAGGGAGATGCGCTGCTGCAGCTCCATGGCTCGGGCGCGACGCTCCTCCTTGACCTCCTGAGGCACCTGATCCGGCAACTCGGCGGCCGGCGTCCCCTCCTCCTGGCAGTAGGTGAAGACCCCTACCCTGTCGAAGGCCATCTCCGCCATGAAGTCCAGCAGGGTCTGAAACTCCACCTCCGTCTCGCCAGGGTAGCCGACGATGAAGGTGGTGCGCAGGGCGATGTCCGGCATGGCGGCCCGCAGCCGGGCGATCATGCGGCGCATCATGCCCACGTCGCTGGGACGCCCCATGCGGCGCAGGGTCTCGGGGTGGCCGTGCTGGAGGGGCACGTCCAGGTAGTGGCAGACTTGAGGGTAGCGGGCCATGGTCTCAATGAGGCGAGGGGTGACCCGGCCCGGGTAAGCGTACATGATCCGCAGCCAGGGAAGCCGCGGCACAGCCTCCAGGATGGCCTCGATCAGGGACGCTAAAGCATCCTGCTCCCCACGGTCGTAGCCGTAGGCCGTGGTGTCCTGGGCGATGAGGACGATCTCCTTGACCCCCTGAGCGGCCAACTGCCGTGCCTCCTCCACGATCAGCTCCACGGGCTTGCTTCGCCAGGGACCCTTGATGGCAGGGATGGTGCAGAAGGCACAGGGAGCGCTGCAGCCGTCGGCGATCTTGAGGTAGGCGCTGGCCCCCTGAGCCCGACGGGGGAGGACGGGTGGGGCGGGCTGGACGAGGCCTGCCTGGGGGATGTCGCCAAAGTGGGCGCGCAGCCGGTTCACCAGGGTGGCGATCTCGTACCAGCGGCGGGTGCTCAGCATCCCGTCCAGGCTGGGGATCGCCCGGGGCAGCAGACCGTCATCGCGCTGGGCCAGACAGCCGGCGGCGACGAGAAGTTGGTCGGGGCGTTTGATCTGAGCCAGCTCCCGCAGGGCGGCCAGGGACTCCTCCCGGGCCGGGGCGATGAAGCCGCAGGTATTGACGATCAGGACCTCGGCCTCCTCGGGGCGGTCGCTCTCAACGTAGCCGGCGCGGCGCAGCAGCTCGGCCATGCCTTCGGAATCCACCACGTTCTTGGGACAGCCGAGGGTCAGCAGGTAATAGCGCATCTCCAGGACCTCAGTCCGTGGGTGTTGGCCGCTCGGGGGTAATGACCACGACCCCCTCCTCCGTCAGCCGCCACTCCCGATCCACCACCTCGCCCCGGCCCCCCAGGGGCCCCTCCCGCTGGCCGTTCACGGTGACCAACACCCCACCGGCGTTCCCGGAGCGCATGGCGATCTGCTCCTGGCCACGCCAGGTGCGGGTCGCGCCTCGGTCCAGGATGCCCTCAAAGACTGTTTGACCGTCCGCCACAACCCGCAGCCAGGCCCTCTCGGTCACCTCCACCTGGAGGGTGATGCCCTGGGGCGTTGGCGAGGGGGTGGTCGCAAGCGCTTGCAGCCCAATTGCTACGGTTTGTGTTGGGCTCGAGCCCGCTGCGAGCGCTTGCGAGGGAGGGGAGGTCGGCGTGGGCTGGGGTTGGAGTGTGCCCGTCGGGGACGGGATAGCGGTGGCGGTCGAGGTGGGAGGCGGAGCGCTGGCCATGGCCTCGACGGTGGGCGTGGGGGTCACCTGCGCCAGGGGGGCGATGTATTCTCGAAAGATCCACACCCCCAGGACGCCGATAGCCAGCAGGAGCACGATCCCCGCCAGCAGGTCAGGCGTCAGCCAGGAGGAGGTAGTCAGAGGTTGGGAGAGGAACCGGGTTGGACGGGGGGCCGCCTCCTGGGGCACCTCCTTGCCGTAGAGGGCGATCACCTCCTCGGCGTCCAGGCCCAGGTAGGCGGCCAGGCTCCGCAGGAAACCGCGCACGTAGACCCCGGGCGGCAGTTGGTCGTAGTTCCCCTCCTCCAGAGCTATCACGTACTTCTGGCGTATCTTGGTCGCAGCCTCAACTTCCGCTGGCGAGACCCCCTTCCTCTCGCGGGCCTCCCGCAGCAGTTGGCCAAGCTCTCCCATGTCTACCCTCCCGGGCTTGGTTTCAAGACAACTATATACCGGCTGCTTCCAAATGTCAAGTTCAAT